>NZ_BHZI01000269.1 GCF_004305975.1 Streptomyces otsuchiensis
CGTCGGCGCGGGGGCGGGCATGGCGGGGATGTACGGGGGGACGATGCCGCCCAGCGTCGGCAACTCCGGCCCGGCACGCGGCCAGATGATGAACCAGGCGGCCCGCAACCTCCGCCACCGGGCCGGAGTCGCCTCCCGCTTCGCCACGCACGAGTCGGCGCAGGGCGGCCGGCCCTTCACCCCGCCGCCGGGGAGCGGCCAGGGCGGGCGCACGGCCGGCGCCGGTGGCGCCGGTGCCGGGCAGCGGGCGGCCGGGCCCGCGCCCGGATCGTCGGGGGCCAAGGCATCCTCTTCCGCCCGTTCGGCGGCGGCGGCGCGCGCCGGGGCACCGCTGGCCCAGGGCGCCCGGGGCTTCGCCCCGCCCGCGGGCGGCAACACCGGCGCGGGACGCGCTGGTTCGCCCACCGCCCGCAACACCACGGCGCGCCCGGTCACGCCGTCTTCCGGTGGCGCGCGCTCCTTCACGGCGGGCCCCGGCGGGTCCGCCCACGGAGCCCGCGCGGCGGCCGCCGCCCGCCACCAACTCGGCGGCAGCCCGGCTCCGGCCCCGACCTCGGCGCGGGCCGGCAAGGACCGCAAGCGGGAGAAGGGCACCAACGACCTGACTGAGAACCGCTCGGTCTGGGAGTCCGACCGCCGCGCCACCGGCGGCGTGCTCGGCGAGTAGCCCGAGCCGCACAGCACACAGGGGAGCGAGAGATGAACGACGGTCTGTGGGTGGATTCCGACGGCCTGGAGTCGGCGGGACGCAGCAGCTACACCGCTGCCGGCGCCGCCGAGGAGGCCCACCGCGCGGTGAGCCGCGTCAACGCCACGCCAGCCAGCTACGGCGGCGCGACCGAGTTCGTGGGCGCACTGAACGGCGCCCGCGACGTGCACGCCCGAGGCGCCGAGGCGGCGTCGGAAGGGCGCGAGGTCATGGGGGACGGCGACCACGGTGCCGCCGGGTTCTCGCACGACCTCGATGGGCAGTCCTCCGCCATCATCCGTGGGGCGAACGCCCCCGACCAGGGCGTCGCGGACGCCATCTGACCGCGTGGCGCCCCTTTTCGGAGGGACGGCGCACTCACCACGATCCGCCGCCGGCTTCCCGCCCGCGGCCCGGTAGCAAGCCGCAGGAGCAAGCGTGACGCAGGGTGTCCACTTCGACAACGAGGACGTCAAGGCCGCGGCCTCCCAGGACCCATGGGAGCTCCGGGACGACTTCGTCGACGAGGTCGATGTCGAGGACATCGCCGAGGCCGCACTCTCCTACGCGATGGCGGCGGAGGAGGCGGGCAGCGCCGAGGAACTCGCCGAACTCGCCACCGAGGAGCACCAGGGCGCGGCCCAGTTCAACTCGGACGACCTCGCCGACGCCGAAGGACGCCTGGCGGAGACGAAGGGCAACCTCGCCACCCCCGAGCTGGAGTCGACCGTCGACATCCTCGGCAAGACCGTGACCCTGGCGGAGGACACCGTGCAGGAGGTGGACGACGAGATCTACGCGCACGGCAGCCTCAACACCAAGGTGGCCGACCACCGCCAGGCCGCCGTGGACGAACTGAACCTCTGGTTCACGGCGCTCCAGAATGGTGTCGATGAGTACAACGACATGGCCGTCCCAGAGCCGGTGGTGCTCCTTAAGCCGGATGGGTCCAGTGCGGCGAACCCGGCACGGCAGCTCGCCCACGAGGAGCCGACCGGTGTCTTCAGTTTGCCCGACGATATTATCGTGACCATTCGGCAGCACCACCTGGACGCGGCGGTTGAGGACGCCGAAGCCACCGCTGCAGCCATCGACGGGCATATCGAGAGCTACCGCTCCACCCTGACCACCTACGGCGCGGAGCTCACCGACAACGGCTACGACATGGCCGACAGCCCTCTGGGCATCTGGCACACACCGGAGATGGCCGAGTACCACGCACAGGCTCTGAACGAAGCTGTAGAAGCGCTCGAGGAGAACCCCGACGACGCGGATGCTGTCGCCAGTCTGGAGCGCGTGTCCGGATTCCTCGGAGCCATCGCGGCTGACCTGTACGACGAGAACGGCAATCCGATCGGCCAGATGTCGGCATCGGAGTCCAGATACCTCCGTGAACTCTACGAGAGTCTGAGCGCGGATGATCTCGCACGGTTGGGCAACTTGGAGGTGAGCGAGGACCTCCAGGGCCGATTCGACGCCATTTCGACCAGTGTTGCCAACAGCATCAACATCATGCTGGACCCTGCGGTGGGTGGAATCGAGCCAGGGCGCAGTGACCGCTATATACAAATGCCGGACTCCATTGCGGAGTTCATGTACCGCTATGACGAAAAGCTTGAAGAGATCGAGGATCTTGAGCGCTTCAATGGCTTCGGTGGCCTCATGGGTCATGCAACCGTTCCTCCCGGTGACGCGTTCGCTGAACTGCAGGCTGATGCCGCGCTGTCCGTCCAGCGACGCGTCGAGGAACTCAACAACGATCGAGTGTTCCTTCATAAGGATGGCCACTTCAGTAGCCCGGCTTGGGAGAACACTGGTAGCAGTGGGCTTCTGCACTCTGTTTCCCTCAACTCGGATGTCTCCCTCGCACTGATGAGGAACCCCGACGACAAGGAGACGCTGCTAGCGGGGCCGTGGGCCGACAGTACTGGCGCGGGTGCCGTGATGCTTGTCGCTGGGCAACAGGACAGCGGCATCGCCCGCGAGGTGATCGACTTCTACGCTGAGGATCTGTCCCGCTTGGACGGGGACTGGGGTGCGCCCCTCCTCGGGCACAGCCCGGCCGACCTGCTCCAGCACCCGACTGATCTGCGTGGATTCCAGGAGGCATTCTCGGGGCTCGCGCTTCAGGAGCTCGATTCGATGTACGGCTTCGACGGCGGAACGGCATGGGGTAATCGGGATGACATCTTCACGGGAGTAGCGCTGCTTGATGGCGATCTGAATCTCACCTTCAAGGAGGGAGTGAACGAAAAGCAGCGTGAACTCGCGGCCGATTTCTTCGCGACTGAGGCGACGGGGGAAGTCACCAATACGTTCGAGTCGATTCACAATCTCTCGCAGGCGTTGAGTGAGGGTGAAAGGGCGACAATCTCTCACTTCTCCGATCACAAGGCGAAGCAGGATGAGCTTGTGCATAAGTTCTTCACCACTGCTCTGGGTGCAGGTGGGAGATTCATTGATGGTGACACGGCGACCAATGTTTACAACACCGCTTCGGATGTTGTGAAAGCCGCATACGGGGCGCCTAGTTCCGATAAAGAAAGCGCGCTCGAGCAGCACGCCCGAACAACGCAGTTCGCACAGGAGGAGATCGCGCGTCACGCTGTCGTTGCTGGTGCGTATGATGCGTACAGTTCCGGTGGTTTGTCGGATGATCGCCGTGCGGCGTTCGAAGAAAACTACGAAGACCTGCATGGAGGGGGTATTCCCAGTGACCCCGGTCTCCCTAATCCTGCGTCGTTGATTGATTACTACGAAGAGGGAAACTCCATTCCTCTGTCCAATCGTGATCTGAACGAGTGGCAGGACCTCCTGGAACTCGACGACTACACGGGTAAGGCCGACTGGTTGCGTTACGAGAAGTGATCTCTCGTAGAATCCGGTCCCACAGTGAGGCATGAGAAAGTGACCACCCCCACCACAGTCTTCCGTCGCCCGCAGCGGGTGGCGCGTCCCGCTGTGCCGCAGGATGAGCTGGTGCTCAAGGCGCCGCCGGAGCTGCCGGAGCCGGAGGACGCCAACGTCTGGATGGTGGCGCTGCCCGCCGTCTCCGGGCTCGGCTCCGTGCTGTACATGCTCACCATGGACCGTGGCGCGATCGGCTACGCCATCGGTGGCATGTTCCTGGTCTCCTGCATCGCGATGGTGGTCGGCAGCGTCATCCGGCAGAAGGGCAACGCCAAGTCCAAGGCGCGGCAGGAGCGTCGGCAGTACCTGCGGTATCTGGAGCGCACCCGCGTCGATGTGCGGGAGACGGCCCGCGCCCAGCGGGAGGCGCTGGAGTGGAGCGCCCCGCCGCCCGGTGGCCTGTGGACGGTGGCGGCCAGTCCCCGGCTGTGGGAACGGCGCGCCTCCGACGACGACTTCGGCGTGGTGCGGGTCGGCAGTGGTCCGCGCTACCTGGCGACGCCGCTCGTACCGGGGGAGTCGGCGCCGGCCGAGGATCTGGACCCGCTGGCCTCGGTGGCGCTCAAGCGCTTCATCGACGCGCACTCGGTCGTCCCCGGCCTGCCGGTCCAGCTCGCCCTGCGCCGGTTCGCCTCGGTCTCCTGTACTCCCGAAGAGCCCGGGTCCGACGCCGCGCGCGCCTTCTTCCGGGCGATCGTCGCGCACGCGGTCACCTTCCACTCGCCGACCAACCTGCGGCTGCTGGTGTGCACCCGTGACATCGAGGGGGAGGAGTGGGGCTGGGCCAAGTGGCTGCCGCACATCCACCATCCGGAGGAGAACGACAACGCCGGCCCGGTGCGGATGATGCACTCCAGCCTGTCGGTGCTGGAGGAGTGGCTCGGGGCCGAGCTGACCAGGCGCACCCGGTTCAACCGCAACGCGGCGCCCGACCCCGAACTGCCGCAGCTGCTGGTCGTGGTCGACGGCGGCGTGGTGCTGGGTACCGAGGCGCTGCTCGACCCCAACGGTCTCCAGGGCGTCACCGTGCTGGACGTCGGCGGGCACGCGGCCGCGCTCACCGGTACGCACGGCGTCCGGCTGGAGGTGGCCGAGTTCGGCACGCTGTCGGTGCTGGCCGGGGAGTCGAGTGACGAACTCGGCGAGGCGGACGGCCTGTCGGTGCCGGAGACGGCGGCGCTGGCCGAGCAGCTGGCGCATCTGCGGCCGGAGGTCGCCACCACGGTCGGGGACGTCGAGGACCTCGCCACCGCCGACAACACCCTGCCCTCCCTGCTCGCGATCGCCGACCCGGGCCGCCTGGACCTGGACACCCTCTGGCGCTCCCGACCGATGCGGGACCGGCTGCGTGTCCCGATCGGCGTCTCGGCCGACGGCGGCCTGCTGGATCTCGACATCAAGGAGTCCGCGCAGAACGGCATGGGGCCGCACGGTCTCCTGGTCGGCGCCACCGGCTCCGGCAAGTCGGAGCTGCTGCGCACCCTGGTCCTCGGAATGGCCGCCACCCACTCCTCCGACCAGCTGAACCTGGTGCTGGTGGACTTCAAGGGCGGCGCGACCTTCGCGGGCATGGCCGAACTCCCGCACGTCGCCGCGGTCATCACCAACCTGGAGGACAACCTCAGCCTGGTGGACCGGATGAAGGAGGCGCTGTCCGGTGAGATGAACCGCCGCCAGGAGGTGCTGCGTGACGCCGGCAACCTGGTCTCCATCCGTGACTACGAGCGCGCGCGGCAGCGCGGCGCCGGTCTCCCGCCCCTGCCCAGCCTGTTCATCGTGGTGGACGAGTTCTCCGAACTGCTCTCCCAGAAGCCGGACTTCGCGGACCTCTTCGTCCAGATCGGCCGCCTCGGCCGCTCGCTGGGCCTGCATCTACTGCTGGCCTCCCAGCGGCTGGACGAGGGGCGGCTGCGCGGACTGGAGGCCCACCTCTCCTACCGCATCGGCCTGCGGACCTTCTCCGAGCAGGAGAGCCGGGCGGCGATCGGCGTGGGCGACGCCCACCATCTGCCGAGCGCGCCGGGCCACGGCTTCCTCAAGACCGACACCGGCAACCTCAAGCGGTTCCGCGCCGCCTACGTCTCGGGCCCCTACCGTTCCGACGACGGGGAGAGCGCCGGAGGGCTCGGCGGCGCCCTCGCCGTCCGGCCGTTTCCCGCCGGCTATGTGCCGGTGCCCGATGAGCAGCGGGCGCCCGAGCCCGAACCGGTCCGTGAGGCTGACGAGTTCGGGGAGGGCGAGGAGCTGGGCAGCACGGTGCTGGGCGTCATGGTCGAGCAGATGACCGGCCAGGGCCCGCAGGCGCACCAGGTGTGGATGCCGCCGCTGGAGGAGCCGGACTCCATGGACGTGCTCTTCGGCGACCTCATGGTCCGCGACGGCCGGGGCTTCGGAGCGTCCCCGAGCCGCCCGTCGCTCACCGCGCTGCTCGGTATCGTCGACAAGCCGTTCCACCAGCGCCGCGATGCGCTGGAGCTGGACCTCTCCGGCGCCGGCGGGCACACCGCCGTCATCGGCGGACCGCACTCCGGCAAGTCGACGGCGGTGCGGGCGCTGGTGACCTCCCTGGCGCTGCGCCACACCCCGCAGGAAGTCCAGTTCTACTGCCTGGACTTCAGCGGCACGCTCTTCCCACTGGCCAAGCTCCCGCACGTCGGCGGGGTCGCGGGCCGCACCGACGCCGAGAGCGTCAACCGCACCGTCGCCGAGGTGCTGGAGATCATGGAGAACCGCGAGGCGCGCTTCCGCGAGCTGGGCGTGGACTCCATGGCGACCTACCGCGCCGCGCGCGCCCGGGGCGAGTACCTGGACGACCCGTTCGGTGACGTCTTCCTGGTGGTCGACGGCTGGCAGGTGCTGCGGCAGAGCTTCGAAGCGCTGGAGGGCCACCTGCTCGCGGTCGCGGGCCGGATGCTGACCTACGGCATCCACCTCGTCGTCACCGGCAACCGCTGGATGGACCTGCGGATGGCGATGCGCGACCTCATGGGCACCAAGGTCGAGCTGAAGCTCGGTGACGCCCTGGACTCCGAGGTGGACCGCAAGTTGCAGCGCACCATCCCCACCGGCAAGCCCGGACGCGGACTCACCTCCGACAAGCTGCACTTCCTCACGGCGGTGCCCCGCGTCGACGGCCGCCGCACCGACGAGGGACTGGCCGAGGGCGTCAGCCATCTGGTGCGTCGTGTCGGCGAGGAGTGGCCGGGCGAGCAGGCCCCGCCGGTCCGGATGCTGCCGCCGCGCCTGGACCTGGCCATGGTGCCGTCCGACGACCGCCGCCGTGGTGTCGTGGTCGGCCTGGAGGGCAACCGCCTGGAACCGGTCGTCTTCACCCCGGGCGAGGACGCGGGAATGATCGTCATCGGCGACACCGAGTCCGGCAAGACCGCGCTGCTGCGCTCCGTCGCCCGGCAGGTGGTGGACCGTCACACCCCGGAGGAAGCGAAGCTGATCATCCTGGACCACCGGATGTCGCTGCTGCGGGAGTTCGACGGGCCGAGCCTGCTGGGTTACTCCACCGGCCACGAGCGGTCGATGGAGATCGTCGGCGGTATCGCCCAAGGGCTGAAGAAGCGGCTCCCCGGCCCGGACGTCACCCCGGAGCAGCTGAGGGACCGCACCTGGTGGACGGGAGCGGAGATCTACCTGCTGGTCGACGACTACGACCTGGTCTCCACCTCCGCCGGGAACCCGCTGCGGCTGCTCCTGGACTACCTGCCGCAGGCCCGCGGTATCGGCCTGCACCTCTACATCACCCGCCAGGCGGGCGGTGCCTCGCGCGCCGTCGCCGACCCGGTGCTCAGCCGGATGAAGGAGCTGAACTTCCCCGCCGCGCTGCTGAGCGTGCCGCGTGACGAGACGCCGATCTGGGGCGTCAGGCCGGCGAAGCGGCCCAAGGGCCGGGCGCTGCTGATGCACCGGAAACTCGGCAACCGGTCGGCACAGCTGGTCCACCAGGCGTCCCCGTTGGCGGACCGCCCCTAGTCGCCACGACACCGCGACGCCACGACACCGCGACGCCACGACACCGCGACACCGCGACGCCACGACACCCTGACGCCACGACGACGCCGTACCTGAACATCCGCGCCGAACACCCTCCGACGCGACCGCGCACACCCAAGGACCCCGAGATGACGGCCTCCCCGACCAATACCCCCTC
>NZ_BHZI01000270.1 GCF_004305975.1 Streptomyces otsuchiensis
GGGTGTGGCACGGGACGGGGCGCGGGGCGGGGCGGCAGGGGAGCGGATGTTCCAGAAGTTCACCGATCGACTGCGGCGTGCGGTGACCGACGCCGCGGCGGAGGCACGCGGACTCGGCAGCCGGGAGATCCGTACCGAGCACCTGCTGCTGGCGATCACCCGCTCCGGTGACGACCTGGCCGCTCACGCGCTGCGCGGCCAGGGAGTCGATATCGGCCAACTGGCCCGGTACATCGAGGCGTCGGCGACGCCGGGACCGCAGCGCACGGAGCGGTCCGTCCCGTTCGCCGAGGAGACGCGACGCGCTCTGGCACGGGCGGAGCGCGAGGCGACGGTCCTGGGGCACGACAGCGTCGGCACCGGCCACCAGCTGCTGGCCCTGATCGTCACCCCCGGGACGGGGGCCGCCGCGTCCCTGGCGCGGTTCCGCGTGGACCACCGCCGGACGGCGGCGGAGGTCGTCCGCTTCCACCCGGTGGCCCCGGCCGGGGTGCCCGCGCGGCGGCCGATGCCCGCCGCGCAGCGGACCCATGTCTCGCACTGGTTCACCGAGGAGACCTTCCAGGTGCTGCTCCAGGCGCAGCGCGAGGCCAACGCCTCGGGCACGGGCGACTTCGGGAGCGACCACCTGCTGCTGGCGCTGGCGGTGCGCGGACCGGGCGCGGCCGGCCGGGCACTCGGCTCGGCGGGCGTCACGGCGGACGCCGCGCTGCGCGGGCTGCGCGAGCGGCTGCCGGAGCTGCCGCCGCACCCGTACGCGGGGTTGCGGCCGGCACCCGAGGTGTCGGTGCTGGTGGGCCACGCCCATGTCTGGGCGCGGACGTTGGGGCACGACGCGATCGAGCCGGGGCACCTGCTGGCCGCGCTGACCTCGGACGGGACGTGCGCGGGCAGCTCACTGCTGCGGGCACTGGGCACCGACCCGCGCACGGTGGCCCGCCAGGTCGCGGCACTTCTGCCCGCCCGGCCCGCCGGGACGGCACCGGTGGCCCGTGCCGCGCACGCCGCCCCGCGTCAGGTGCCGCAACCCGGCTGAGCGCCCCGGCACCCCCAACACCCCTGCACCGCAGCGGTCGTTCAGGTAACGGCCGCCGGGGTCCGGACACGCGCCGGGGAGGTGGTGCCCGGGGCTGCGGACTCGGGCCGGCCGGGAGCGGCAACCGACTCGGCCAGCATCGCCTCGATCGCCGCCGCGACGCCGTCATCGCTGTTGGCGCCGGTCCGGTGGGTGGTGACGGCCAGCACGTCGGGATGGGCGTTGGCCATCGCGTAGGAGCGGCCCGCCCAGGTGAGCATCGCCAGGTCGTTGGGCATGTCCCCGAACGCCACGACGTCGCCCGGCCCGAGTCCGCGCCGGGCGCAGTACGCGGCGAGGGTGGTGGCCTTGCTGACCCCGGCTCGGCTCACCTCCAGCAGGGCGGACGGGCTGGAACGGGTGAACTCCCCGTATCCGGGAGCGATTTCCCGGGCACGGGCGAGCAGGTCGTCCGGGTCCATGGTGGTGTGCCGTGCCAGGAGCTTGATGACCGGCGCTCCCGCGTAGGGCGGCCCCGGTGCGAGCAGCTTCTCCACCGGAGCGATGTCGGCGTGGGGGTCGGGGAAGAACGGCGGATAGTCGGGCTCGTAGTGGATGCCCGTGGTGCGCTCCACCGCGAACGTGATGCCCGGTATGCCGGCTCGCAGGGCCGCTGCCGTGGCCAGCGCGTCCCCGTGGGCGAGCGGATGGACCTCCATCAGCCGCCCGTCGGCGAGGTCGACCACCACGGCGCCGTTGGCGCAGATCGCGACCGTCCGGTCGCGTACGTCGCCCACCACGTGCATCCAGCGGGTGGGCCGGCCGGTGACGAACACCGTCTCGATCCCGGCGTCCGAGGCGGCGGCCAGGGCTTCGAGGGTGCGCGCGGAGACGGTCTTGTCGTCGCGGAGGAGGGTTCCGTCGAGGTCGGTGGCGATGAGTCGTGGACGTCGTGCCGGCTGGGGGCGTGCGGGAGGAGTGTCGGTCACAGCCATAATCCTCGCGCATATGCCAGCACATGTGTGCAGAGGTAGTCACGGATGAGCCACGCAGATCGGGGGATTCGTCCGGACAAAGACCCTCCCGGTACGGCGGTCGCCGTCCCGTTCAGCCGCCCGGCGGCACGGCGGCGAAGCCCACGACGGCGGCCCGCGAACGGCCCGCCCAGGACGGCCGGTATACCCGTGTCCACAACGCCCCGCCCCTCGAACGCGCTCGAAGCCCCGTCCGGTCCCGTCACTACGATGGCCGGACCGGACGGGGGCCACGCGCCCACGTGGCACACCACCAAGGGCGGGAACCACCAGCGATGTTCGAACGATTCACCGACCGCCTGCGCCTCGCCACCGTCCGCTCCGTGGAACAGGCACGCTCGCTCGGCAGCCCCACCATCCAGCCGGAACACACGCTGATCGCCCTGGTGGAGACGAGCCACGACATACCCGTCTACGCACTGCGGAGCCAGGGTGTGGACGAGCGTGAGCTGGCCACGACCCTGGCCGGCATGGCGCAGGTCGGCCCGCCGCCCCCCGAGGACCACGTTCCCTTCAGCGACATCATGAAGGGCGTGCTGGAGGACGCGCTGCGCGAGTCGCTGCGCCTGCGGCACAACAGCATCGGCACCGGCCACATGCTGCTGGCGCTGATCGGCACCACCCAGCGGGGCGCCGCGTTGCCCACCGCGCGGCTGCTGGACCGGCTGGGCGTCGACGGCGAGCGGACGGCGGAACACGTCGTCCGCTTCCATCCGATGAACCTCGACGAGACGCCGCAGCGCCCGCTCCCGGCCGGGGAACGGACCCACCCCACGCACTGGCTGGACGCCGCCGCCCACGACACGCTCCAGCAGGCCCAGCGTGAAGCCTGCGCCACCGGGCTGGACGAGATCGGCACGGAGCACGTGCTGCTCGCCCTCTCCCTGCGGACCGCGGACCCCGCCGTCGGCACCACGCTCACCGAGGCCGGCGTCGACCACGCCACCGGGCTGCGGCTGCTGCGCGAACAGCGCCCCGTACTGCCCGTCTCACCGCACCGGCAGCTCCCGCTCATGGACCGGGTCCAGTTGCTGGTCGTGCACGCCCAGCAACTCGCCGAACGGCGTGGGCACGACGCCGTCGAGCCGGGGCACCTGCTGGCGGCGCTGACCGTGGACGGCGACTGCGTCGGCAGCAAGCTGCTCATGGCGCAGGGCGCCGACCTGGAGACCGTGGGCGCACGCGCCCTCGACCGCCTCGGCCCCCACCCCGCCGACACCGCCCACTGACCGGTCGGCGTCCACCCGGCACAACCCGCGCGTCGACAGCCGACGCAACGACGGGGACCACGACGGCCCGGGCAGCAGGATGTGCGGTCGGTCACGAACGCGGCGGAGGCCACCGGTCCCGCCAATAATCTGGCTCGCCGCTGATTCAGCACCGGGGCGGCTGTCGCGGTGGGCTCTCGGGGCCCGGACCGCTGCGCCTCGGTCCACACATGGGCGGACACTTCCGTACCGCGCCGGGCGCGCGTCACCGACGAACCCGCGGAGCAGGCACCGCGCGCTACCGCGGTCGATCGCGGCTAGCGAGCAGCTGCCGAGAAGAAGCGTGTGTCATCAAGCCTGGTCCACGCTTCTGAGGCATCCTTCGCGGGAAAGAGGCGGCGTTTGCGCGCACTCCACGCGGCGAGATCCCGTGCCACCTCAGCCGGGATCCGGGGGCCCCCGGCATCCTGGGTGGCCAGGTAGTGCACACTGGCCAGCAGTTCCATGCCCTCGGGATACTCGTACCCGGCGAATACCTGGCTGACCTGAGCCCAGGCGTGCTCGAAATCGGTGTCCCCGCTGACAGCCTTTTCGGCGTCCTCAGCCGCACATGGGCGCAGCTCGATGTCGGCACGCGCCCCGCCGGTGCCATCACCGAAGCCAATGATCTGGTGGCCTTCCATCGCCGCGATCGCTCGATCAAGACCGCTGGAGTAAGGGCCGTAGTGTCCAGCTTCGAACCGCAGGTCAAGATTGATTCCAGCGCACTGCAGAAGATAAGCGATCTTGTGAAACTCCAGCAGAGATGCTTTGGGTGCCTCGGTGATGCCTGCGGCCCACGCACTCGCGATGTACCGCCGCATCGCGGCCAGGAACCTGGCTCGCTGCTGGTTCAGCACCGGGGCGGCTGTCGCGATAGGCATGTCCGCCGCAGGGGGAGTACCCAGACCGTAGAGGCGGATGTCAGCGTCGAGTACCTGGAGCTTCGCGATGATCAGGGCTCGCACATCTGACCAAGGCAGACCGCCGTTGCCGCAGCCGAGTGGAGGCACCGCAACACTCGTGATCTTCAGTTCGCCGACCACACGCACGAGATCGTCCAGGCCGGCGCAGATGTCCTCCATGCGTGACGGTTGACGCCAGTGCCTCTTGGTGGGGAAGTTCAGCACCCAGCGCCCCTCTGGGAGGGCGACTGGCTGGATGACACCCGGTCGAACCTCGCCTGCCTCACAGGCAGCAGCATAGGCATCGAAGACATGTGGGAAGGCCCGCTTGAACTGCAAGGCGATGCCCTTGCCCATGACACCCACGGTATTGACGGTGTTCACCAGAGCCTGTGCGTCATCGCGGAGCAGATTGCCGTGACTCTCCGTGATCATTGTCGTTGCCTCCCCTCATGTCTTCTCCAGGGTCGCAAACGATGCCGCCCGGTAGCACCTAGAAGTACCACGCAGGTAGGACAGCGACTGGCGGCTTGTGACCGGCGGTGGCAATGACCGACCTGACCTTCGCCTCCAGGGCGGGTGTCTGGACCACTATGCCAACGATTGCGGTCCACGGGAGCGCCCGGTGGACCAGGAACTCCGCCATCCGACGTTCGCGCCGCGATCCATCGGTAGGGGTGTTCGTCCAGGTCATGGCTTCCATGACCTCCCAGTCGACATGCGAGGGGAGAAGGTGCACCTTATCCGTGTACCTGGCCGTCGCGAGCGCGGCATTCCGGTCGGTCGCAGCCCAGCCGAGGGCATGTCGCTCGACCTGTGACACACGGGACACCAAGTAGACGAGCTCATCCTGCCGTCCCTCATAGGTCTCCACACCGCCCTTGTGGATGCGATACAGCATCGGCGAACGCGGTGCGAAATAGAAGGGCGCGTAGTCGGCGACCGCGCCTCCGGGGCCCGCCAGCACGGGCTGGCTGCGACGCCGTTCCTTGATGCTTAAGTCGGCACACTCAACGGTTCCGGTGGGTTTGTGCTGGTCGGCTACAAGTCCGGACGCCGCGATCCCCGCAAGATTCTCCACATGAGTGAAGTGCAGGAGGCGAGGGTCGATGGTGTCCATCGTGACGTCGCATCATAGGTCGAAGCGGCGCTGCGGCCCGTGTGAACCTGGGACCTTCCCCGTTCGTCGCCAGCCGCGACCGGCTCGCCGAGCGGCGCCGTTTCGGTATCGCCCGGTCACGTCAGCGAGCCTGCCTTCGGCTCATTCAGCACGTCTCGGCGGCCGCCTGGACGCGGCCTGCGGTAGCCGTTCGGCGACCGCCCGTGAGGGCCGGGCGTGGCGTTTCGCGGCGGGGGTTGCGTGGGGTCCGAATGGCTTACTCTGCCTCCCATGGCTGTTTCCCCCGCCGCTCGGCTGCGGCTGTCCACCGTGATCCTGCCGGTACGTCGCTGGTCCCAGGGGGGCAGGCAGGTCTGGCAGCGGGCCGAGGAGCTCGGGTTCGACACCGCGTACACCTATGACCACCTGAGCTGGCGCAGTTTCCGCGACGGCCCCTGGTTCGGTGCGATCCCGACACTGACCGCCGCCGCGGCGGCCACCGACCGGCTGCGGCTGGGGACCATGGTCACCTCGCCCAACTTCCGCCACCCGGTGACGCTGGCCAAGGAGCTCATCACCCTGGACGATGTGGCCGACGGCCGGATCACCCTCGGCATCGGCGCCGGCGGCAGCGGTTTCGACGCCACCGCGCTCGGCCACGACGCCTGGACGCCGCGTGAACGCGCCGACCGGTTCGGGGAGTTCGTTCCGCTGCTGGACCGGCTGCTCAGTGAGAGCGGTCCGGGTGGCGTCTCGTTCCAGGGCGACTTCTACTCGGCGCGCGAGGTCCGCAACATCCCCGGGTGCGTGCAGCGGCCACGGCTGCCGTTCGCGGTCGCCGCCACCGGCCCGCGCGGGATGCGGCTCGCCGCGCGGCACGGCCAGGCGTGGATCACCACCGGCGACCCGGCCGCCGCCGAGGGCGGCGAGAAGGAGTCGGTGGCGGCGCTCGCCCGCCAGGTGGACAACCTGTCGGCCGCCTGCGCGGAAGCGGGCCGCGAGCCGTCCGCGATCGGCAAGGCGCTGCTGACCGGTTTCACGCCGCACCGGCCGCTCTCGTCGGTCGACGCTTTCGTGGACTTCGCCGGGCAGGTCGGCGAACTCGGCTTCACGGAGCTGCTGCTGCACTGGCCCATCGCGGACTCGGTCTTCGCGGCCGACGAGCGGGTCTTCGAGCGGATCGCCACCGAGGGCCTGTCCCAGCTGGCCTCCCAGCCCTGATCACCCGGACGTGATCACCCAGTCCTGATCGCCCGACCGCGATCGCCCGACACCGCCCACCCGCCCGCAGCGGCCCGTCAGCCCGCCGCCGGGCGCACGGTGCCGGGGCGCGGACGTGACGAGCCGGCCGAGGCGTGGTGCAGCCGGGCCTTGAGCCGCTTCATGCCGTCCCGCATCCGCGTCTTGACGGTGCCCAGTGGGATGTCGAGCTGCCGGGCGACCTGCGGGTAGCTCAGGCCCTCGTAGTAGGCGAGGGTGATCGCCTCGCGCTGGAGCGGGGTCAGCGCGTCGAGGCCGTCCAGTACCCGGTCCCCGTCGGCGGAGCGCTCGACGTAGTCGGCGACCGGGTCGTGCACCGCCAGTTCCTCGCGCTGTCCCCAGCGCGTCTCCCGTTCGGCCAGGGCCTGTTCGTGGCGTACCCGGTCGATGGCGCGTCGGTGCGCGATGCGCAGGATCCAGCTCCAGGGGCTGCCGCGTTCCGGGCGGTAGCGGGCGGCGTGGCTCCACACCTCCAGCATGGTCTCCTGTGCGACGTCCTCGGCAAGCGCCTGGTCGCGCACGACGGCGAGCGCGGTCTGTGTCACCCGGCCGGCGACGCGGTCGTAGAGCTGCCCGAAGGCGTCGCGGTCACCGTGACCGGTGGCGGCGAGCAGCGCTTCCAGCCGCCGGTAGGGGGCTGCCGCGGGTGCGCCGCCGGAGGAGTCCTCCGACGGGCGGTCGTGGTGGGGGTTGTTCCCCGCGGTCGAGTTCAGCACCGTCATGCTTCCGTCTCCATCGTGCGTACCGCTGGTGTGGTGCGGCCCGGCCGAGCGGGCCCGGTCACGCGGCGGTCGCCCAGGGGTGGCGGGTGCCGCGTGCTGGATGAGGTGAGGCGGACGCCGGGCGCGCTGGGTGGCGGCCGGCTCCGCGGGGGTGCCGTCGGAACGGCGGGGGTGCCGTCGGAACGGCGGGGGCCGGACTAACCGGGGCGGCGCGGGTCGCGGCCGTCCAGCGGGAAGGACGCGGCGTCGTGGGTTTCGGCCGGGGTGGTCACGGCCGGGCCGGGGGCGCGGGGCGTCGGCGCCGGATCTCCGAACCGGGTGGCGGCGGGGCTCTCGGCCGGGCCGGGCGGCGTGCCTGGTTGGGCGGCCGGCGGCGGGGAGGCGACGACGGCGGCAGCGACGACGGCGCCCGGGGACGGCCCGTCGGGCAGCGGGGTGGGCGCGGCGGTGACCGGTGC
>NZ_BHZI01000271.1 GCF_004305975.1 Streptomyces otsuchiensis
GTCCCCGACCACCGGGGCACCGGAGCGGACATCGCCGACCGGCTGGCCCGGCGCGTGGCGGGCGTGGATCTGGAGGGTGAAGTCGGGCTCCCGGTGGTCGGTGAGCAGGCGCAGCCCCTCGCGCCGGGCCAGCCGGTCGGCGATGTCCGCTCCGGTGCCCCGGTGGTCGGGGACGGCGTGGTTCCAGTGGACGGTCGCCAGTGTGCCGCCGTGTTCCAGTGAGGCGCAGGCGCGGTCGACGAGCGCGCGCTGCCGGGCCTCGTCGAAGTAGTAGAGGAGCTCGGAGAGCACCACCAGGTCGAAGGTTCCCTCGGGCCACTGCTCGGGCACCGTCATCTCGGCCACCCGGACACCCGGCACTCCCTGGGTGCGGGCCCGGGTGGTGCGCACGGCCGAAGCGACCCGGTCGGCGGCGAGCAGGGAGTCGCAGCGGTCGGCGAGCCGCACGGTCAGTTCGCCGACCGAGCACGCCGGCTCGAAGGCGCGGCGGTAGGAGGGGAGCGGGAGCGACGCCACCGTCAGGGCGTATTTGCGCTGCTCGTACCAGCGGTCCCGCAGGCGCCAGGGGTCCTCGGCGCCTCGGTACATCGCCTCGAAGTAGCCGGCCGGTGTGCTCATGGAAACACGGTCTCCCACGGACGCAGGTGGTGGTCCAGCTCGGACGGCGGGAGGATCGCCGCGTCCTCGGGCGCGGGGCCGAGCGGGTGGATCTGGGTGGTGAAGGCGGCGACGGCACGGGCCTTGCGCCTCCGCGCGGCGGTGTCGAGGTCGACGCGGGCGGCGCCGTGCCAGGGCGGGTCCCGGTCCTCGGGGCGGGACCAGTGCCACGCCCACACCGGGTACTGCACGAGCCGCACCCCGGTGTGCGCGGCGGCGGCGACGGCCGCCCGGCCGGTGGCCTCGTGGTCGGGGTGACGGTCTCCGGTGTAGGGCGCGGCGACGAGCGCCGACCCGGCGACCAGCGGCAGCAGGGCCCGGGTCAGCTCGGCCTCGTGGCGGGCGAGGCCGGAGTCGGGGAGCCCGAGCCGGTGGGGCGGTGCGGTGACACCGAGCCGTGCCAGCGCCTCGTCCAGCTCCTTCGCCCGGGCACGGGCCAGTTGCCCGGCGCTCATCGCGCGGCTGCCGGGGTGGGAGCCCTCGCCGTCGGTGGCGCACACGCTGACGACGCGCAGGCCGTCGGCGGCGAGGCGGGCCATGGTGCCGCCGAAGCCGAGCACCTCGTCGTCGGGATGGGCGGCGATCACGACCACGGTGCCCTCCGCGGGCAGCGGCAGCCGGGGCAGCGCCTGGAACCCGGGCCAGCCGCGCCACCGCGCTTCGGGCGTGCCCGGCGCCTGGATCGGGTCAAGGTCCGTCATCGCCGCTCCTGCCGCTGACGTGCGCGCCGAGCGCGGCGAGGTCGCGCCGGCCGTGGTGCTGGCGGACGTAGACGGTGAGGTCGGCCACGGCCCGTGCGTGCCGCGCGTCGTGGCACAGCGGGCCGGCGCCGGTGGCCTCCCCGGTGCCGTCCAGGACGCGGGCGCAGGCCGCCGCGGCACATCCGCGGGCGCGCAGCGCGCGGGCGGCGGCGCCGCCGTGGTGGTCGAGCGGGTCGTCGTCGATCTCGGCCGCCGCCTCGGCGAGGACCGCCCAGGCGGCCCGCAGGTCGATCTCGACGGCGCCGAGATGGGAGTCACGGAGGGGTGAGGCCGAACGGGCAGCGGCGGCGTACAGCACCCGGGCGACCGCGTCCGCGCCGCCGAGCCAGCAGGCGGCGACCCCCACTCCACCGTGGTGGAAGCCCGGGCGGCGGAGGTAGGCGCCGGGAGCTCCGACGACGCGGGCGGCGGCTCCCCGGAAGCGGACGTCGAGGCTGTCGGAGGCCGCCATCCCCACGGCCGGCCAGGTGCCGGGGGCGGGGACGCAGGTGGCCGGGTCCAGCTCGACGGCCAGCAGCAGCTCGTTCTCACCGCTGCGGGCGGTGACCAGGGCGTGGGTGCAGGCGCGGGCGCCGGAGCAGTAGCGCTTGAGACCGGTCAGGCTCCAGGCGTTGCCTTCACGGCGCGCCGTGACGCCGGTGCCGGGCGGCTCGGCGGCCCAGACGCCCCAGCGCTCCCCCGGCGCGGGCGGCCGGTCGCCGAGTTCGCGCAGGATGGCGACCGCGTCGAAGTGCCCTTCGGCCAGGCGGCCGAGGGAGAGGTCCTCCGCCGCGATGCGGCGCAGCACGTCGAAGCGGCGTGCGGTGTCTCCGGTGCCGGGTGGCGGGCAGTCGAGGTGGCCGGTGGCCGCCTGGGCGGCGATCTCGGCGAAGCGTGCGGCGACGGTCGTCTCGTGGGCCGGTGCCGCCTTCTGGCCCTGCGTCGCCTGGTGGCCCCGGGGAGTGCCGGTGCTCGGGGTGGTCGACGCCGCCCCCACGGCCACGCCGGTCGGTCCGTTCGCCATGGAGCCCGCCCTTCAGCCCGAGAGCCCGGGACCGGTGGGCCGCCACCGGCCTGCCGCCGCAGCCGTACGCGGCCCCGGTCCGTGATCTCAGCATGGCGCGCCTCCGGCGGGCCGACCACCGGAGCGCGGCCGGAAGTGGCCGAGGACGAGGCGGGGCGGGACCGTGGATGCGGCCCCGCCCCGCCCGGCGTTCCGCGGTGCCGGATCAGTGCAGCATCAGGACGCGCACCAGTCGGCAGGTGGTGTCGGAGGGCGGACGCACTCCGATCGTCGACGCGGTGGCACGTATCCGTCGGTCGGTGGCCTGGGTGGGGTGGTAGACGCCGGCGTCGAGCAGCGCGGTCGCCAGCCGCAGCGCCTTCAGCCGGCGGTTGTGCGACTCGTACCAGGCGCGCGGCTGCCCGGCGGGGAGCCGCTTCTTCGTGGGTGCGGAGGTGATCGGGATCAGCGGTGCGACAACGGCCATCGGCAGCCTCCTGGAGGCGTCGGCGAACCCTTCGAACACTGTCGATTCTACCGGCGCCCACTGACAAATCCCCTGGCCAGCACCGCTGTTGGGGCACCTGACCGGCTTGGCCGCGCGCGTGCCCCCGCTCAGCCGCGACCGCCCTTGCGGACCGCCCGCAGGTACTCGCGGTTCATGTCGGAGATCGACTCGAACGGGATGCCCTTGGGGCACGCGGTGGCGCAGGCACCGACCTGGGTGCAGCCGCCGAAGCCCTCGTCGTCCATGGCGGTGACCATGTCCAGCACCCGGCTCTCGCGCTCGGGCGCACCCTGGGGCAGCACCCCGAGATGGACGACCTTGGCGGCGGTGAACAGCATCGCGGCGCCGTTGGGGCAGGCGGCGACGCAGGCGCCGCAGCCGATGCACTCGGCGTGGGCGAACGCGGTGTCGGCGGCCGGCTTGGGCACCGCGGTGGCGTGCGCCTCGGGGGCGCTGCCGGTGGGCGCGGTGATGTAGCCGCCGGCGCCGATCACCCGGTCCAGGGCGCCGCGGTCCACGACCAGGTCGCGGATGACGGGGAACGCCGCGGCGCGCCAGGGTTCGACGTCGATGGTGTCGCCGTCGTCGAAGTGACGCATGTGGAGCTGGCAGGTGGTGGTGGGCTGCGGGCCGTGGGCCTGCCCGTTGATGACCATGCCGCAGGCGCCGCAGATGCCCTCGCGGCAGTCGTGGTCGAAGGCGACCGGTTCGTCGCCTTCGGCGATGAGGCGTTCGTTGAGGGTGTCGAGCATGTCGAGGAAGGACATGTCGGGTGAGATGCCGGTGACCCGGTAGGTGGTCATGGCCCCCTGCTCCTCGGGGCCGGGCTGGCGCCAGATGCGCAGGGTCAGCTCCATGCCGTCGGTGGCCCCGTGCGCGGCGCCGTCCGTCGTTCCGTGCGCGGCGCCGTCGGTCGTTTCGGCGTCGTCCGTGGCTCCGGGCTGGGTGCGGTCGCTGGTGCTGTGCGGCGCGTTCATCGTGCGCTCCGTCCCTTGTCGTGCGGGCGGGGACCGTCGGCTGCGGGCTGCGGCGCGCTCACGCGTAGCTCCGCTGACTGGGCCGGACGTCCTCGAAGTCGAGTTCCTCGCGGTGGAGCACCGGCGGCTTTCCCTCGCCGGTGAACTCCCAGGCGGCGACGTAGGAGAAGCGCTCGTCGTCGCGCTCGGCCTCGCCGGTCCCCGTCTGGCTCTCGGAGCGGAAGTGGCCGCCGCAGGACTCCTCGCGGTGCAGGGCGTCCAGGCACATCAGCTCGGCCAGTTCCAGGTAGTCGGAGACGCGATGGGCCTTCTCCAGCGACTGGTTGAACGCCTCACCGCTGCCCGGGACGCGGATGCGCCGCCAGAACTCGGCGCGCAGCCGGGGGATCTCCTCCAGCGCGTGGCGGAGCCCGTCGGCGTCGCGGGCCATCCCGCACTCCTCCCACAGGAGTTCGCCCAGTTCCTTCTGGAAGGACTCGGGGCTGCGGTCGCCGTTGTTGGACAGCAGGGCGCACAGCCGGTCGGCGACCTCGTCGACGGTGGCGCGGACGTCGGGGTGCGCGTCGTCGATCTCGGCGCGCGGGGTGAGGTCGGCGGGGAGCGAGGCGAGGTAGTCCCCGAGGGTGGCGGGGAGGATGAAGTAGCCGTCGGCCAGGCCCTGCATCAGGGCGGAGGCGCCGAGTCGGTTGGCCCCGTGGTCGGAGAAGTTGGCCTCGCCGATGGCGAACAGCCCGGGGACGGTGGTCTGGAGGTCGTAGTCGACCCAGAGCCCGCCCATCGTGTAGTGGATCGCGGGGTAGATCCGCATGGGCGTCTCGTACGGGCTCTCGTCGGTGATGCGCTCGTACATCTCGAAGAGGTTGCCGTACTTCTCCTCGACCGCCCTGCGGCCGAGCCGTTCCATGGCGTCGGCGAAGTCGAGGTAGACGCCCTGTCCGCCGGGGCCGACGCCGCGCCCCTCGTCGCAGACGTTCTTGGCGGCGCGGGAGGCGATGTCGCGCGGGACGAGGTTGCCGAAGGCGGGGTAGGCGCGCTCCAGGTAGTAGTCGCGCTCGTCCTCGGGGATGTCCTGCGGCGGGCGGTGGTCGCCGGGGGTGCGCGGGACCCAGATGCGGCCGTCGTTGCGCAGCGACTCGCTCATCAGGGTCAGCTTGGACTGGTGGTCGCCGGCGCGCGGGATGCAGGTGGGGTGGATCTGGGTGAAGCAGGGGTTGGCCAGGAGCGCTCCGCGCCGGTGGGCGCGCCAGATGGCGGTGGCGTTGGAGTTCTTGGCGTTGGTGGAGAGGTGGAAGACGTTGCCGTAGCCGCCGGTGGCCAGCACCACGGCGTCGGCGGTGTGGGTCTCGATGCGGCCGGTGACCAGGTCGCGGGCGACGATCCCGCGTGCGCGTCCGTCGACCACGATCAGGTCGAGCATCTCGCAGCGCGGGTGCATCTCGACGCGTCCGGCGGCGATCTGGCGGGAGAGCGCCTGGTAGGCGCCGAGCAGGAGCTGCTGCCCGGTCTGGCCGCGGGCGTAGAAGGTGCGGGAGACCTGGACGCCGCCGAAGGAGCGGGTGTCCAGCAGTCCGCCGTACTCGCGGGCGAAGGGCACGCCCTGGGCGACGCACTGGTCGATGATCTCGGTGGAGACCTCGGCCAGGCGGTGGACGTTGGACTCCCTTGAGCGGAAGTCGCCGCCCTTGACGGTGTCGTGGAAGAGGCGCCGCACGGAGTCGCCGTCGTTGCGGTAGTTCTTCGCGGCGTTGATGCCGCCCTGGGCGGCGATGGAGTGGGCGCGACGCGGTGAGTCCTGGTAGCAGAACTGCACGACGTGGTAGCCCTGTTCGGCGAGGGTGGCGCCGGCGGCGCCGCCGGCCAGGCCGGTGCCGACCACGATGACCGTGCGGTTGCGCCGGTTGGCGGGGTTGACCAGCTTGGCGGTGAACCGGCGGGTGTTCCAGCGCTCGGCGAGCGGCCCGTCGGGCGCGCGGGTGTCGGCCAGCGGCGTGCCGACCTCGTACCCGGCGTAGGGCGGTGCGGCGGCGGTGGGGTCCTGCATGGTCAGCTCACGACTCCCGTCATGACGGCGAGGGGCACGGCGAGGAATCCGGCGGTGAGGACCAGCGCCAGGCCGTTGGCGGTGACGCGCAGCCCGGCGGCGAGGCGGGCGCTGGTGACGCCGAGGCTGCGCGCGGCGGCGGCGAAGCCGTGCCGGATGTGCAGGCCGAGGGCGAGCATCGCGGCGATGTAGATGGTGTTGCCGTACCAGGTGGAGAACGACGCGACGACGTTCTCGTAGGGGTGGCCGGGCTCCGCGTGGGGGTTCACCGTGAGGGTGGTCAGGTCGAGGATGTGCCAGACGATGAACAGCCCGAGGATCACCCCGCCCCAGCGCATGGTGCGGGTCGCGAAGGTCATCCGCAGCCGGCTCGCGCCTCGGTGGGCGTAGCCCACGGGGCGCGCGGCGATGTCACGCCGGCTCAGCTGGTAGGCGGCGACGATGTGCAGCACCACGGCCGCCAGCAGCACGACGCGGACCACCCACAGCGTCCACTCGTATCCCAGGGCGGGCTCGCCGATGGTGCGCAGCCAGTGGGCGTAGCCGTTGAAGTCGTCGGGGCCGAAGAAGATCTTGAGGTTGCCCAGCATGTGGGCGACCAGGTAGAGCAGCATGACCAGACCGCTGACGGCCATGACGGCCTTCTTGCCGATCGTGGAACGCCACAGGAGGTTCACCACGGACGGGCTGCGTTCCGTCCGGGCGGGGCGCTGGTGCTGGGTCGCCGAAGCCATGAACGGAACGGTAGAGAACCCCCACCGCATCAGTCCAAGACATAGAAACGCTCTCTTCGATAGCCACTGCCTATGGGCGCGCTACGCTGGAGGCCATGCAGCTGCACCAGCTCCGCTATTTCGCCGCCGTCGCCGACACCCGGCATTTCACCCGCGCGGCCGAGCGTGAGCATGTCGCCCAGCCCTCGCTCTCGCAGCAGATCCGGGCGCTGGAACGCGAGCTGGGCACGGAGCTGTTCCACCGGGCGCGCGGTCATGTGGCGCTCACCGACGCGGGCGAGGCGCTGCTGCCGCTGGCGCGCCGCATCCTCGCCGACGCCGACACCGCGCGGCGCGAGGTGCAGGAGGTGGCACGGCTGCGCCGGGGCCGGGTGCGGCTGGGTGCGACGCCGAGCCTGTGTGTGGGACTGGTGCCGCGGCTGCTGCGCACGTTCCACGACCGCTATCCGGGCGTCGAGCTGCACATCACCGAGGGCGGCTCCCAGGACCTGGTGCGCGGGCTGGGCGTGGGCGAGCTGGACCTCGCCCTGGTGATCGACCCGCTGCCCGCCCGCGGGCCCGCGCTCACCTCGCGCGAGCTGCTGCGGGAGGACCTGGTGGTGGTCTCCGCGCCGTCCGGGCCACCACCGGTCGCGACGGGACGGATCACGGTGCCGGATCTGCGCGGGCTTCCGATGGTGATGTTCCGCCACGGCTACGGCCTGCGGGAACTGACGCTCGGCGCCTGCCGCTCGGCGGGGTTCGAACCGCGCCTGGCGGTCGAGGGCGGTGAGATGGACGCGGTACTGGCGCTGGTCGGGGCTGGGCTGGGGGTGGCCGTGGTGCCGCGGATGGCCGCGGACCGCTCGGGGTTGCGGATCACACCGTTCACCGCGCCGGGGCTGCACCGCACGGTGTCGGTGGCCCACCGCGGGGACGTCTCCCCGCCCCGCGCCGCGCGCGAGTTGCAGCGGCTGCTGCACGAGGACGGCGCACTCGACGGCGAGGCCGGCGGGCAGGGCGCGCGCGCCGGGGCGGTGGACTGAGCACGGCCCCGCCCCTGGCGGCCGGCGTCGCCGGAAGCGGAAGGGGAAG
>NZ_BHZI01000272.1 GCF_004305975.1 Streptomyces otsuchiensis
TGCGGTGCGGTGGTGCGGTGGGGTGGTGCGGGGGTGCGGTGTCGCGTTGGACAGGGGGTGCGGTGCGCGGCTCCGGGGCTCAGGCCGGGAGCTCGCCGTCGCCGTCCCGGGCGCCGAAGTCGTGGAGGATCTGGCTGCCCAGCAGCGACTCCGCGTCGTCGCGGCTGCGCACCAGATGGGCGCGTCCGGCGTGGACCAGCACCTCGGAGGGGTAGCCGTGGCTGAGGAAGTGGACCGGAGACGCGGTGGGTCCGTAGGCGCCGGACCGCTCCACACCGACGATGTCCCCGGGGGCGAGGTCCTCGGGAAGCGAGACGGCCTTGCCGAGGGTGTCGTTGGGGGTGCACAGCGGGCCGGTGACGTTCCAGGGCACGCCCTCACCACCCGCGGCGGCCCGGTTGAGCAGCCGCATCGGGAAGTTCCGCTTGACGAAGGAGCCGATGCCGACGGCCGCCATGTGGTGGTTGGTGCCGCCGTCGGCGACGGCGAACCGCTCGCCCATGGACTCCTTGACGTAGCGGACCCGCACGGCGTAGGTGCCGCTGTGCCCGACGAGGAACCGGCCCAGCTCCATGACCAGCCTGGTCCGGGGGTGGCGCTCGGTGAACCGCTCGAAGTGCGGGTTGACCAGCTCGGCGACCTCGACCGGGTCGAGATCGCTCTCGCCGGGGAAGTAGGCCACGCCCAGGCCGCCGCCGACGTCCACGATGTCCAGCGGGACACCGAGCCGTTCGGACAGCCGCTCGGCCAGGTCCAGGATGCGCGAGGTGTTCTCCTCGACCACCGCGGCGGAGAGGATGCGGGTGCCCATGTAGGTCTGGAAGCCGCACAGCCGGATGTTGGCGTGGCGCGCGGCCAGATCCGGGGCGTCCAGCAGGGCCTGCTCGTCGATGCCGAACTGCCGGGGCTTGCCGCCCATCGTCAGCCCGCTGCCCTTGACCGCGAAGCTCGGGTTGACGCGCAGCACCACGTCCGCGGTGCGGCCCAGGCCGGCGGCCAGCTCGTCGATCAGTTCCAGCTCACCGAAGGACTCGCAGATCAGGGTGACCTGGTCCTTGAGGCAGGCGGTGATCTCCGTGCGGCTCTTGCCCGGCCCGAGGAACATCGTCTGCTCGGCGGGGACCCCGGCGCGCTGCGCCGTCACCAGCTCCGTCAGTGAGGAGACCTCGGCGCGGGCGCCCAGGGAGTGCAGCAGGGCACAGACGCTGATGTTGGGGTTGGCCTTCAGCGAGTAGAACATCTCCACCGACGGGTGCAGCGCGGCGCGCAGCCCCTGGTACTGGCGGGCGATGACATCGCCGTCGTAGACGTAGAGCGGGGTGCCGAAGCGCTCCGCCAGTTCGCCGAAGCCGATGCCCTGGACGGCGGACTCGCCCTCGCAGGCAGCCTGTTCGGTGGCGTCGCCGGTGACGCGCTGCGCGGTGGTGGTCGGATCAGTCATGGTCGGGGCGCTCCTCGGCGAGGCGGTGGGTGATGGCGGTGTCGATCGCGTCCAGCTCGGCCTCGTCGGAGGCGATCAGCAGCCCGTACAGGCGGCCGTTGTGCGGGCCCTCGCCAGTGGCCGCGGCGTTGACGGTGGCGAAGTTGTTGACCAGCAGCCCCCGGCCGCTGTCCGTGTCGAACAGCAGGCCGCCGAGGACGTCCCGCATGCGGGCGAAGGAGGTGTGGCCGGCCAGCCGCACGTCGTACTGGCGGGCCATCGCCAGCGCGCCGGGACGCATGAACCTTTCCTGCAGGGCGGTCTGGTAGGTCGACATGTTGTTGCGGGCGTTGATCTCCAGCACCGGCAGCAGCTCGTCGTCGGCGGTGATGATCGCGTCCACCCCGACCGGCCCGTGGAAGCCGTCGGCGGCAAGCCGCCGGCCGATCCTCTCGGCGGCGTCCTCGATCTCGGCGGCGTGCCGCGAGGAGATCCGGGCCGGGAAGCGGTGGCCCTTGTGGACGCCCTTGTCGGTGATGGCCTCCTTGACGAAGTCGAAGCGCACCGTGCCGTCGAGGGCCACCGTGAAGTGGTAGTTGAGGTCGACGGCCTTGTCCGCCCACTCCTCGACGACCAGCGACAGCCAGGGGTTGCCCGACCGGCTCGCGGTGCGCGAGACCATCCGCACCAGCTGGCGCATCCGGCGTTCGTCGTCGACGACCACGATGCCCTTGCCGGAGACGCCGTAGGCGTCCTTGACGCCGACCCGGCGGCCGCACGTGAGCGAGGTGGCGATCGCCGCCTCGGCGGCCGACGCGAACTCCTCAGCGCTCTCGCACGACCAGCCCCGGGCCTGCGCCAGTCCCAGCTCGGTGGCGAGCCGGCGGCTGTAGATCTTGCTGTTGACCGCCTTGACCAGCGCGGCGGGCGGCAGCGCCGGTGTCACGGACGTCAGCGCGCACAGCTCCTCCTCCACGGCCGACATCCCGTGGGGCCACAACCGGGCTCCCGTGCCCGCCAGTTCACGCAGGGTGGAGTGGAGCCGGGGCGAGGCGAGGGCGTCGACGCTGACGGTGTTGGCCGGGTCGTTGACGTCGGTGACCAGGATTCCCGGCAGCTCCAGGCCGAGCCCGTCCAGGTAGGCCAGATATCCGTCGTCCGGACGGGACTTGAGGACGACGTGGTCACCGCGGCCGGCCAGCAGCAGGGCGAACTCGTCCATGCGGTTGACGATCGCCGCGGCGGAGCGGCCGCCGACGCTGGGCAGCCCCGTCTCGCCCTTGGCCCACTCGTCCTCCACCTCGAAGTTGCCGAGCAGGACGAACGGGGTGCCGGGGTCGGCGCCGCAGGCGTGTTTCACACCCTCGGTGAAGGTCAGAGTCTGCTGAAGCATGATGGGAGTCCTCAGGTCAGTGGCGGAAGACCGCGGCGGAGTAGGTGGCGCCCAGGCCGACGCCGACCATCAGATAGAGGTCGCCGGGGGCCAGCAGCCCCCGTTCACGCACGGTGACGTGGTTGATGAAGCTGTCCGCGCCGAAGCAGTGGCCGCTGAACGGGACGTTCTCCAGGAAGATCTGGTCCCGGTCGAGCCCGTGGTCCTCGCACAGCTGCTTCCACACCACCGTGTTGACGTTGTGCGGGAGGATCAGCCGCAGCCGCTCCAGGGTGGTGCCGGCCGCCGCGGCGGCCTCGCGGATGGTGGCCGCGAGCATCACCTGGTGCTCGCGGAAGAAGTCCTTCTCCACGGCGTGCGGCGGGATGCCGTCGGCGAACCGGCCCCGGGTGTGGGTGACATAGGACAGCATCCGGTCGCGTTCGCCGCCGGTGCCCACCAGGACCGCGGCGGTTCCCTCACCCAGCACGGTGGAGCGCGGCACGATCTCCAGCGCCCGGGTGGCGACCCGCTCCCCGGCCAGCACCAGGCCCAGCGCCTCGGGGTCGCCGTCGGCCTCCAGCAGGTCGCCGACCAGGTGGACGGCGAGGAGGCCGGCGGCGCACGCGTGCTGGGTGACGCTGAACGCGACCGCGTTCGGCAGGCCCAGCAGCCGGCACAGTTCCTCCGGCGGTTCCTCGGTGGAGGCGGCGCCGGTGGCGATGGAACGCGCCATCACCACGTAGCGCACCAGGTGTTCCCGTCCGGCCAGCATCGGGAGCGAACCGGCGGCCTCGGCGTGCAGCCGGTGGGTCTCGACGCCCGGTGCGCGGTGCACGGTGTCCAGCCCGAAGTAGCGCCGGAAGATCTTGATGTCGGGCAGGTCGGCCTTGTTGCCGACCTGCTCGATCGGCAGGCGGGCACCGGGGAAGTGGCTGCCGACGTCGACGAGGGTGGTCATGCCGTCTCCTCCCCGCCGGCGTGGACGGCGGCGGCCGTGTCCCGGCCCGGCGTCACGCCGGTGTCCTGGCCGGGCCACCACAGGTCCTCGGCGGACAGGTCGTCCGCGCGGTACTTGCCGAGCGCGCTGATCAGCAGTCGCGCCTCCAGGGCCAGGGCGTCGGTGAGCCGCGCCAGGCCCGCCTCCGGGTCCTCGTCGACGGCGATCAGCGCCGCCCGGCCGAGCCCCACCGCGCGGGCGCCGAGCGCCAGCGCCCGGACCGCGCGGCCGCCCTCCCACATCCGGCCGGAGGCCAGCAGGCAGTGCCCGGCGGGCCCGTCGGCGCTGTCTGTCCCGTCTGTGGCGCCGATCCGCCGCAGGCACTCCGCCAGCGGAAGCCCGACCCCGGCGAGGAAGGCGTTCGGGGCCCAGCCGGTGCCGCCCTCGGCGCCGTCGACGGTCACCGCGTCCGCGCCGGCCTCCCAGGCCACGCGTGCCGCGTGGGCCACGTCCCGGCCCGGATGGAGCTTCACCCAGACCCGGGCCAGCGGGAAGTTGTTGCGCATGAAGCGCAGTTGCTGGCGGACGATCTCCTCGGTGAAGGTTCCGGGGCTGGCGCAGCGCAGCCGGTGCTCGCTGTCCTCGCCGAAGACCGCCTGGACATCGAACTGGCCCTCCAGCCGGGCCGCTTCGGCGGTGCCGGTGACGGTCATGCCGCCCAGGCCCGGCTTGGCGCCCTGGCCGATCTTCAGCTCGAAGGCGAGCCGGCCCGAGGCCAGCAGCGACTGGGAGTCGGGGTCGGAGTAGACCAGGTTCCACACCTCGGAGTCGGCGTCCTCGGTGCTCTGCTGCACCACGACCCCGCCGAGACCGTCGGCGGCCTCCTCGCGGTAGGCGGCTATCCGCGCCAGCAGGGCGGAGCGCTGCGCCTCGTCACCGCCGCGGCGGTAGCCGTGGACCGGCACCATGTTCTCGCCGACGACCATCGGCACTCCCAGCCGGGCCGCCTGCCGCCCGGCGGCGACCGAGAGGTCACCGGAACCGGCGCGGGTCGAGCCGAACGCCGACAGGTACAGCGGCAGCGAACTGCTGAACCCACCGATATCGGTGGAGAGTTCGACGTCGCCGTGCAACGGCTCCCGGCCCAGCTCGATCAGCTTCTCCAGACGCCGCGGCATGAACACCGGTGGCACCAGGCGGGCGTGGTCCAGCGCGTCGAAGGCCACGCCGTCGGTGCCCGGCAGCGGTGTCCCGGCGCCGTAGAGCCGCGCGCCGTAGCCGTCGGCGGCGGGGAAGACCTCGCCGGTGCCGGCCCGGGCCCGGGCACGGACCGCGTCCTCGGGGAACCCGGGTGCTCGCAGGGCGCTCACGGTGCCACCACCCCGGGGAGCTTGGGGTAGGCGCTGACCTGCCACAGGTAGTCCAGCCCGGTCAGGAACCGCACCAGGCGCTGCACTCCCATGCCGAACCCGGCCGAGGACTCGATCCCCTCACGCGCCAGATCCAGGTACCAGGCGTACTTGGCGGGGTTCTCCCCGCTCTCCCGCATCCGGGTGACCAGCGTCGCGTAGTCCGCCTCCCGCTCGCTGCCGCTGACCAGCTCCCCGAACCCGCCGTGCGCGATCAGGTCGAAGTTCCGCAGCACACCGGGACGGTCAGGGTCCTCCCGGTCGTAGAACCCGCGCGAGCCCTTGGGGTAGTCGTTGACGAAGAACGGCCGGTCGGCCTCCAGCGAGAGCACCTTCTCGCCCTGCCAGTCGATCTCGGCGTCCGCGGACTGGGGGTGGCCCAGCGCCCGCAGCCGTGCCACGGCCTCGGTGTGGGTGCACTCGCCGAGCTTCCCGGAGAGCAGCTCCGCGAAGTCCAGCTCGTCACGGCCCAGTCGCTCCAGCACCTCGGGAATCGTGCGCCAGAGGTGGGCGGACACCTCGGTGAGCAGCCCGCCCGCGACCTCCTGGATCTCGGCGCGGGTCGCGCCCGCCCACTCCACGTCGATCTGGTGGAACTCCACCAGGTGACGGCCGGTGCCGGCCGTCTCCGGCGGCTCCACCCGGACGTTGGGGGCGATGTAGAAGAGCTTCGGAAAGCCCTTCAGCGACGCCTGCTTGTACAGGATCGCGCTGGTCATCAGCTTGTAGGGGCGCCCGTAGTAGTCCACGTCCAGCGCCTTGGCGCCGCGCCCGCCCGGGTCGGTGACCGGCCCGACCAGCGGCGGCAGCAGCTCGACGAAGCCCAGTCCGCGAAGGAAGCCGCGGGCGGCGTGCAGCGCCTCCTGCTGCACCAGCATCGCGTCACGCAGGGCGGGCGTGCGCAGGTGTTCCCCGATCGGCGGCGGCAGCGGGGCTCCGGCGGCTGCGCCGTCGGGCGTCGCCTGCCCGGCGGCGGGGGGAGTGAGCGAGGCGGTCGTGTGCGGCATCTCTTCTCCGAGGTCTGGGGCGGAGGGACAGGACGGGAGCGCGGTGGTGCGGTGTGGCGGTACGGTCGCGCCGGCTGGGCGGTCGGTGCCGGCGGGGCCGGTGGTGTCCGCGTCGGTGACGTCCGGGCCCGCGGCGTCCGGGCCGGTGGTGCCACCGGCCGGTTCGGTGCCGGACTCCGGCGCCTCGGCGGAGCCGGACTCGGTACCCGGCTCGTCCCAGGCGCCGGGCAGCTCCCGCGGGTCGTGGTCGGCGGGCTCCGAACCGTCGAAGATCCGCGCCATGCTGTGCAGCGCGGACAGCAACCCCCAGGAGGTGAGGGCCTCCTGGCCGCCCGCGCGGTCGGGCCGGACCGGCATGGCGCCCGTGGCCGACCAGCGCAGCCGGCCACCTGCGTCGAGGTAGCTCCGGGAGCGACCGGCGTTGTCGGGGTGCAGGCAGTAGGGGATGTCGAGGTAGCCCCGGGCGAACGCGGTGCGCAGCGCGCGGCCGGTGTCCGCGTCCAGGGAGAGGACCGCCTCGACGAAGTCCCGGGCCTGGAGGTACACCTCGCTGTCGCCCCCCGCGCCGGGCCCGCCCGCGCTGGTCGCCGCGGCGGCGTCGGCCGCGGTCTCCAGAGCGCGGACGTTCTCCTCCACGGTGGGGATGCGGTGTGCCTCGGCGGCCGTCTTCACGATGAGGCGGCGGGCGCCGGCGCGTACGGCGAGCCGGGCCGAGCACTCCAGCAGCCGCAGCGCCCCGTGCTCCGTCATGGGGTAGACCCCCATGTAGGTGTAGAGGACCACGTGCCAGTCGGTGCCCGGTGGCAGGAACTCGGCGGCCAGCCGGCGCAACGCCCGCACCGCTTCCTCGTCCTGGGCGGCGCTGGTCTGCTGGGCGTAGCTCAGTGAGACGCTGCCGATGCCGTGCTGGGTGAAGAACACGCCTTCCAGCAGGCTGATCGCCACCAGCAGCGCGGGCGGGCACAGCTGGCCGAGCATGCAGCCGCCGAAGCTCTCCACGTGCGGGACGCGGGGCGCGGGCGCCAGCTCGGCCAGCAACTCGCAGGCCCGGGCCCAGTTGTCGACGGACCGGGCCAGCGGGGTGCGGCCGTAGGGCAGGCAGTAGGAGACCGGCCCGCCCTCCGTGGCGTCCAGGCCCGTGGCGGCGAGGGAGCGGATGATCCCCTCCGGGACGGAGGAACCGTGCCGCACCTGCACCGGGAACGCCGGCCCGAGGACTCCGTCCAGCAGTTCGCGGCTGCGCTCGGCGGAATGGGTGGTGATCGGGTAGCCGTTCAGCGGGATGCCGTCGTCCAGGCAGGCGCGCGCCGAGGCGCCGTCGCCGACCCGGGTGTAGCTGTCGATGGTGAGGGTGCCGACGGTGGTGGCGCGGGCCGCGTGGGTGGCGGCCAGGCCGCGTCGCATCCGCGCGGGGTCGCTGAAGCCCATCCGGGGCTGGACCACCAGTGAGCCGGCGGCCGCCGCCGACGCGACGAACGCGCCGAAGGACGGGGCGGCCACCGCGTGCTCCGCGCCGGGGTTCCCGGCGGGCGGGACGGGCGCGGGCGGCACCGTGGTGGTGGCCCGGAC
>NZ_BHZI01000273.1 GCF_004305975.1 Streptomyces otsuchiensis
CCCCTGCCCCCCGGCTGACCGGGGAGGCCGCCACCGCCGCCCTGATGCTGGGCGACGACGCGCTGGTCCTCTCCCATCGGCTCGCCGAGTGGGCGGGCCACGCCCCGGTACTGGAGGAGGACGTCGCGCTGGCCAACATCGCGCTCGACCTCCTCGGCCAGGCCCGCGCCCTGCTCTCCCTCGCCGGCGACGAGGACGAGCTGGCGTTCCTGCGGGAGGAGCGGCAGTTCCGCAACATCCAGCTGGTGGAGCAGCCCAACGGCGACTTCGCCCGGACCATCGCCCGGCAGCTCTACTTCTCCGTCGCCCAGGAGCTGCGGTTCACCGCCCTCGCCGGCGACGACGACTGCCCCCGGCCGATCCGGGAGCTGGCGGCCAAGGCGGTCAAGGAGACCGCCTACCACCGGGACCACGCCACCGAGTGGACGCTCCGGCTCGGCGACGGCACCGAGGAGAGCCACCGCCGGATGCGGCGCGGCACGGAGACCATGTGGCGGTTCACCGGCGAACTGTTCACCCCCGTCCCCGGTCTGGCGCTCGACGACGGCGCGCTGCGTGAGAGCTGGCACACCCAGGTGGCGGCCGTCCTGGCCGAGGCGACGCTGCCCGTCCCGGAGCTTCCGGACGGGGACGCCTGGACGGCGGGTGGCGGCCGGGACGGCATCCACACCGAGCCCTTCGGCCGGATGCTCGCCGAGATGCAGCACCTGCACCGCAGCCACCCGGGGGCGTCGTGGTGACCACCCGTTCCCGGCCCACCCACGGCGCCACCGGCACCCACGGCAGCCACGACACCACCGAGGCGGCCGGGCCCGGGGCGGGCGGCCACGGCGGACGGTGCGTCCCGGCGCCGGACGAGGAGGCGCTGCTCGCCGTCGCCGGCTCAGTGCCCGACCCGGAGCTGCCCGTACTCACCCTCGCCGAGCTGGGCGTCGTCCGCGCCCTGCGGCTGCGTCCCCAGCACCACGACACACACCGGGATCTCCGCGTCGAGGTCGATCTCACGCCCACCTACACCGGCTGCCCCGCCATCGAGACCATGTCCGCGGACATCGAGGCGGCGCTGCGCGTGGCGGGCGCCACTGAGGTCACGGTCACCACGGTGCTCTCCCCGCCCTGGTCGACCGACGACATCACCGAGGACGGCCGCCGCAAGCTGTCCGAGGCCGGGATCGCCCCGCCGCGTCCCACCGGTCCGCGGCACCCGGACGGGCCCGTCGCACTGACGCTCGCCATCCGCTGCCCGCACTGCGGCTCCACCGAGACGTCGTTGCTGAGCCGCTTCTCCTCCACCGCGTGCAAGGCGCTGCGCCGCTGCGACTCCTGCCGTGAGCCGTTCGACCACGTCAAGGAGCTGTAAGTGATCTTCCATCCGCTCACCGTCTCCCGGCTGGACCGGCTCACCGACGACGCCGTGGCCGTGACCCTCGCGGTGCCCGAGGCGCTGCGGGCGTCGTTCCGGTACGTGCCAGGGCAGCACCTCACCTTCCGGTACCACTCCGGTGACGGCGGTGAGCTGCGCCGCAACTACTCGATCTGCTCCCCGGCGACCGAGCCGGACGGCCCCAGCAGCCTGACGGTGGGCGTCCGGCACATCGCGGGCGGCGAGTTCTCGGCCCATGTGGTCAAGGAGGTCGCCGTCGGCGACACCCTGCACGTCCTGCCGCCCACGGGCCGGTTCACCCTGCCCCCGGCCCCCGGCCACTACGCGGCGGTCGTCGGCGGCAGCGGCATCACCCCGGTGCTCTCGATGATCGCCACCCTGCTCTCCACCGAGCCCGGCGCACGGTTCACCCTGCTGCGCTGCGACCGTTCCACGGCCTCCACGATGTTCCTGGAGGAGGTCGCCGACCTCAAGGACCGCTTCGGCGCCCGGCTCCAGCTGGTGCACGCCTTCTCCCGCGAGGAGCAGCAGTCGGGGCTGGCCACCGGCCGGCTGGACGCCGACCGGCTGGCGACACTGCTGCCCGCCCTGCTGGGCGCGGGCGAGAGCGAGGTGGCGGGCTGGTACCTCTGCGGGCCGCTCGGTCTGATCGACGCCGCCCGCACCGCCCTGCGCACCCTGGGCACCGACCGGGGCCGGATACACACCGAACTGTTCTACGCCGACGAGGCAGCCGGGCCCCAGGCACCGGGCACGGCGGCCGCTCCGGCCGCCCACGACGCGGTCGTCACGGCCACACTCGACGGCCGCTCCGGGAGCTGGCCGGTCGAGGCGGGCGAGACCCTGCTGGAGGCAGTGCTGCGCAACCGGGCGGACGCGCCGTTCGCCTGCAAGGGCGGGGTGTGCGGCACCTGCCGGGCCCACCTGCTGAGCGGTGAGGTGCGGATGGACCGCAACTTCGCGCTGGAGGCCGAGGAGGTCTCGGCCGGGTATGTGCTGGCCTGTCAGTCCCGTCCGCTGACCCCCGAGGTCGCCCTGGACTTCGACGCCTGAGCCACCGCGCACCGCCGCGTCACCCCCGGCCCGGCGGCCAACCGTCCCCCACCGGGAGGCGGCATCCGTCAGGATGGCCGGGGACGAACGCGCACCGGACGCCGCACGCGAACGGACGCCGCGCGACGGACGGACGACGCGCGACGGACGGCAACCCCGTGAGGACGGAGCACAGATGAGCGCCAGGCCGCTGCTGAACCGCAGGCTCGACGGACTCGGGACGACGATCTTCGCCGAGATGTCGGCCCTCGCCGTCCGGACCGGGGCGATCAACCTCGGTCAGGGCTTCCCCGACACCGACGGACCGGCGGAGGTCCGCGAGGCCGCCGTCCGGGCGCTGCGCGAGGGCCGCGGCAACCAGTACCCGCCCGGCCCTGGAGTACCGGAGCTGCGCACCGCGATCAGCGAACACCAGCTCCGCTTCCACGGAACGGAGTTCGATCCGGACACCGAGGTCCTGGTGACCGCCGGGGCCACGGAGGCCATCGCCGCCACGATGCTGGCCCTGCTGGAACCGGGCGACGAGGTCATCGCCTTCGAGCCGTACTACGACTCCTACACCGCCACCATCGCCATGGCCGGCGCCACCCGCGTCCCCGTGACGCTGCGCGCCCCGTCCTTCCGCCCCGACCTGGACGAGCTGCGTGACGCCGTCACGCCCCGCACCCGGCTGCTGCTGCTGAACTCCCCGCACAATCCGACCGGAATGGTCCTCACCCCCGAGGAGCTGACCGCCGTCGCGGAGCTCGCCGTCGAGCGCGATCTGCTGGTCGTGACCGACGAGGTCTACGAGCACCTGGTCTTCGACGGCCACCACATCCCGCTCGCCTCGCTGCCCGGCATGCGCGAGCGGACCGTGACGATCTCCTCCGCCGGGAAGACGTTCTCCTTCACCGGCTGGAAGGTCGGCTGGGTCACCGGCACCCCGGAGCTGGTGGGCGCGGTCCGCACGGCGAAGCAGTTCCTGACCTACGTCAGCGCGGGCCCGTTCCAGTACGCAGTCGCCGAGGCGCTGCGCCTGCCGGACAGCTACTTCACCGGTCTCCGTGAGGACCTGCGCGCCAAGCGCGATCTGCTCGCCGCCGGGCTGGCCGAGGCCGGTTTCGGCGTGCACCACACCTCGGGCACGTACTTCATCACCACCGACATCGCACCGCTCGGGGAGAAGGACGGCGTCGCCTTCTGCCTCGCGCTCCCGGAGCGCTGCGGAGTGGTGGCCGTGCCCAACGCGGTCTTCCACGACGACAAGGAGGCCGGGCGCACCCAGGTGCGGTTCGCGTTCTGCAAGCGCCCCGAGGTGCTGAGCGACGCCGTGGCGCGGCTGCGTTCGCTGGCGTCCTGACCGTCCGGACCGTCCTTCCCGGTGAGCCGGGGCGCCACGCGCCGGGCGCGCTTGACTTCAACCCAAGTTGAGGTTGCAGCGTGGTGGTATGACAGCCACAGCGAGCACCACACCGGGCGGTATCGGACAGAGCGGCTTCGCGGAGCTGGCCGGGCTGATGACTCGGATGGCCGGCGCCGAGAAGCACGTCCCGGCGGCCCATTCGACCACCGACGCCCTCTGGGTCCTCTACGACCGTGTCCTCAGGGTCACGCCCGCCACGGCCGACGCACCGGACCGGGACCGGTTCCTGCTGTCCAAGGGACACGGCCCGATGGCGTACTACGCCGTCCTCGCCGCCAAGGGCTTCTTCCCCCGGGACTGGCTGGACGGTTTCGGCGGGTTCGACTCCCCGCTCGGCCACCACCCGGACCGCACGCTCGTCCCGGGGGCGGAGATCGCCAGCGGGTCACTCGGCCACGGGCTGCCCCTCGGCGTCGGCACCGCGCTCGGTCTGCGCGCGCGGGACCTCACCGAGCCGGCAGTCTGGGTGCTGGTCGGGGACGCCGAGCTGGACGAGGGCAGCAACCACGAGGCGATCGACTTCGCGGGCGCGTCCGGCCTGGACTCCCTCCATGTCGTCGTCATCGACAACGCGTCGGCGAGCTGGGGCACGGCCCGGTCCCAGGCCGACCGGTTCGCCGCCGCCGGCTGGTCGGTCGCGGAGGTGGACGGCCGGGACCACGAGGCGCTGTACGCCGGGTTCACCCGGCCGCACCCGGGCCGCCCGCACGCGGTCTTCGCCCATGTGGAGCCGAAGTCGGCCTGACCGTCCCGGCCGCCGCACCACATCGAGCCGCCCCCGCCGCCCCCGCCACCTCGCACCGCACCGCACCGCACCGCAGAACGAGGAGTCCCGATGACCACGCGCACCGGCACCACGCGCAGCACCACCGCGCCGCCGACCACCACCGCCACGAGCACACCCCCGGCACCGCCCGCCGAGACCATGCGTGACCGGTTCGTCAGCGTCACCGGCGGGCTGCTGGACGAGGACCCCCGCACCGCCGTCGTGCTCGCCGAGATCAGTGCCGCCGGATTCACCGGCGCCGCACGGCGCCACCCCCACCGGGTGATCAACGTCGGTATCCGTGAGCAGCTGCTCGTCGGTACGGGAGCCGGCCTGGCCCTCGCGGGCATGCGGCCGATCGTCCACACCTTCGCCTCCTTCCTGGTGGAGCGCCCCTTCGAGCAGGTGAAGCTGGACTTCCAGCACCAGGACGTGGGCGGCGTACTGGTGAGCGCGGCCGGTTCCTACGACTGGCCGCAGGGCGGCTTCACCCATATGTCACCGGGCGACGTGGCGTTGCTGGACACCCTGGACGGCTGGACGGTGCACGTCCCCGGCCATCCGGACGAGGCGGAGGCGCTGCTGCGCGAGGCGGTGCGGGGCGAGGACCGCGTGTATGTGCGGCTGTCGGAGCAGTCCAACGCGGCTCCCCGCGCCGTCGGGGGCGGGCGGCTGCTGCGGCTGCGTGACGGCGGGCCGGACGCGCCCGTGGTGATCGCCGTCGGGCCGCTGCTGGACGCGACGGCGGAGGCGCTGGCGGGCCTCGACGCGACGCTGCTGTACGCCGCCACAGTCCGGCCGTTCGACCGTGCGGGCCTGCGGGAGGCCGTGGCCGGCCGGGCGACGGCCGATGTCGTCCTGGTCGAGCCGTACCTCGCCGGTACCTCCACCCGTGAGGTGGCGGAGGCGCTGCGGGCGCTGCCGCACCGGACGCTCGGCCTCGGCGTGCCGCGTGCCGAACTCCGCCGCTACGGGACGATGGCGGACCACCTCGGCGCCCACGGCCTGGACGCGGCGGGGCTGCGCCGGCAGGTCACGGAGTTCGCGTCCCTCCGGGGGCAGACCGGGTGATCTCGGCCGGGTGCGACCGCGCCGCCGGGATGTCGTCCGGAATGGACGCCCCTGTCCGGGGCACGCTGCCCAGCGGCGGCGTGCCCCGGGCGACGCCGCGCACCGGCCCCCACCGGCGACGAACCCGAGCTGAGGAGAGCGCCATGACGGACCACGGACAGCGCGACAGCGAAAGCAACGGCAACGGCAACGGCGAGAGCGGCGACGGCAACACCGAGTACGGCCGGAAGAAGTTCAAGCGCTCCCGCAGCCACTTCGCCGACCGCGTCACCGCCGACGGCACGGACGGCTGGCCGGTGGAGGCCGGGCGGTACCGCCTGGTGGTCAGCCGGGCCTGCCCGTGGGCCAGCCGCGCGCTGATCTCGCGGCGTCTGCTGGGCCTTGAGGAGGCGCTGCCCCTCGCGGTGACGGACCCGATCCAGGACGACCGGAGCTGGCGGTTCACCCTCGACCCGGACGACCGCGACCCGGTGCTCGGCATCCGGTTCCTGAGCGAGGCGTACGACGCCCGGGAGACCGGCTACCCGGGCGGGGTCAGCGTCCCCGCGATCGTGGACGTGCCGTCCGGGAAGCTGGTCACCAACGACTTCCAGCAGATCACCCTGGACCTGGCGACGGAGTGGACGGCGCTGCACCGCCCCGACGCGCCCGACCTCTACCCGGAGCCGCTCCGCGACGAGATCGACGGGGTGATGGACGGCGTCTACCGCGATGTCAACAACGGCGTCTACCGGGCCGGTTTCGCCACCGGCCAGGAGGAGTACGAGGCGGCGTACACGGACGTGTTCCGCCGCCTCGACATGCTCTCGGATCGGCTGGCGGAGCGCCGCTACCTCGTCGGTGACCACATCACCGAGGCGGACATCCGGCTGTTCACCACGCTGGTGCGGTTCGACGCGGTCTACCACGGCCACTTCAAGTGCAACCGCAACAAGCTGGCCGAGGACCGGGTGCTGTGGGGGTACGTCCGGGACCTCTACCAGACGCCGGGGTTCGGGGACACCGTCGACTTCGACCACATCAAGCGCCACTACTACCTGGTGCACACGGGGATCAACCCGACGGGCATCGTCCCGGCCGGCCCGGAGCTGTCCGGCTGGCTCACGCCGCACCACCGGGAGCAGCTCGGCGGATCGCCCTTCGGCGACGCCACCCCGCCGGGGCCCCCGCCCGCCGCCGAGATGATCCCGGCGGCCGGCCACCCGTGACCCACGGGCGTGCCGCCGCTCCCGGCAGCGCCCTTGCCGGCCGGATCCGCCCGATTACCGGCGTGCGGCACGGGCCGGACGGTGCCTACGCTGGCGGGGCGTCCCGCCGGCGGGCCCGGCCCCCGGCAGAGCGCCCGTAGCCTGCCCCGCCCGGTTCCGGTTCCGGTTCCGGGTGCGGTGCGCGAGCCGAGAGGAGAGGTCCGTGCTGAGCCTCGACATGATCGTGCTGGGGTGCGCCGACGACCGGCGGGCCGCCGAGTTCTGGAAGGGCGCGCTGGGCTATGTCGAGCGCGATCCGCACGATCCGGACGCGTGGCTGGTGCTGCTGCCCCCGGACGGTTCCGGTCCGGGCCTGGCCATGGACCTGAGCGACCGCCCGGCACCGGAGTTCCCGCACCTCCACCTCGACCTGCACGCGCGGGACGCCGTCGAGCAGACGGCCGAGGTGGAGCGGCTGGTGGCACTCGGCGCCGAACGCGTGGCCTGGAAGCACTACCCGGAGGACGCCGACTTCGTCGTCCTGGCCGACACCGAGGGCAATCGCTTCTGTGTCGTCGACGACTCGTTCGGCCGAACCCAGCCTCCGGGCGACGATCGCACCACGGCTGACGCCGACACCCCCGAATCCGTCCCCGAGCCCTCCGCCGGATCTGCCCGCGGCGCCCGCCCGGCAGCCGCCGGGCCGCCGGCGGCGATCGTCCCCGACGGCGTGGGCGAGCCGGGCGGTCCGGTGGTGCCGCGTCCGTCGAGCACCCCCGCACCGGGCCGTCCGCACTC
>NZ_BHZI01000274.1 GCF_004305975.1 Streptomyces otsuchiensis
GGGTGGCTTCACCGGTGCCGGGCCGGTCCGGCTCGGGGGCCCCGGCGCCGGGGCCGGGAGCTGCTGCGCCCGGGACACCGGCGGTGGCGTCTCCGGGCTGGGGTTCGGACGGCTGGGGTTCGGGCGGCTGGGGATCGCGGGCGGACGACGGTCCGGGTCCCGGACTCAAGGGAACTCTCCTTCTGCGCCGGCCAGGCGGCGCCGATGTGCGCTGTTCTTGCGGCTCCTACAGGTGCGCGAGTTTGTGCAGTACCGGGGCGGCGGTGCGGAGGATCTCCCTCTCCTCCTCGCTGAGCTGGCCGGCCAACTCCGTCAGCCAGGCGTTGCTCTGGCTGCGGCTCGCTTCGAGCATGGCTTCGGCTTGTTCCGTGGGCGTGACGGTCTTCTGGCGACGGTCCTCCGGATGCGGCTCCAGCCGCACCAGCCCACGTTCCTGGAGCTGTCCGATGATCCGGGTCATGGACGGCGGCTGGACGTGCTCCTTGCGGGCGAGTTCGCCCGGCGTCATGGCTCCGCACCGGTAGAGGGTGCCGAGGGCGGACAGCTCGGCGAGACCGAGCGACCGGTCCACCCGCTGGTGCCGGAGTCGGCGGGCCAGCCGCATGACCCCGACACGCAGGGTGTTCACGGCGACAGCGTCCTGGGGGCTCACGCCCGGGGATTCCGGCATGCCGTCCAGCCTATCTCATTAGCTTGGCTAACGAACTACCAATTCAACATCAGCCTGCCCGGAAGTGACCTTCCTCACGTCACCGCACGCACGCCCCAACATTCACCCCTTCGAGTGAGGAGGCCGGGGAACTCTCGCGCCGCGCCGGGGGCGGGCGGGACCGTGGGTGAATGACATCGAGAGTGCTGAGCTTTCGCATAGACGGAGCCCTGATGGACCGGCTGACCCAGCACGCCGCCCGCCGGGGCATGACCCTCCAGGAGTACGTCGCGCGCACCCTGGTCCGCGAGGACTTCGACGAGCGTTTCCACGACGCGGTGGAACGCACCGAAAGACTCGACGGCCGCGGCTCCACGGGCCGCGTGGGCCAGGACGCCTGACGTCCGGCAGCCCCGGCGCACGCCCCTTCCCCGGGGCGCCCTGGTGCGCGCCGCTCCGGGGGCGCACGCCGGGTCGCGCCCGCCCTCGGCGCGGGCCGGACCGCCGACTACCCTGAGCGCAGGGCCGGAACGGCCGCCCCCGGTGGTCACACCGGCAGCGGCGGCGACCGGAGCGGCGACACGGCGGAAGGCGGGGACGGACGGATGCGCTGGGGCGAACTGACCAGCGGCAAGCGGGAGGCACCCGCGCCGCTGGAGGGCAACATCACCGCCGTGGTGGGCGCCGGCACCGCCCTGTGGGCGGTCGCGTTCCTCGTCCAGCTGCCGTTCTACGGCCAGTACGCCGACGACGGCCGCACCCAGTGGATCTGGACCTGTCTGGCCGGGGTCGGTCTCGGCTTCTTCGGCCTCTGGTACAACAGCCGCCGCGTGGCGGCGATCCGCCGCGACGCCGAACGGGCGGAACGCGCCGCCGACGGCCAGGGCGACGCCGCCCCCGGCGGGAACGACGGCCCGGACACCGACCGCCCCTGAGACGCCCGAAAGGCGAAGCGCGCGGGCCGTGACACACCCGGACCCTGACGCGCCCGGCCGCACCGGCCGGCCCGAACACGCGCCGGCCGCGGCAGGCACAGGATCCACCCCCGGCGTCCTCTACCCGGACACGCCCCGACTACGCACACGGGCGCACATCCTCGTAGGGTCTGCTTCATGATGCAGACGGAGGCGGGGGCGGCTGTGAGCGCGCGCGGACTCACCAGTGCCGAAGTGGACGAGCGGGTAGCGCGAGGGCAGGTCAACGACGTCCCCGCGCGGTCCTCGCGGTCCACCGGGGAAATCGTTCGCGGGAACGTCTTCACCCTCTTCAACGGCATCATCGGAGTGCTGTTCGCCATCATCCTGGTCGTCGGCCCCATCCAGGACGGCCTGTTCGGGTTCGTGATCATCGCGAACGCGGGGATCGGCATCGTCCAGGAGCTGCGCGCCAAGAAGACGCTGGACAGCCTGGCGGTGATCGGGGAGGCACGGCCCAAGGTCCGCCGGGACGGCGTGCCGGTGGAGGTGACCACCCGCGAGATCGTCCTCGACGACGTGGTGGAGCTGGCCCCGGGCGACAAGGCCGTCGTCGACGGCGTCGTCACCGAGGCCGACAACCTGGAGATCGACGAGTCGCTGCTCACCGGCGAGGCCGACCCGGTCCTCAAGAAGGCCGGCGACCCGGTGATGTCCGGCAGCTTCGTGGTATCCGGAGGCGGCGCCTTCCGTGCCACCAAGGTCGGACGGGAGGCGTACGCGGCGCGCCTGGCGGAGGAGGCGTCCCGCTTCACGCTGGTCCACTCGGAGTTGCGCAGCGGCATCAGCAAGATCCTGAAGTTCTGCATCATGCTGATGATCCCGGCCGCGATCGGCCTGATCATCAGCCAGCTGGTGGTGGAACGCGCCGATACCTTCGAGGCGATCCGGCGCATGGTCGCCGGCATCGTGGTGATGGTCCCCGAGGGCCTGGTGCTCATCACCTCGATGGCGTTCGCGATCGGGGTCATCCGGCTGGGCCGCAAGCAGTGCCTGGTACAGGAACTGCCGGCGATCGAGGGCCTCGCCCGCGTCGACGTGGTCTGCCTGGACAAGACCGGCACCCTCACCGAGGGCGGCATGGACGTCACCGACCTGCGGCTGCTGGCCGCGCCCGACGGCGACGCGGCGGCCTCGGACGGCGACGAGGAGTACGTCCGCCGGGTACTCGGCGCGCTCGGCGCCTCCGACCCACGGCCCAACGCCAGCCTCAAGGCCATCATCGACGCCTACCCGGAGCCGGAGGGCTGGCGCGCCGGGGAGGCGCTGCCGTTCTCCTCCGCCCGCAAGTACAGCGGCGCGCGCCTCGCCGAGCCGGACGGAGCGGAGGCGACCTGGCTGCTGGGCGCGCCCGACGTACTGCTGGCCGACGGCCATCCGCAGCTCGACGCCGTGGAGGAACTGAACCGGCAGGGCCTGCGCGTGCTGCTGCTGGCCCGGGCGGCCCGCCCGCTGGAGGAGCTTTCCCGGCGGGACGTCGACACCGACCCCTCGCGGGACGTCTCGGCCGTCGCGCTGATCGTGCTCGACCAGCGGCTGCGCCGCGAGGCCCCGGACACGCTGCGGTACTTCGAGGACCAGCAGATCGACACCAAGATCATCTCCGGTGACAACGCGGTCTCCGTCGGCGCCGTCGCCGCCAAGCTGGGGCTGCCCGGAGCGGACTCCCCGATCGACGCCCGGAAGCTGCCGACCGACCCGGAGAAGATGGCGGAAGCCGTCGAGCGCGGCTCGGTCTTCGGCCGGGTCTCGCCGCAGCAGAAACGCGACATGGTCGCGGCGCTCCAGGCACGCGGTCACAACGTGGCGATGACCGGCGACGGCGTCAACGACGTCCTGGCGCTCAAGGACGCGGACATCGGCGTCTCCATGGGCGCGGGGTCGGAGGCCACCAAGGGCGTCGCACAGATCGTGCTGCTCAACAACAGCTTCGCCACGCTGCCCTCGGTGGTGGCGGAGGGCCGACGGGTCATCGGCAACATCGAGCGGGTCGCCAACCTCTTCCTCACCAAGACCGTCTACTCGGTCTTCATGGCGTTCGCGGTGATCATCAGTCAGGTCCCGTACCCGTTCCTGCCACGCCACCTGACCCTGCTGTCGGCGTTCACCATCGGCATCCCGGCGTTCTTCCTGGCCCTGGCGCCGAACATCGAACGGGCCCGGCCGCACTTCGTCCGGCGGGTGCTGCGGCTGGCCATCCCCTTCGGTCTGATCGCGGGGATCGCGACCTTCACCACCTACCTGCTGGCGCGGCACCACTACGGCGCGACATCGGACACCCTGACGGCGGAGACCTCCGCCGCCACGCTGACGCTCTTCCTCTGCGCGATGGGCGTCCTGGCGATCATCGCCCGCCCGTACACCTGGTGGCGGCTGGGCCTGCTGCTCTGCATGGGCGGCGGGTTCCTCGTGGTGCTGGTGACGCCGTGGCTGCGGGAGTTCTTCGCACTGGACCTCGTCGGCAGCACCATGCCGCTGCTCGCCGTGGGCATCGCCGGGGCCGCCCTGGTCCTGCTGGAACTGTCCTGGCGGCTCGTACCGCGCCGCTTCCCGGACCGCCCGGAGGAGGCGCACGGCCCCCTCGTGGAGAAGCACCCGGCGAAGACGCCCAGCGCGGAGCCGGCCGGCCGATAGAGCCGGACAGCGCCGTACCGTCCCGGTCCGGGACGGTACGGCGTTGTGGACCGAGCGACGCCTGGTCAGTCGAACCAGCGGGCGGTTTCCAGTTCGGCGGTGCGGGTCGGGTCCTCCAGCAGGGCGGCGAGTTCGAAGCGGCGGGGCCACTGGCCGACGGCCCAGGCCAGGCCGGCGGCGACGCCCTCCACGGTGGCGGCGTGCACCGTCCCCGCGTGCAGTCGCCAGTCCAGCGCGACCCCGTCGACGGTCAGCTCGTCGTGTTCCCGGTAGGCGGCCGGAGTGTCCGGGCCAAGGAGTGCGCGGGCGGCGTCGGGGACCGGGTGTTCGGTGCCCGGGTCGGCGACGGGGGCCGGCAGTTCAGCGGAGAGCAGTGGCACATCCAGCACCGCGGCCAGGGCAGCCGCGAGGCGGGGGGCGACCGGCAGGAGCGGGCGGTCCCCTGCGAGGGGCAGCAGGTCGGGGGCGTCGGCGACGGCGGCGTCGGCGGCCGGGACCACCACGGTCTCGCCGTCCACCACGGCCCGCACCTCGTCCGGCAGGGTGACCTGCTCGGGGTCCAGTTCGGCGAGGAGGCTGTAGAGGCCGTGCAACTGGGCCGGTTCGACGTCGAGTTCCGGGTCGGCGAGCCGGCCGAGGAGTTCGGCCGCTCCGCCGGGCTCGTCCAGCAGCGCCGGGGCGCTGGTGCGTACTCCGAGGGCGCGGAGCACCTCGGGGTCGGCATCGGCGGTGTCGGCGGCCTCGTAGAGCCCTTCCAGCAGCGGGTCGCCCCCGGCGGCGCGCAGCCCGGCGGGACGCCGGCCGTCGAGGACGGGCGCGCCGCGCAGCCACCAGGCTGCGTAGGGGCGCGCGGTGGCGGTGGAGCCATCGGGCATCCGTACCCGCAGGGGGCGGGTGAGCGCGTCCCGCAGGGGCGGCTCGGAGAGCAGGGCGAGGACGCGGGGCCACTGGTCGTCGTCGACGAGTTCCAGGTCGCGGATGCCCAGCATCTCGGCTGCGACCGGCGGGAGTTCGGCGTGCGGGAGGGCGTCGAGGGTGTCCTCGCACCAGACGTCGACGGCGTCCAGGAGCCCCGCGTCGTCCGGCTCGGGGATCTCGGACTCCCCGGGCACCAACTCGTCGGGGTCGAGCACCACATCGGTCGCGCGGACCAACGGGAACACGGCCTGCACGCCGACGGCGGTCAGCGGACCCTCGCCCCAGCGGTCGGCGAGTTCCCGTGCGCAGGAGGCGAGTTCACCCTCGCGGATGACCTGCTGGAAGGTGCTTCCGGGGTAGACCAGTTCGTAGGCGGGGACGGTCTCGCCGTCCTCGTCGGGCAGCGGCAGCGCCGCCAGCCAGGGCAGTTCGCCCGGTTCCAGTGCCGCGTCGCGCACGAGTCCGAGCACCAGCTCGGCCAACTCCTCGGCGGACAGGGCGTCCTCGTCCCAGATGCCGTCATCGTGGGCGGCGGTGATCTGCGCGCGGACCTGCGGGGTCTCCAGCACCGCGCGGGGAGTGGCGGAGGCCGCGCCCAGCTTCTCCAGCAGCGGATGGGCCGCGTCGGGGTGGGCGACGCGCAGCCCGAGGCGGGCCAGGGGCGCCGGATCGGCGCCGGGCAGCGGCAGCAGCACCTGGCGGGGGCCGATGACGGTCCGGCCGTCGGCCAGGGGGACCGGAAGACCGGTGAGCCGGTCGGGGTCGACCCCGGCCAGCGCGTCGTACAGCTGATGCCACCAGGACGGGGGCCGTTCGGCGCCCGCGACGCGGTCGATGGCCTCGCCCAGGGAGACCCGGGCGACTCCCAACAGGCGTGGCGCCGGGTGACGTTCGAGACCGGCGGGGAGCAACTGCGGGAAGAGGCCGGCCAGTACGGAGACGGTGGCCACCCCGGCGTCCTCGACGATCTCGGCCTCGGTGGCGCGCAGGGCGACCCGCGCCGGCTCCGGCGCGGTGCCGGAGCCGGCGCCGTCAGCCGTGGCGCGCCCGGTGCCGGCCACGGGGTCGCTCGCCGGCGGGTCGGCGGGGAAGTCCGGTTCGGCAGGTGAGTCGAGGGAGGCCCGGGGGTCGGGGGAGGTGAGCGAGGCGAGTGCCTCCGGGCCGCCCGCCGGCGGCAGGAACGGCACGGACGGCAGCCGGGCCATCAGCCGCTCGCGGAGCCCGGAGTCGAGGACACCGGCGCCCAGCGGCCCGGGCACCAGCTCCAGGACGCCCGTTCCGACCGGGCGCCAGCGCTCCAGCAGTCCCGCGTAGGAGTCGGCGGCCCGGTCCAGCAGGAACTCGGTGAGCGGACCGGGCGCGACCTGGCGGCGGGTGGAGTCCAGCGGGAAGGAGGCGATCAACAGGGCTGGCAGCGACAGCGGTTCACCGGTCGGCGTGGGTGCGTGCACCACCGCCTCCGCCGTGGGCCGGGCGGGCGCCCCGTCCGCTCCGACCGGCACGGCCCAGCGGACCGACCAGACGGGCCGCTCGCGTTCCTCCAGCGGCCGGTCGGCGAGGAGCGCGCCGTCGGCGCGGCCGCTGTCGCCTGCGGTCCGCCAGCGGGTGGTGCGCTCGCCCTCGGTGACGACGACGTCGTCCCCGTCGTCGGTGCGGGTCAGGGTCCGGGTACCGGCGGGGGTGACGACGGTGATGTCGGCGAGGCCGGGCAGCGCCAGCAGCAGCGGGTCGGCGACCTCGGCCAGCAGCCGGGCGGCCAGTTCCTGGGCGGCGGCGTCCCGCAGCGGCAGCGCGATCACGGTCTCGTAGCCGTCGGGCACGGTGAACGGCTCGGCGGGCAGCGGCAGGCGGAGCAGCGGGACGGCGTGCCGCCCCTCGCCGCGGCGCTCCAGTTCGGTGGCGAGCGCGGGCGTCGTGCCGGCGACGGTGCGGGTCAGCCGCAGTGCCTCGGCCAGCGACCAGCGGATGCCGCCGGTGCGGCTGTGCACGGCCGGGGTGTCGGTGACGGTGAGGGTGGCGGCGAAGCCGACGCCGAAGCGGCCGACGCTGGGCGCGTCCCGCTTGGCGGAGGCTCGCAGCGTGGACAGCGACTCGGCGCCGGCGGCGGTCAGCGGCTCGCCGGTGTTGGCGGCGGTCAGCAGCCCGTCGCCCAACTCCAGCCGCAGCCGTCCGGGGACGCCGGCGCGGGCGGCGGCGTCGGCCGCGTTCTGCGCCAGCTCCACGACGATGCGGTCCCGGTAGCCGCCGCGGGCCAGCTCCTCCTCCGCGTTGGCGTCCTCGCGGAAGCGGGCGGGTGAGGCGGCCCAGGCGTCCAGCACGGCGCCCCGCAGGCCGGCGGTGCCGAAGGGGTCGTCGGCGGTCGGGGTCCGGTCGCTCAGATCGTCAGTCACGTTCGCGACAGTACCGGGCGGCGGTGGCCGCCGAGCCCCGGCGGCGGTGACGGCCGGAGCCCGGCGGCGGTACGGGTGGGGCGG
>NZ_BHZI01000275.1 GCF_004305975.1 Streptomyces otsuchiensis
CCGGAGCCCCGGCCGTGCTCCGCGCGCTGCGCCCCACCGCGGCGCCGGAGACCCCCCACACGTCCGCGGCCCCGGGTGCTCAGAGCCCCGGCGCCGCGGCGCCCACCCCACAGACCGCGGTGACACCCACCGTGGACTTCGTCCGCGAGCAGGTGGCGGCCGTCCTCGGCCACGCCGGACCGCAGAGCATCGAGGTGGACCAGCCTTTCACCGCCCTCGGATTCGACTCCCTGACCGCTGTCGAACTGCACATCCTGCTGCAGGACCTGACCGGGCTGTCGCTGCCGTCGACGCTGACCTTCGACCATCCGACCGTCACCGAAGTCGCCGACTATCTGGCCGGCCTCGTCCACGGACCGCCACCGTCCGCCGCCCCGCCCGGCACGCTGCGCGAGGCGCTGGACGCGGTGACCGCACTCATCGACACCGCGGCAGCGGATCCCGGCGACCGCGAAGCCGCCGAGTCGACGCTGCGTGAGGCTCTCGACCGCCTCCGCGCGGGTCGTGGCGTGCCGGACATGCCCGGTGAGCTCGGACAGGTCAGCGACGAAGACCTGTTCGCGTTCATCGACAACCAGCTCTAGACGCGACCGACGACTCACGCACATCCGGAGGGAAGACCATGGCAACCGAAGAGCAGCTTCGCAGATACCTCAGACAAGTCACCGCGGATCTGGCGGACACCCGCCGCCGGCTGGCCGCCACCGCGGACCGGGACCACGAGCCCATCGCCGTCGTGGGGATCGGCTGCCGCTACCCCGGAGGCGTGGAGAACCCCGCCGACCTGTGGCAGCTGGTGGCTTCCGGTACCGACGCCACCAGCGAGTTCCCCGGGGACCGCGGCTGGGACGTCGAGAAGCTCTACGACCCGGACCCGGACTCCCGTGGCACCACCTACACCACCCGCGGTGGATTCCTGCACGAGGCCGCCGAGTTCGATGCCCCCTTCTTCCGGATCAGCCCGCGCCACGCCGCCTGCATCGACCCCCAGCACCGGATCTTCCTCCAGACCGCGTGGGAGGCGTTCGAGTCGGCCGGGATCGACCCGGAGACGCTGCGCGGTTCCGACACCGGCGTATGGGCCGGGCTCATGTACGAGTACTACGCGGCCCAGCACTCCGGCGCCGTCCCGGACGAGGCCGAGGGAACGCTGCTGGTCTCCAGCACGCCGAGCATGCTCTCCGGACGGGTCTCCTACACCTTCGGCCTGGAGGGGCCGTCCGTCACCGTCGACACCGCCTGCTCCTCCTCGCTGGTCGCCGTCCACCAGGCGGTGCGCGCGCTGCGGGCCGGTGAGTGCGCCCTCGCCGTCGCCGGCGGGGTGACGGTGATGGCCACGCCGGACACCTTCGTGGAGTTCTCCCGGCAGCGTGCGCTCTCCCCGCACGGCCGCTGCCGCCCCTTCTCCTCGGACGCCGACGGCACCGCCTGGAGCGAGGGTTCGGGTGTGCTGCTGCTGGAGCGGCTCTCCGACGCCGAGCGCAACGGCCACCCCGTCCACGGCCTGATCCGCGGCTCCGCCATCAACCAGGACGGCGCCAGCAACGGCCAGACCGCCCCCAGCGGCCCCGCCCAGGAACGGGTCATCGCCCGTGCCCTCGCCGACGCCCGGCTCACCCCCGCCGACGTCGACGCCATCGAGGCGCACGGCACCGCCACCTCCCTCGGCGACCCGATCGAGGCCAACGCGCTGATCGCCACCTACGGCCGCGACCGGGACGCCGACCGCCCGGTGATGCTGGGCTCGCTGAAGTCCAACATCGGTCACTCCCAGGCCGCCGCGGGCGTCGGCGGCATGATCAAGATGCTGATGGCGATGCGTCACGGCGTGCTGCCCCGCACCATCAACGTCACCGAGCCCTCCCCCCGGGTCGGCTGGGACTCCGGAACGGTGCGGCTGCTCACCGAGGAGCGGAGCTGGGAGCCCCGCGAGGGCGCGCCGAGGCGCGCCGCCGTCTCCTCCTTCGGCATCAGCGGCACCAACGCCCATGTGGTGCTGGAGGAGCCGCCGGCCGTGCCGGCCGCCGGAGCCACCGACGCGCACGTCTCCACGGCTGGGGACGACGTCGCGGAGGTGCCCGCCGGAGGCGCGCCGGTCGCCTGGACGCTCTCGGCCGCCTCCCTCACCGCACTGGCCGGCCAGGCGGAGCGGCTGCGCCGGCGGATCGCCTCCGACGCCGCCGCCCTCCCCGCCGACATCGCCCACTCGCTCGCCACCACCCGTGCCACACACGCCCAGCGGGTCGTGGCCGTCGGCCGCGACCGGGAGGAACTGCTGCGCCGCCTCGCCGAGTTCGCCGAGGACCCGGAGGGCTCCGGTCTTCCGCACGGCACCGCCCCCGGACGGGTCTCCACCGCCTTCCTCTTCACCGGGCAGGGCGGCCAGCGGCTCGGCATGGGCCAGGAGCTGTACCGGGCCCACCCCGTCTTCGCGAAGGCCCTGGACGAGGTCTGCGCCGCGCTCGACCCGCACCTGGAGCGCCCGCTGCGCGAGGTGATGTGGGCCGGCCCGGACAGTGAGGAGGCGCCGCTGCTGGACCGCACCTCCTTCACCCAGCCCGCTCTCTTCGCCTACCAGGTCGCCCTCTTCCGGCTGCTGGAGACGCTGGGCGTCAGCCCCGGCAAGGTCGCCGGGCACTCGGTCGGCGAGATCGCCGCGGCCCATGTCGCCGGTGTCTGGGACCTCGCCGACGCCGCCCGGCTGGTCGCCGTCCGCGGCCGGCTGATGGAGGCGCTGCCCGCGGGCGGCGGGATGGTCGCCGTGGCGGCCGGGCCCGACGAGGTCGCCCCGACGCTGGCCGGCCGTGAGCACCTGGTGCAGATCGGCGCCGTCAACAGCCCGGCCGACGTGGTGATCTCCGGCGACGAGACGCTCTGCGAGGAGATCGCCGCGCAGTGGGCGGAACGCGGGCGCAGAACCACCCGGCTCACCGTCAGCCACGCCTTCCACTCGCCGCTGATGGCGCCGATGGTCTCGGAGTTCACAGCCGAACTCGCCGCACTCACCTTCCGCACCCCGACCCTGCCCTACGAGACCAACCTCGGCCCCGGCAGGCAGTGGACCGACCCCGGCTACTGGGCGGACCAGATCTGCGGCCGGGTCGGCTTCGCCGCGATGGTCGCCCGCCTGGAGGCCGCCGGCACCGGCGTCCACCTGGAGATCGGGCCGCGCCCGGTGCTCGCCGGGATGGTCCGCGCGAGCCTGACCGGCGACGCCACCGTCACCGCCGTCTCCCGCCGCTCGCTGCCCGAGCCGGAGGCGCTGCTCACCGGCCTCGCCGAGGCGTGGAGCGCGGGCACCCCGGTGGACTGGGCGGCGACCGCGCCCGGCGGCCGGACCGTCGAACTCCCCACCTACGCCTTCGACCGCGACCGGTACTGGCTGCGCCGCGCGTCCGGCCACCTCGACGCCGGCGCGCTCGGCCTGACCGCGCTGCCGCACCCGCTGCTCGGCGCCGCGCTGGAGACCGCCGACGGCGGGCTGGTCGCCACCGGCCGCTTCGGCGTCGCCGAACTGCCCTGGCTCGCCGACCACGCCGTCGCCGACACCCCGATCGTGCCCGCCACCGCCCTGCTGGACGCCGTCGCCGAGGCGGCCACCCGCAGCGGGCTGGGCCGGATCGACGAACTCACCTTCGAGGCACCGCTGCTGCTGCCCGAGCGCGGCTCCCTGGACTTCCAGGTCGCCGTCGGCGGCGACGGCACGGTGCAGGTACTGGCCCGCTCCGACACCTCGGCTCCCTGGACCCGCCACGCCTCGGGGCGGCTCGCCCCCGACGACGCCCCCGGCGACGTCTGCGCCTGGGCCGCGGCCTGGCCCCCGCCCGGCGGGGAGCGGCTGGACCTCGGCGGCGGCTACGAGCGGCTGGCCGCCATGGGCTACGAGTACGGCCCGGCGTTCCAGGCGGTACTGGGAGCCTGGCGGCGCGGCGACGAACTGTTCGTCGAGGTGGAGATCCCCGAAGTGGCCCGCCACGACGGATTCGGCGTGCACCCCGCGCTGCTGGACTCCGCCTTCCACCCCTACCTGCTCAGCAGCGGCTCCGACGAACTGCGGCTGCCGTTCAGCTTCCGCGGCCTGCGGCTGGCCGAGCCCGGCGCGACGCGGCTCCGGGTCCGGATCGTCAGCGAGGAGGACGACCGGCTCTCGCTGACCGCCGCCGACGCCCACGGCACCCTGGTAGTCGCCGCCGAGGAACTGCGGGTCCGCTCCGTCAGCCCGGCCGCGCTGGTCGCCGCCGCCGGCGGCACCACCGTCGAGGGCTACCACGGGCTGGACTGGACGCCCCTGGCGGTCGCCGCGGCCGGTGCGGGCCGCAGCTGGCGGCTCGGAGGCGACAGCCAGGACGGCGGCACCCCCGACTTCGTGCTGCTGGACTGCGACGCGCTCGCCGCGGGCCCGTCCGCCGAGGGCCCCGGCGACGGCGAGGAGCTGCCGGACGCCGTCCGCCGGGTCAGCACCGCGGTGCTGACGGTCCTCCAGGAGTGGGCCGACGGGAACCGCCACCCGGCGGCCCGGCTGGTGGTCGCCGCCGACCCCGAGCACCCGGTGACCGCCGCGGTGTGGGGCCTGGTGCGCACGGCGCAACTGGAGCACCCCGGCCGGTTCGTGCTCGCCGGCGGTCTCGCCGGCGGCGCCGACCCCGCCGTGCTGGACCTGGTGGCCGCCGCCGCCGACGCCGGCCAGCCGCAGCTGGTGCTGCGCGACGGCGCGGTCCTGGTGCCGCGCGTCGCCCGGCGGGCAGCGGCCGGCGACGGCGGCGCGGGGCTCGGCGACGGCACCGTGCTGGTCACCGGCGGCACCGGCGGACTGGGCGCGCTCGTCGCCCGGCGCCTGGTCGAGCGGCACGGGGTGCGGCATCTGCTGCTCACCTCGCGGCGCGGACCGGACAGCCCCGGCGCGGCCGAACTCACCGCCCAACTGTCCGCGCTCGGCGCCACCGTGCGGATCGCGGCCTGCGACGTCGCGGACCGCGAGGCGCTGACCGCGCTCCTCGCCTCGGTGCCCGCCGAGCAGCCGCTGACCGGCGTACTGCACGCCGCCGGCGTGCTCGACGACGGCATGCTCACCGGGCAGACCCCCGAGCGGCTGGCCCGGGTGCTGCGGCCCAAGGTCGACGCGGCCTGGGCACTGCACCGGCTGACCGCCGACGCCCCACTGCGCGCCTTCGTGCTCTTCTCCTCCGTCGCGGGTGTGCTCGGCAACGCCGGGCAGAGCAGCTACGGCGCGGCCAACACCTTCCTGGACGCGCTCGCCGCCCGGCGGCGGGCCGAGGGCCGGCCGGCGGTGTCGGTGGCCTGGGGCCTTTGGTCCGGCCCGGGCATGGGCGACCAGCTGACCGCCGCCGACCAGGCACGGCTGGCCCGCGCCGGCATCGCCCCGATGAGCGAGGAACAGGGGCTGCGGCTGCTGGACGTGGTGCTCACCGACCCGGAGGCCGAGCCGCTGGTGGTCGCCTCCCGGTGGAGCCTGGGCGCGCGCCGGGAGGAACCGGTCCCGGCAGTTCTCCAGGGCCTGGTGCGCGGCCGCAGGACCACCGCCGCGGCCGGCACCGGCAAGCCCGCCCGGCAGGCCGGGGCACTCGCCGCCGCGGTGCGCGAGGTGGCCCCGGAAGCGGGACGGCAGCTGCTGACGGCGGCGGTCCGCGGTCATGTGGCCGCGGTACTGGGCCACGGCTCCCCGGCCTCCCTGGACGGCGCGGCGCCCTTCATCGACCTGGGTCTCGACTCGCTCACCGCGGTCGAACTGCGCAACCGCGTCCAGGCCGACACCGCGCTCGACCTCGCGGCGACGCTCGTCTTCGACCATCCGACGATCGACGCCCTCGACGCCCACCTGGCCGGGTTGCTGCTGCCTGAGGCACCCGACCCGGTGACCGCCGTCGACGACCTGCTGCACCGGATCACCGAGGAGTTCCGCGTCGCGGACCCCGGCGTCCGCGAGCGGGTCACCGGAGCCCTCTTCGGGGCGCTGGACCGGCTCGGGGCCACCGCCGCCGCGCCCAGGGACGCCGCCGTACTGGACGGCGCGACCGACGAGGAGCTGTTCGCCTTCATCGACTCCCAGCCCTGACCACCCCGGGGCCGGGGCCGGGCCGCACCCCGGCCCCGGCGCCCCGCCGGGAGGCGCACCGACGGCGACCGAACAGACCAACCGCCCACGAAAACGGCGAGACGAGGCAGGAAGCAGAAGATGGCAGGCGAAGAGAGACTCCGCGAGTACCTGAAGAAGGCCACCACCGATCTCACCGAGGCCCGGCGCAGACTGGCCGCGGCCGACGAGCCGATCGCCGTGGTCGGCATGGCGTGCCGCTTCCCCGGGGCGGACGGCGTGGACGCCTACTGGGACCTGCTCAGCGAGGGCCGCTCCGCGGTCCTGGACGAGGTGCCCGGCGGCCGGTTCGACCTCTCCGAAGGCGTCCGCGAGCACGGCGTCTACACCACCCGCGGCGCCTTTCTCTCCGATGTCACGGGCTGGGACGCGCCGTTCTTCGGCAGCTCCCCCCAGGAGGCGCTGCGGATGGACCCGCAGCAGCGGCTGCTGATGGAGCTGACCTGGGAGGCGCTGGAGGACGCGGGCACCCCCGCCCCGTCGCTGGCGGGCTCACGCACCGGCGTGCTGGTCGGGTTCTCCGACATCATGCAGTACGGCCGGGTGCAGATCGAGGCCGAGGGCACCACCGTGGTCACCGAGCCCTACCTCGGTCAGGGCGGTTCCTCCAGCGTGGTCGCCGGCCGGCTCGCCTACCACTTCGACCTGCGCGGTCCCACCTTCGCGGTGGACACCGCCTGCTCCTCCTCGCTGGTCGCGGTCCACCAGGCCGGATCCGCGCTGCGCCGCGGCGAGTGCGATCTCGCCGTCGCGGGCGGCGTGTTCGTGGCGATGCACCCCGACATGTACATCAACGCCTGCGCCGCGTCGATGCTCTCCCCGGAGGGCCTGTGCAAGACGTTCGACGCCCGCGCCGACGGCTATGTGATGGGCGAGGGCGCCGGACTGGTGGTCCTGGAACGGCTCTCCGACGCCGTCCGCCGAGGCCACCGGGTGCACGCGGTGCTGCGCGGCTCCGCCGTCAACCAGGACGGCCGCAGCAACGGCCTGACCGCGCCCAGCCGCGGTGCCCAGGTCCAGGTCATCCGCGCCGCGCACGCCGCGGCCGGAGTCTCACCGGACCAGATCTCCTTCGTGGAGGCGCACGGCTCCGGCACCCCGCTCGGCGACGCCATCGAACTCGGCGCGCTCACCGACGTGTTCGGCCGGCGCACCCAGGACAACCCGCTCCATGTCGGCGCGGTGAAGACCAACGTCGGCCACACCCAGGCCGCCGCCGGCATGGCCGGGCTGATCAAGACGGTGCTGGTGCTGAAGAACGGCGCCGCCCCGCCCAACCTCAACTTCACCGAGCCCTCCGAGAGCACCCGCGCCGCCGGTGAGATCCGCCCGCTGACCGCGCGCCGGGAACTCGCCGCCGCCACCGAGGACGCGCCGCTGCTCGGCGGGGTCAGCTCCTTCGGCTGGTGCGGCACCAACGCCCACCTGGTGGTCGCCGCCCCCGCACCCGCCGACGCCGCTGCCACCGCCACCGCCACCGCCCTGCCCACCGG
>NZ_BHZI01000276.1 GCF_004305975.1 Streptomyces otsuchiensis
CTACGAGGAAACGTCCTTCGAGGCCACCGCACGGACCGTGCACGCGCTGGACAGCTGGTCGGCGATGGAGGCCCTGCCGGTGCGCCGGCTGGGCCTCCATCGCCGACCAGCTGTCCAGCGCGTGCACGGTCCGTGCGGTGGCCTCGAAGGACGTTTCCTCGTAGCCGAGTTCACGGAACGGGACGTAGATCTCGAACGGGATGGGGGAGAGCGGTTCCTGCTGCTGCATCCAGGTCAGCAGCCGGCCGCCGTCCAGCAGGTCGCGCCACGCGTTGTCCAGCAGCTGCCGGGTCAGCGCGGACTGGCGGGAGCCGGCGACCCCCTCGCGGAAGAGGACCTTCCCGATGAGCGCCAGTTCGCCGATCGGCTTCAGCCGGTCCTTGACCTCCCAGTCGGTGGTCGAGTCGTCATGGCGCGGCCGGAAGCCGTTCTGGTGCTGGTGCAGCCAGGCGATCGCCCGGTCGCCGACCTCGTGCATCACACCGATGCCCGACGCGTCCGTCATACCCGCTCCTCCCGGCGCCGTCCGGCGCCGTCCGTGTCGGTGTGTCTGTCGGTGTGACCGTCGGTCTGACCGCCTGGGCGTGGGCCGGGGCCCGAGTCGGTACGGCTCTCGGTCCCGCTCCTCGCGGCGTCCGGGTCCGCACCGCGCTCGCGGAGCCGGGCGGCGGTCAGGGTGGCAGCGAACGCGGCCCCCAGCGTGGAGTGGTAGCTGAGCGCGAACGCGTCGGGATGGTCCGCCGGGAACGGGTCGCCGTCCTCCGGCAGCGCGCCGTCGGGGCCGCGCGCGCCGGCCAGCCGTTGCCAGGCCGGCGCGGTGTGACGTGGGGCGAGCGGCACCGGCAGGGACGCTCCCACCGCCAGCAGCTCGCAGGCGAGGTCCCACTGCTCGGCGTCCAGACAGGTGTCCGTCCAGCTCGGCAGCCAGTTGAGCAGATAGCCCGCCAGGTCGGCGGGCATCCGGGACGGCTCGGCGCCCCAGTCGGTGACGTGGAAGACGGTGTGTGTCAGGTGGTAGCCGGAGCCCTGCTCGAAGGTCCACGGTTCGGGGAGCCCGCCCAGCCAGGTGCGGCGCAGGGCCGGGGCGAACGGGCCGTGCGGGGTGATCCCGGCGCGTCGCTCGGCGTTGAGGATGCCGAGGCGCCGGTGGGGCTGCTGCTCGGCCTGGCTCCAGGACCGGGTGGCGCAGCGGGCGCGGGCGAACTCCTCGAAGCCGGCGTGCCGCAGCCCCTCCCCGGCGAAGGCGGCGTAGATCTCCAGCGGGTAGGTGGTGTGGGGCTCGGCGTGGAACAGCTCCAGCAGTACCCGGCCTTCGCCGGTCTGGTCCCAGCAGAACTCCAGCAGCCGCGTCGCGGACCGGTGGAGTGCGCCGTCCGGGGCGGAGCACCGGCGGATCGACACCGTCAGCTGGGCCAGCTCGCCGAGCGGCTTCATGGTCCAGTTGAGGTCGCTGCCGGGGTCGGTGACGTCCGCCGGGAGGCGGAAGCGCCAGGAGCGTTCCCACGCCCACTCCAGTGACTCCAGGGCCAGGGCGTCCAGCGCGCCCGGCAGGGCGTCGGCGAGGGCGGCCTCCGTCGCTTCGGGCGCTTGGGTCGCCGCGGACGGCTGGGCGGCTGCGCTCACGCCGTGGCCCCCGGGTCCGCCGGGGCCCGCTCCGTGACGGCTTCGGCGTCCGGCTCGTCCGGGGTGGCCAGGCCGTCCGCACGCATCAGGGTCGCCGCGTGGACGTGCAGCGCCACCCGGGGATCGGCGCCGCCCATGCCCAGCACGAACCGGAGCCCCGCGTCGAGGCCGAGGGAGGACGGCACACCGCCGATGACGGCGAGCCAGCGTCCGGCGCCCGCGGCCTGGAGCCAGTCCCGGCGCCGGACGGCGCGGACGAAGCCGCGTGAGACGTCGACCGGCCGGCGCGCGGCCTCGGCGGCGACCCCCGAGTCGGCGTGCGGGACGGCCAGGGCCGCCAGGACGGAGAGCTGGTGGGTGAGGGCCTGCCAGCCGGCCTCCCGCAGGGCCGAGACGTCCGGGCCGGCGGCGTCGGCCTCCGGCGCGCCCCGTCCCTCGGCACCGTCAGGGTGGCCGTGGTGGCGGGGTACGGCCTCGCCCGCTCCGGCGGTCGCCCGGTGCAGCGCGCGCTCCATCGCCCAGTGGCTCCAGGCCACGGTCGGGGAGGACTGCGGGCCCGGCGGGTAGGCGCGGACGGCCTCCCGGAAGTGCGCCAGGTCGGGTTCCGGGGCCGGCCGGCGGAGCAGGGTGCTCGGCAGGAGTACGTCGGCGCCGAGAGTGCGCACCGCTGCCACGGTGAGCGCCTCGTCGCCGCCGACGGAAGCGGTCGTGCCCGCAACGGAGTGGTCCCCGCCCCGAAGGGCGGAGACCAGTTCCGAAGCAAGGTCGTGCACTGCGCCCGACAATTGCTTCATCCGTTTACGCCCTTCAGGACTTCTTGGGGCGCGGGGTCGGCGGGGAGAGGAGGAGTGCACCCCCGAGGAGCAGAAGCACGGCGCACTCGCGGGAGTCGCGGAACGTTCCGTCGGCCTCCGTCGGGTTCAGCGCTTCCTCGACGTCGACCTCAAGAGACTGCAGGTCCCGGGTGCGGGTTTCTGCGGAGAACATGACACCATCCCCTTCTGGGAAGAGCGGTTGGCTGACCAACTCAGTGCAACGCAGAATTCGTCGGCCCGCAACTGCACATACGTTCAGGGTGGATTGTTTAGAATGCAACCTCATCTCGCGCGCAAAGAGAGGACAATGCCCGGAGTGCGGCGCTGAAATTGCGGGTGTAATTGCCTTCCGGTATACCGTCCGTATCGCGCTCCCACTTCGCCCCGGGGGCGCACCACCGTGGAATTCTGGGGACGCCTCCCCGGAAAGCCGGCACGGGCCCTCGACCGCACCGGAAGACGCCGGCACCCGGCTGTCGCGCCCCAGCCCCGGCCGATCGCCGACATGGCGTCAGTCGGTCGGCCACGGCACGGGCCGACGAGGCGTCAGCCGCCGACCTCGCGGTCCCGGTCGAGGTCGTGCGCCAGCAGCGCCGCCTGCACCCGGTTGGTGACACCCAGCTCGCCGAAGATCCGGCTGACGTGCGCCTTCACCGTCGACTCCCGGACCCGTAGCGACGCGCCGATCTCGGCGTTGGTGAGACCGCGCGCCAACGACGAGAGCACCTGCCGCTCACGCGGCGTCAGCCGGGCCACCGCCGCCCGCGCGAGCCGGGCGCGTCCGGCGTCCGGGCGGTGGTAGCGGCTGATGACGGTGCGGGTGACCGCCGGGGAGAGCATCGCCCCGCCGTCCGCCACCACCCGGACCGCCTCCAGGATGCCGTCCGGATCGGTGTCCTTGAGCAGGAAACCGGCCGCGCCGGCGTCCAGGGCGTCATGGACGTAGGCGTCCAGGCCGAAGGTGGTCAGCACGACCACGGCGGGCGGTCGCGGCAGGGCGCGCAGCGCCGCGGTGGCGGCGATGCCGTCCATCCGGGGCATCCGGATGTCCACCAGCGCGACGTCCGTCCGGTGACGGGCGGCCAGCTCCGCCGCCTGCCGGCCGTCCGCCGCCTCGCCGACCAGTTCCATGTCCTCGTCGGTCGCCAGCAGGTCGGCCAGACCCGCGCGGACCAGGGGATCGTCGTCAGCGATCAGCACCCGGATCACCGGACGCCTCCCGCACGGGCACCGGCACCGGGCTCGGCGCCCGCAGAGGCACCCGCAGAGGCACCGGCACTGGTACCGGCGCCGGCCGCGCGTCCGGGAAAGGGCGCCGGTCGGCCGGACGGCCGCGCCGAGAACGGCAGTTCGGCGCGCAGTGCGAACCGTCCGGCTCTGGTGGGGCCGGCGCTCAGCTCGCCGTCCAGCGCGCCGACCCGCTCCGCGACGCCCCGGAGGCCGTAGCCCTCGGCCTCGCCGTGCGCGCCGGGGTGCGCGCCCGTCGTCGTGGAGCGGGCCGGTCCGTCCGCGGGGTGGTCGGCCAGGTCGTTGACCGCCTAGATCACCAGCCTGCCCGCCTCGGGACGGACCGTCAGCCGTACCGGTCGCCCCGGTGCGTGCTTGCGCGCGTTGGTCAGTGCCTCCTGCACGATGCGGTGGGCCGCCAGCCGCACGGCGGCCGGCAAGCCGGTCAGCTCCGCCAGGTCGCGGTGGACCCGGGTCCCGGCCTCCTCCGACTCCCGGATCAGCCCCGGCAGGTCGTCGGTGACCGGGGTGAGCGGCGCGCGATCCGGCGCGACCGGGTCGCGCAGCGCGCCGAGCAGGTCCCGCATGTCGTCGAGCGCGGAGGTGCTGGTGGCGCGCAGCAGCGCCAGCCGGTCCCGCACGGGCGCGGGTACCTCCGATGCGCGCCGTTGGAGCACTCCGGCGTGCAGTGCCACCAGGCTCAGCCGGTGGGCGAGCACATCGTGCATCTCCCGCGCGATGCGCTCCCGTTCGGCGGTCCGGATACGTTCGTCCCGCAGCTCCAGCCGTCGCGCCAGAGCGTGCGCCCGGTCCCGGTGGGAGCGAACCGCCAGGCCGCAGGCGACGGGGACGAAGACGAAGGCGCACGGGGCCAGAGTGAAGACCGGCATGTTCACCAGCTCGCGCAGGGCCGGGACGGACATCGGCACACCCGCGGCCAGCGTCAGCCCTGCCGCCACCCGCAGCCGCCCCCGCACCGCCACCTCGAAGAGGGCGGCGAGCAGCGGCCAGGGGTGGCTCTCCACCACGAACCCGGCCAGGGCGATCAACGCCACGGCCACCGGATACCGCCGCACGGCCAGGAGCGCGGCACACAGCAGCACGGCCACCGCGACACCGGGCGCGGCCCCGGGAAGCATCCCGGCGTCGCCACCGGGGGCGTCCCGCAGTGTCGCGTAGATCGGATAGGCGAGCCAGGCGGTCCGCAGCCAGCGCCGGTGGTCCGGGTTCGTCACCGGGCCAGCCTAGGCACGGCCCGCGCCCGGCACATCCGACCAAAGTCGGTGGACGACCCCGGCCCAACGACTGCTCCGCGGCGTCCCGTCGACGACCACAGTGAGCACGGAGGACGCCGCCGCACGCGAGGTCGGCGGCCCCGCCGGCCGCACGGGAGCCCCGTGTGCGGCCCGGAGCAACCCCAGACGAGAACCGAGGAGCACAGGTGGCGAACGAGAACCAGCACACCGACCGGCCCATCGACCGGCGCAGGGTACTCGGGGGCGCGGCGGTCGCCGCCGCTGCCGCCGCGACGGGGTTCGGCCTGGCGGGAAGCGCCGCCGCGGCCGAGGCCGGGACCTCCGCCGGCTCCCCGGGCGGCGCCCGCCGGTTCGAGGGGAAGTCCGTCCTGGTCACCGGCGGCACCTCCGGTATCGGGCGCGCCTGCGCAGCCGCCTTCGCAGCCGAGGGCGCGCGCGTCGTCTTCTGCGGGCGGCGTGCGGACCGGGGCAGGGCGGTGGAGCGCGAGATCCGCGAGGCCGGCGGCGACGCGACGTTCCACCGCGCCGACGTGCGACGCGACAAGGAGGTCAAGGCGCTGGTGGACCGCACCGTGCGGCTGCACGGCGGAGTGGATGTGGCCCTGAACAACGCGGGCGTCCAGAAGCCGTTCACCGACGTCCACGAGGTGTCCGTGGCCGACTGGGACGATGTCTCCGCCACCAACGTCCGGGGCGTCTTCCTCGGTATGAAGTACCAGATCCCCCACATGCGCCGCGCTGGCGGCGGCGTCATCCTGGTGACCAGTTCCTCCAACGAGTTCGCCTCCCGCACCGGCCTCGGTTCCTACACCTCCAGCAAGGGCGCCCTGCGCGGCCTGGTGCAGGCCGCCGCGCTGGAGAACGGCGAGCACAACATCCGGGTGACGGCTCTGGGGCCGGGCATGACCGACACCGAGATGCTGGACGCGCACCGGCCGGACGGGGTGACGGACGAGCAGTGGGCCGCGCTGAAGGCCCAGTTCGCCGAGGCGGGGGTGCCCGCCTTCCGCCGGATCGCCCGGCCCGAGGAGATGGCCTCGGCCGCGCTGGCCCTGGCGTCGGACGCGTTCAGCTTCCAGACCGGGACCACGGTGGTCGTGGGCGGAGGGCAACTGGCCGCGCTCTGATACCCGGGCCGTGATCGCCGCGCCCTGATCGTTCGCGCCGTGACCGCCGCGCCGTGATCGTGGCGGCTGAACGCTCCACTCACCCTCAAGAGTGACATCCGGTCTGTTTCTCCCCGAGCGACCGTCCTTGTGCGGCTCTGCCCCGAAGTACCCCTGACGTCCCACCGCCCGTGTCCTCGTGGCGGTGGGGCGGCGGGCCGCCGGGCGGGTCCTCGTGACTTCCAGCACCGTCCGGCGGCCTCGTTCCGCGTCGGCGGACTCCCGTTCACCCGGCCGCGCCGGGCGAAATGTCCGCCCGCAGGGGTGTCGGCTCGGCACGATGAGCGGGCTGGGAGTCGATCAACCGATCACGTCACCAAGGAGCACTTCATGCGCAACCGCCTGGTCATCGGCCTGCTCGCGGGCACGATGGGCGTCGCGATGCTCGGTCAGACGACGGCCACCGGCGCGGACCGTTCCGCCGACACGGAGTCCGCCCCGTACGCCGGCTCCGCCGCCACCCACAGCGGCACCTCCCTCGAAGCGATCGGCCTCGACGGCCGCTCCCTGGTCCGGTTCACGGTGGACCGGCCCGGCGACGCCACCTCTCTCGGCCGCGTCCGCGGCCTGGAGGGCGACGGCCACCTGGTGGGTATCGACTACCGAGTCCAGGACGGCGCCCTCTACGGCGTCGGGGACGAGGGCGGCGTGTACACCCTCACCCCGCGCCCCGGGCGCGTCGGTCTCGCCCCGCGCGTGCGGGCGGAGAAGGTCTCGCAGCTGAGCGTCGCGCTGGAGGGCGACTACTTCGGCGTCGACTTCAACCCCGCCGCCAACCGGCTCCGCGTCATCAGCGACACCGGCCAGAACCTCCGCCACAACATCGACGACCCCAACGGCGCGCCCGCCCCCGGCGTCACCGTCACCGACGGGACGCTGACCGGCCCCGACGGCGCCGTGGCCACCGGCGTCACGGCCGCCGCCTACACCAACAACGACCTCGACCCGGCGACCGCCACCACCCTGTTCGACCTCGACACCCGCACCGACCAGGTGGTGCTCCAGTCCCCGGCCAACGCCGGCACGCTGGCGCCGACCGGTTCGCTCGGCGTCGACGCCGGCCCCGACGCCGGCTTCGACATTCACACCGACACGGCGACCGGCGCGAACAGCGGCTACGCGGTCCTGCGCACCGACGGCCGTGAGCGGCTCTACAGCGTCGACCTGCTGGGCGGCGGAGCCGACCGGATCGGCGACTTCCCCCGCGCGCACCGGGTCACCGACCTCGCGCTCGTACCCGGCCAGGGCTGATCAGTCCGCGGCCGCCGGCCGTACGTCCGTCACCTCGCCGCCCCCGGCACCGCCGCTCCACGGCGGCAGCCGGGGGCGGCGGCGTGACTGTGGAATCGGTCACTCCGAGGCGCCCGCGCCGCGGCGCGGAACACCACCGCCGGGACGCCCGGAACGGCGGCGGGGGTACCGTGCGCCGGAGCCGGCGGTGGCGGCGCCGACCCCGCTCCCGGCCAGTGATGGCGGGCCCCGAGGCGCCGCCCGGCCGACGGCGCCCGCC
>NZ_BHZI01000277.1 GCF_004305975.1 Streptomyces otsuchiensis
CAAGCGGGAGGAAAACAGGGCCCGGCCAAAAAAAACCAACAAAAAACCCGCGAAAGAGAGCCCCCCCCGCCGTTGCCACCGCTGCCGTCCTCCCCGCCGCGGCACACCCATTCCAGTTCGCCGTCGCTGTGACGGACCAGTTCACAGTCCGGCTCGGCGGCCGCTCGCTCGCCGGAAGCCAGGGTGAGCATGCCCGCTGCCAGGGTCAGCACGACCAGCAGACGCGCCAGCGGAGCGCGCGTGGTGGATGAGGCGCTGCCCGTGGCAGCGAGGTTCAGCATGTGATGGTCGCCTCCTCGGCGTCCTGCGTCCTGGCCAGCAGCCAGCCCTCATCGGTCCGTTCGGCCTCCATCACGCGCGGCGTGGAGCCCTCGGGGGCGAGCGGCACAACCTCACCGTCAAGCAGCACGTCCCAGTCGTCCTCGTTGACGCATGCCTGGATGAGCGCATCGTCACCGTCGACCTCGACGGTGATCTGCTCCACGACGGGCTCACCCTGGCGCCACTGGCCGGAGTCCTTGAAGTTGCGGACCCGGGCCATCTGCCGCTCCAGCAGCTCGCCTCCGGCGATGCCGTCGAAGATGTCCGGCTCGGGCATGTCCTCGCTGTTCTCCAGCGTCACCATGACGTCCCAGTACCTCTCGTACAGGGCGTTGAGATCGTCTTGGTCCTGCCCCGCGTCATCGGGCTGGGCCTCGTCATCAGGCGCGGGCTCCTGCTCCGACGGGACCGGCAGCACCGTCTCGTCGTCCTCGCCGCCGTCCGAGCCGCACCCGGTGAGCAGGAGGGCTGCGACGGGAAACGCCGCCAGGGCAACACCATTCTTCGACCGTCGAGTTATCACGCTCTCAGGCTAGCGAGCCGGAGGGAAACACGGACCGGCCGACAACAAACTGACGAAGAACCGCGACAGAGAAGTGACAACCACGCCGCACCGGATTGCGGAACGGTAAGCGGAGTTCCATGATCGGAACGGGGCAGTCAACGTGACCGGCGGAGTGGCCTCGTTCTCCCCCATCGCGACCGCCGACGTCAGCGAATCGGCCCCGGCGAAAAGGCGTTCAGAGGATTACGGAGAGCGAGCGAGCGCCACGCGGTCGCTTCCGGTGCCGCCCCGCCGGCGCCTGGCGGGGCGGTGTGGAGTGGGGTGGGGTGGGGTCAGGCCGTGTGGCGGGCGGCGTTGGCCACGATGGCGTCGCGGAGGTAGCGCGCGAGCCCGGGGGCGATCGCCTCGTACGTGGCGGTGAACCGCTCGTCCGTCACGTACATCTCGCCCAGGCAGGAGTGCAGTTCGTGGCCGCACTCGTAGAAGTGCCGGCAGATGTGCTGCCGGTGCTCCTCGGCCAGGTCGAGAACGGTCTCGGCGTCACCGGGGGTGCCGGCGGCGAGTTCGGCGGCGAGCCGGTCGTTGATCGCGTCCGACTCCTCCTTGATCCGCTGCCAGTCCTCCTTGGTGTATCCGGCCGTCTTCTGCTGGGACTGCGCCCATGCGTCGGTGTCGCCCCAGCGCTGTTCGGCCTCGGTCTCGTAGTCCTCGCTGTATCCCTCGCCGAAGACCTCGAACTTCTCCTCGGGGGTGAGCTGAATTCCCAATTTGTTCGCCTCCATTGCGTGTTCGACGGCGGCGGCCATCTTCTGCAGCCGCTCGATGCGTTCGGTGAGCAGCCGGTGACGACGGCGGAGCTGCTCGGTGGGGTCGGCGCCGGGGTCGTCGATCAGCGGCGCGATCTCCTCCAGCGGAAAGCCGAGTTCCCGGTAGAAGAGGATCTGTTGCAGCCGGTCGAGGTCCCCGTCGTCGTATCTGCGGTGTCCGGCGTGGGATCGGCCGCCGGGGTGCAGCAGCCCGATCTCGTCGTAGTGGTGCAGGGTGCGCACCGTGACCCCGGCCAGGGCGGCGACCCTGCCCACGGAGTAGGTGGTCTCCGTCATCGTCCGTCTGCGCCTCTCTGACGTGTCCTGCGCTGTCTCTCCGGCCCACCCGGTCCGACGGGCGGGGCGGAACCCCGCCCGTCGTCCGCCGACACCGACCACGGTGCCGCCTCACGTCGCGTGAGGTGCAAGTCCACGCCGCGGGCGCCGCCCGACCGGCCCCTCCCTTCCAGAGGGGCCGCCGTGCCGCCGGGTCAGCGGCTGAGGGCGGAGAAGCGGCGCACGGCGAGCGGGACGCAGACGGCCAGGATGACGAGCGGCCATGCCACAGCCAGCGCGACGGCGTGCTGGGCCGCGAAGGAGTCGGAGGCCCAGGTGGGGTTGTCGAACAGTTCGCGAACGGCGCCCGCGGTCGCGGACATCGGGTTCCAGTCGGCGATGGCGCCGAGCCAGCCGGGCATCGAGTCGGGGCCGGTGAACGCGTTGGAGAGGAAGACCACCGGCCAGACCAGGATCTGCACGGCCTGCACCAGCTCCGGTTTGCCCGCTACCAGCGCCAGATGGATTCCGGCCCACAGCATCGCGAACCGCAGGAGCAGCAGCAGGCCGACGGCCGCCAGCCCTTCCGTGAGGCTTCCGTTCCACCGCCAGCCGACGGCCAGGCCCGCGGCCAGCATCACGGTCAGGGCCAGGGCGGAGACGGCCATGTCGTTGAGGCTGCGGCCGACGAGGATGGACGACGGCGCGATCGGCATGGAGCGGAACCGGTCCAGCAGCCCCCGGTTGATGTCCTGGGTGAGGGCGACCATGGTCGCCTCCAGGCCGAAGGCCATGGTCAGCGCGAACATGCCGGGTACGAGGAACTCGCGGTAGTCGCCGCCGCCTTCCACGGCCATGCCGCCGCCGAGGAAGTAGGCGAACATCACCAGCATCATCACCGGGAAGGCCAGTTCCATGGCGAACTGGCCCGGCCGGCGGCGCCAGTGCGCGGCGCCGCGGCCGGTCATGGTGACGGAGTCGTGCACGACCCGGCGCAGCCGGGCGGCCGGGGTGCGGGGCACGGAGAGGGTGCGGGCGGTGCGGACGTGGACGGCGCGGTCCGGGTGCGTCGTGTGTGTGCTCATGCGGCGGCCTCCGGGGACTGGACCCGCGCCGGGGCGCGGCCGGTGAGGGTGAGGAAGACCTCGTCGAGGGTGGGGCGGCGCAGGGCGATGTCCTCGATCACGATTCCGGCGTCCCCGGCCGCCCGCAGGACGGCGCCCAGCGCGGCCATCCGGTCGGTGACGGGCGCGCTGACCGTGCGCCGCTCGCGGTCCACCACGAGGGCGTCCGCCGTGCCGGTGCCCGCCTCGCCCATGCCGGCGTCGCTGGCGCAGGCTCCCACAGCCCCGGCTCCCACGGCCCCGGCTCCCACCGCCGCGGCGACCAGGCGAGCGGCGGCGTCCACCTGGCCGGCGTCGGCGAGCACGACCTCGACACGGTCCGCGCCGATGCGGCGCTTCAGCTCGTCCGCGGTGCCCTCGGCGACACGGCGCCCGTGGTCGAGCAGGGAGACGCGGTCGGCGAGTTGGTCGGCCTCCTCCAGGTACTGGGTGGTGAGGAGGACGGTGGTGCCGTCGCCCGCGAGGGACCGGACCGCGGACCAGACCTCGGCGCGCCCGCGCGGGTCGAGTCCGGTGGTCGGTTCGTCGAGGAAGAGCACTTCGGGCCGGACGATGAGCGAGGCGGCGAGGTCCAGTCGGCGGCGCATCCCGCCGCTGTAGTGGCGGATCGCCTTGTCGCCGGTGTCGGCGAGGTCGAACCGGGCGAGCAGTTCGTCGGCGCGGCGCCGGGAGCCGGCCCGGCCGAGGTGGTGGAGCCGGCCGAAGAGCGTGAGGTTCTGGCGGCCGGACAGCTCCTCGTCGAGGGCGGCGTGCTGGCCGACGAGGCCGATGCGGTGGCGTACGTCGTCGGGGTGGGTCGTCACGTCGTGGCCGGCGACCTCGGCGGTGCCGGAGTCGGGGCGCAGCAGGGTGGTGAGGACGCGGACGGCGGTGGTCTTGCCCGCGCCGTTGGGGCCGAGGACGGCGTGCACGGTGCCGCGCGGGACGGTGAGGTCGAGGCCGTCGAGTGCGGCCTTGTCGCCGTAGGTCTTGCGCAGCGCGCGGACGTGGACGGCGTGGCCCGTGCCGGTCGCGGGCGCGGTCGGAGTGGCGCTGCGGCTGTCGGCGTGGGCGGTGGGTTCTGGGGGTGAGGGCATGTGGCGGTGGCTCCCGGTTGCCTGGTCCCGAGGGACGGAAGGACGAACACACCACTAGGCAAATTTGACTAGCGAGCGGCCGAGGGTACTCCCACACCTCCCACTGGTCAAACTTGACTACGCAGGGAACCTTCACGACACGGAGTGCACACGGACAGACCCTTCACCGAAACGGGGTTCCGCCGCCGACACCGGTCGGCTATCGTCACCCGGTGCCATCGATCAGGTATCGGTCATTCACGACAGTTTTTGGCCGATCGTGACAAACAGATCACACCGCAGGCGTCACCCCGCCCAGCTGGTCATCCTCGGTTTCGCCGCCGTCGTGACCCTGGGCACCCTCCTCCTCACGCTCCCGGCCGCGAACGTCACGGCAGGTGGTACCACCGTCGTGGACGCCCTCTTCACCGCCGTCTCAGCCCTCTGCCTCACCGGACTGGTGGTGGTGGACACGGCCGGCAACTGGTCCGGCTTCGGGCACGGCGTGATCCTGGTCCTGATCCAGCTCGGCGGCATCGGCATCCTGACCTTCGCCACGCTGCTGGTGATGCTGGTCTCGCACCGCATCGGGCTGCGGACCCGGCTGACCACCGCCGCCGAGACCAAGACACTGGGCCTCGGCGATGTCCGCAGCGTCGTCATCGGCGTGGTCAAGGTCAGCCTGCTGCTGGAGTCGATGACCGCCGCCGTACTGATTCCGCGCTTCGCGCTCGCCTACGACATGGAGTGGTCCCGGGCCACATGGCTCGGGGTCTTCCACTCCGTCTCAGCGTTCAACAACGCCGGTTTCGCCCTGTGGCCGGACAGCCTGACGCGCTTCGTCGGTGACCCGTGGGTCTGCCTGCCCGTCGCGTTCGCGTCCATCGCGGGCGGCCTCGGCTTTCCCGTCCTCTTCGAGCTGCGCCGCCGTTTCACCAAGCCGGGCGGCTGGTCCATGCACACCAAGATCGTGCTGTGGGCCTCCGGTGCCTTCCTGCTCGGCGGCGCTGTCTTCGTCACCGCGCTGGAGTGGGGCAACCCGGCGACGCTGGGGCCCCTGCCGGTCCAGGAGAAGCTGCTGGCCGGCTTCTTCCAGGGGACGATGCCCCGCTCCGCCGGGTTCAACAGCCTCGACCTCGCCGCGATGAACAGCGCGACCTGGCTCGGCATCGACGTACTGATGTTCGTCGGCGGCGCGAGCGCGGGCACCGCCGGCGGGATCAAGGTGACGACCTTTGCCGTGCTGCTGTTCGTGATCTACGCCGAGGTCCGGGGCGAGAGCGCCGTGAACATCTTCGGCCGCCGCCTCCACGGCGACGTGCAACGCCAGGCGCTCACCGTCGTCCTGCTCTCGGTGGCCGCCGTGGTGACGTCAACCGTGGCGTTCATGGTCTCCACGGCCTTCACCCTGGACCAGGCGCTGTTCGAGGTGATCTCGGCCTTCTGCACGGTCGGCCTCTCCACCGGCATCACGGCGGAGCTGCCGGACCCACACAAGGTCCTGCTCACCGTCCTGATGTTCGTCGGGCGGCTCGGCCCGGTGACCATAGCGTCAGCGCTGGCACTGCGTCGGCGCGTCCGCCTGTACGAACTCCCCGAGGAGCGACCTCTCATTGGCTAGGAACCGCAGCGGCAAGTCCCGGCGCATCGCCGCCAAGGACTCCGTCGTCGTGATCGGGATGGGCAGGTTCGGCCAGGCCATCGCACTGGAGCTGGTCGAGGAGACCACCGAGGTCCTCGGCCTGGACATGGACGCCGACGTCGTCCAGTCGCTGTCCGGCCGGCTCACCCACGTGGTGCGCGCCGACTCCACCAAGGAGGAGGTGCTGCGCCAGCTCGCCGTCCACGAGTTCTCCCGCGCGGTCGTCGCCATCGGCACCAACCTGGAGGCGAGCATCCTCACCGCCTCACTCCTGGTCTCCTTCGGTATTCCCAACGTCTGGGCCAAGGCGACCAGCGAGGCACACGGCCGCATCCTCTCCCAGCTCGGCGTGCACCACGTCGTCTACCCCGAGCACGACATGGGACAGCGGGTGGCCCATCTGGTACGGGGCCGGATGCTCGACTACATCGAGTTCGAGGACGACTTCGCGATGGTCAAGACGCGCACACCGAGCACCATGGTCGGCCGCTCGCTGGCCGAGAGCGCGATCCGCACCCGCTACGGGCTGACGGTGGTCGCCGTCAAACGCAAGGGGGAGGGCTTCACCTATGCCACAGCGGAGACGGTGCTGCACGAGGACGACACCATCATCGTCGCGGGGCGCACCCACCAGACGGAGCAGTTCAGCGAACTCCACTGACACCCCGAACCCCCGGCCTTACCGCCCACCGCCTGCCCGGGCCGCTGATCAAACTTGACCAGCCAGTAGGCTGGCCCCCATGGCGGTATCGGTGATGCGGATGCTGGTCCTGTGCGCGGTGCGCCAGCACGGCCGGACCCACGGCTACCAGGTCCGGCAGGACCTGGAGTTCTGGGGCGCGCACGAGTGGTCCAACGCCAAGCCCGGCTCGATCTACCACGCGCTCAAGCAGATGGCGAAGGAAGGACTGCTCCTCGCCTACGAGACGGGTCCCAGCACGGCGGGCGGCCCACCGCGCACCGAGTACGAGGTCACCGCGACCGGCGACGACGCCTACCTCGCCCTGGTCCGCGAGTCGCTGCGGCGCCACGACGAGAAGATCGAGGTGCTGACCGCCGGTGTCGGCTGCATCGTCGATCTGCCCCGGTCCGAGGCCGTCGCGCTGCTGCGCGAACGCGTCACCGCGCTGGAGGGGTGGCGCGCGGAGGTGGACCAGTACTGGACGCCCGACGACGACGAGTTCCGGGGCGACCACATCGGCGAGATCATGCGGCTGTGGGTGCACAACGCGGTCACCAGCGCCGAGTGGACCCGGGGCCTCATCGACCGGCTGGAGGCCGGTGCGTACGTCATGGCCGGTGAGGGCGAACGGGTCGTCAACGTGCTTCCGGAGGGCGAACGGAACCCCTTCTCCTGACCGTCCGGGCCGCAGGACGGCCTGTCGTAGCCGTGCGCTTCAATCCCTCCCATGGACTCAGCAGCCGCAGAAGCAGAAGCAGACGCGGGCGCGGGCGCGGGCGCCGCGCACCCGCACGCGACGGACGGCGGGCAGGACGCCGCACGCCTGTGGATCACCACCGTTCCGCCGTCCGGCAGCGACGACACCGAGGTGGTCCTCGGCGTCGACACCCGCTCACCGGACCCGGCCGAGCGCATGGTCTCCGTACTGCTGGGCCGGGGGCACGAGGGCGACGAGGGCCTCTTCCACCTGCTGGCCTCGGACCTGTCCGCCCTCTACGAGCGCGACGGCAACCGGCTCGCGGTCCGGGTGCACGCCTCCCGGGCGGTGCTCGCGACGATGCTGGAGCACCGCACCGACGGCCTGGGCGAACAACTGAGCCCCTTCCAACCTGACGGGTGGTCGAGCTGCGGGCCCCGGCGGCGGACATGAAGAAAGCTCCTGGTAGACG
>NZ_BHZI01000278.1 GCF_004305975.1 Streptomyces otsuchiensis
GGGGCGGAGTCGTTGTGTGCGGTGCCGGTGTTGCGGAAGGGCCGTGGGGAGGCGGTGGGTGTGCTGGCGGCGTTGGGGCGGTTGCACTGTCATGGTGTGGCGGTGGACTGGTCGCCGTTGCTGGGTGGTGGGCGCAGGACCGATCTGCCGACCTACCCCTTCCAACGCGACCGCTACTGGCTGACCGCGCCCGATCGCACCACCGACCCGGCCGCCCACGGCCTCTCCCCGAGCACGCACCCCTGGATCGCGGCCGCGCTCGACGTGCCCGGCTCGGAGGGCGCCGAGACCGTCCTCTCCGGCAGGCTCTCCACCGCCGCGCAGCCATGGCTCGCCGACCACCGCGTATTCGGCCGGGTCGTCGTCCCCGGCACCGCGCTGGTCGACCTCGCCGTCCACGCGGCCGACCGGGCGGGAGTACCGGGCACGGTCGGCGAACTGGTCCTGCACACCCCCCTGCGGCTGCCGGAGAGCGGGGCCGGCACCACCCTGCGGTGCGTCGTCAGCCACCCCGACGCCGACGGGCGGCGCACGCTCACCGTGTACTCCGGCACCCCGGACTCGCCCGGATGGACGACCCACGCCACCGGCACCCTGGCCGCGCCGCCCGCCGGCCCGGCCACCACCGCTCCCGAACACGCCTGGGCACGGGAGTGGCCCGTGCCGGACACCGAACCCGTCGACCTGGACGGCTCCTACGAGACGCTGGCCGAACAGGGCCTGGGGTACGGGCCCGCCTTCCGGGGACTGCGCTCCGTCCGGCTGCGCGGCGGCGGCACGGGCCCCGGCGAGGTCTACGCCGAGGTCGCCCTCCCCACGGACCCGCCACCCGGCACCGACGGGTACGGTCTCCACCCCGCCCTCTTCGACGCCGTCCTGCACGCCACCCGCTACTGCTTCCCCGACGCGGGCGCGGGCGACGGCGACGGCACCCGCGGTGACGCGGCCGGGGACGCCCCCCGCACCCTGCTGCCCTTCGCCTGGACCGGCGTCCGGCTGTGGGCCACCGGGGCTGCCTCCGTGCGCGCCCGCGTCACCGCCGTGGGCACCGACGCCGTCTCCCTCGACCTCGCGGACGAGCTGGGCCGGCCGGTGCTGTCGGTGGAACGGCTCCAGCTGCGTGCGGCCGTCCCCGGCGACCTGCCGCCGGAGGAGGCGCTGCCGCTGTACGGAATCGAGTGGGAACGCCTGGAGAGCCCTGCCGGGACACCGCCCCCGTACGAGACCTGGGAGGTGCCCTCGGGCGCCGGCGGTGGTGCGGCGGTGCGTGAGGCGCTGCGGGTCGCGCAGGAGTTCGTGGCCGACCCGGAGCGTGCGGAGCGCGTGCTGGTCGTGGTCAGCCGGGGCGCGGTGGCCGTGGACACCGCCGACGGCCCTGCCGGGCCCGACGCGGAGGTGGACGTGGACGCCGCCGGGGTGTGGGGGCTGCTGCGTTCGGCCCAGTCGGAGTACCCCGGGCGGATCGTCCTGCTCGACACCGGAGCCACGGGCGCCCTCCCGGCCCCGGACGCCCTGGCCGGCCTCGCCGCCGCCGGCGAACCCCAGATCGCCCTGCGCGACGGCGTGCCCTTCGTCCCCCGCCTGGCCCCGGCGCCCGCTCCGCCCGCGGAGCTGCCGCCCCTGCCCTGGGCACCTGACAACACCGTGCTGGTCACCGGCGGCACCGGGGGTGTCGGAGCCGAAGTGGTACGCCACCTGGTCCGGGCGCACGGCATGCGCCACGTCCTCGCCGTCTCCCGCACCGGCCCGCGCGCACCCGGGGCCGAGGCCCTCACCGCCGCCACCGGCGGGGCCGTGGAGTTCGCCGCGTGTGACGTGACCGACCGCGCCCAGGTCGCGGCGCTGCTGGAGCGGATCACCGCCGACCGGCCGCTCGGCGCCGTCGTCCACGCCGCCGGAACCCTCGACGACGGTGTCCTCACCGAACTGACCCCCGAACGGCTGGACGGCGTCCGGGCCGCCAAGGCCGGCGGCGCCCTCGTCCTGGACGAGCTGACCCGAGCCCATGACCCCGCCGCGTTCATCGTCTTCTCCTCGGCCGCCGGTGTCCTCGGGGCGCCCGGCCAGGCTGCCTACGCCGCCGCGAACGCCGCCCTCGACGCGCTGATCGCCCGCCGCCGGGCCCTCGGGCTGCCGGGCCAGGCCCTCTCGTGGGGGCTCTGGGAGGGCACCGGCATGGCCGCCGGACTCAGCGGGCAGGAGGTGCGCCGCCTCACCGGCAACGGCTTCCCGCCCCTGCCGGCCGACCGGGCACTCGCCCTCCTCGACGCGGCGCTCGCACACCCCGCCGCCCATCTGCTGCCCCTGCCCGTCGGACCACGCCGGACCGCAGGCGCCGTGCCGCCGTTGCTCCGCCGCGTCCAGACCTCGGCCCCCGCCCGGCCCGGCGGGGGGCCGGCCACCCCCGTGGTGGCCACCGCCGCTTCGGCCACCGCCGACGGCGGGCCGGGCGCGCTCCTCGCCGCGCTCGCCCCGCTGCCGCACCCCCAGCGGCTCAAGCGCCTCACCGAACTCGCCGTGGCGGTCACCGCGTCCGTGCTCGGCCACACCACCCCCGCCGGGGTCGACCCGGACGCCTCCTTCACCGAACTGGGACTGGACTCCCTCACCGGCGTCGAACTGCGCAACCGGCTCGGCGCCGCGACCGGCCTCCAGCTCCCCGCCACCCTCACCTTCGACCGCCCCACCTGCGGGGAGGTGGCCGCCTACCTCGTCCGACGGCTGGCCCCCGCGGACAGCACCACCCGGCCCGGCGAACAGACGCTGCTCACCGACCTCGACCGGGTCGGCGCGGCCCTCGCCCGGCTCGACCCCGAGGACTCCGTGCGCCGCGCTGCCGTGACCCGGCTGCTCGGGCTGGTGTCCTCCCTCGACCCCGGCGGGCCCGGCGGCCGGGAGGCCGTGCCCGACGCCCTGGCGACCGGATCCGACGACGACATCTTCGACTTCATCGACAGACAGCTGGGCGTCTGACCCGGCGACCAGCCGGCCGGCAACGCGAACCACAGGTCCCGCGGAGCCCGGCGAGACCCGCGGCGACTCGACGCGCCGCGACGCAAAGGATGGGCGGACCATGGACGAGACGACGAAGCTCCGTGACTACCTCAAGCGGGTCACCGGCGAACTGCACCGGGCCCGCGGCCATCTGCGGGAGCTGACCGACAGGGAACACGAGCCGATCGCGATCGTCGGCATGGGCTGCCGCTTCCCCGGCGGCACCGACTCCCCCCGCAAGCTCTGGGAGTTCGTCGAGCAGGGCCGGCACGCGCTGACGCCCTTCCCCGCCGACCGCGGCTTCGACGTGGACGCCCTCTACGACCCCGACCCGGCCGTCTCCGGGAAGTCCTACCTCTGCCAGGGCGGATTCGTCGAGGACGCCGCCGACTTCGACGCGGGCCTGTTCGGGATCTCACCGCGCGAGGCCCTCGCCATGGACCCCCAGCAGCGCATCCTGCTGGAGACCGTCTGGGAGACCTTCGAGGACGCCGCGATCGACTCCTCGACCCTGCGCGGCTCCGACACAGGCGTGTTCATCGGCGCCTCCGCCCAGGACTACGACCGCGACGCCCGCGCCGGGCACAAGGACGTCGAGGGCTACCTGCTCACCGGCAACACCCCCAGCGTCGCCTCCGGCCGTGTCGCCTACACCTTCGGACTCGAAGGACCGGCCCTCACCGTCGACACCGCCTGCTCCTCGGCGCTGGTCGCCGTCCACCTCGCGGTGCGGTCCCTGCGCTCCGGGGAGTGCTCCATGGCGGTCGCGGGCGGCACCGCCGTCATCGCCAGCCCCGCCCTCTTCCTGGAGTTCTCACGGGTACGCGGCCTCGCGCCCGACGGGCGGTGCAAGTCCTTCTCCGACGACGCCGACGGCACCGGCTGGTCCGAGGGCGCCGGGGCCGTCCTGCTGGAACGGCTCTCCGACGCCCGCCGCAACGGGCACCGCGTGCTCGCCGTCATCCGTGGCTCCGCCGTCAACCAGGACGGCGCCTCCAACGGGCTGACCGCGCCCAACGGCCCCGCCCAGGAACGCGCCATCCGCGCCGCCCTCGCCGACGCCCGCCTGACCCCCGCCGACGTGGACGCCGTCGAGGCCCACGGCACCGGCACCACCCTCGGGGACCCCATCGAGGCCACCGCCATGCTCGCCACCTACGGCGCGGACCGGCCCGGGGACCAGCCGCTGCTGCTGGGCTCCGTCAAGTCGAACATCGGGCACGCCCAGGCCGCCGCCGGGGCCGCCGGAATCATCAAGACCGTGATGTCGCTGCGGGCCGGACTCCTCCCGCGCACCCTCCACGTCAGCAAGCCGACCAGCCACGTCGACTGGGACTCCGGCGCCGTCGAACTCCTCACCGCCAACACGCCCTGGCCCGAGACCGGCCGTCCCCGCCGCGCCGCGGTCTCCTCCTTCGGGGTGAGCGGCACCAACGCCCATGTGGTCCTGGAACAGGTACCGGAGGACGACGCGCCGCCGGAAACGCCCGCCGCCGACGTCGCGCCGCCGCCCTGGGTGCTGTCCGGCAAGACCCCGGACGCCCTGCGGGCCCAGGCCGCCCGCATCCGGGCGGTCGCCGAGGAACGGCCCGAGCTCTCCCTCGCCGCCGTCGGACGCTCACTCGCCACCGGCCGTGCCGCACTCGACCGGCGTGCCGTCGTCCTCGCCCCCGACCGGGACGGGCTGGTGGCGGCGCTCGGCGCACTCGCCGAGGACACCGAGGACCCCCGCGTCATCACCGGAGCGGCCGGCCCCGCCCGGCTCGCCGTCGTCTTCGGCGGCCAGGGCTCCCAGCGGCCCGGCATGGGACGCGAACTCCACGCCCGCTTCCCGGTCTTCGCCGAGGCCCACGACCGGGTCACGGGACTGCTCGGCACGGACACCGCCGCCGCGAACGACCTCGACCGCACGGGAGCCGCGCAGCCCGCGCTGTTCGCGCTGGAGGTGGCCCTGTGGGAGCTGGCCGGTTCTTTCGGGATACGGCCGGACGTCGTCGCCGGGCACTCCGTCGGTGAGCTGACCGCGGCCTGGGCGGCCGGGGTCTGGTCGCTGGAGGACGCCTGCACGGTGGTCGCCGCCCGCGCCCGCCTGATGGACGGGCTCGCCGAAGGAGGCGCGATGGCCTCCATCGGCGCCGGAGCGCGGGAGACCGCCGAACTCCTCGCGGACGTCGGGGGCGTGGAGATCGGTGCGGTCAACTCCGCCGCCTCCGTCGTGGTCACGGGCGACACCGCCGCCGTGCACCAGGTCGTCGAGGCCGCCCGCGGACGCGGCTGGAAGGCGAACCCGCTGCGGGTCTCCCACGCCTTCCACAGCGCCCGGATGGAACCCGCCCTGGACGAGTTCCGCGCCGTGCTCGACGGGGTGACCTTCCGGCAGCCCGAACTGGACGGGCTCTCCAACGTCACCGGCGGCGCGGCCGGGCGCTGGGACGACCCCGCCTACTGGGTGGAGCACCTGCGTCGCGCCGTCCTGTTCGCCGACAACGCCGATGCGCTCGCCGAGCGTGGTGTCACCGCCGTCCTCGAACTGGGCGCCGACGCGGCCCTCACCTCCCACGTGGCCCTGACCGTGCCCGAGTCGGTGTGCGCCGTGCCCGCGCTGCGCAAGGACCGCGACGAGACGGAGAGCCTGCTGGCCGCGCTCGGCGCCCTGCACTGCCACGGCGTCCGCGTCGACTGGGCGCCGCTCTTCGAGGGCGCGCCCCGTGCCGACCTGCCCACCTACCCCTTCCAGCGCGAGCGCTACTGGCTCACGGCGCCCGGCGCCGCCGCCGACGCCCGCGGGCTCGGCGTCACCGCCGTCGACCACCCCGTGCTGGCCACCGCCGTCGAACTCCCCGACACCGGCGGGCTGGTGCTCACCGGCCGCATCGCGGTCGACACCCACCCCTGGGTCGCGGACCACCGCATCCTCGGACAGGTCGTCGTGCCCGGCGCGGCCCTCGTCGAGATGGCGGTCCGCGCCGGCGACGAGGCGGGCTGCGGCACCGTCGAGGAACTGGTCACCTACGCCCCCCTGGTCCTCGGCGACCACGAGGCCCGGCAGATCCGGCTCACCGTCGGCGCGGCCCGGGAGGACGCGCAGGAGCGGCCGTTCGCGCTCTACTCGCGCTCCGAGCAGGGCGCGGCCGACGACTGGACCGCCCACGTCACCGGCACCCTCTCCCGCGCCGAGCAGAGCCCCGCCACCCTTCAGCAGGCCGCGGGCATCAACCGCGGCGGCGGGGAGATCCTCGACATCAGCGCCGAGTACGCCAACTTCGAGGAGAAGGGCTTCCTGTACGGGCCGGTCTTCCGCAACCTGACGGCGGTCCGCCGGGGGCGCGGCCATGTGGTCGCCGACCTCGAACTCCCCTCCACCGCGCACGAGGACGCCGCCAGGTTCGGCATCCACCCGGCGCTGCTGGACTCGGTCATGCACGCCCTCGGCCTGCTCTTCCCGAACGACGGCAAGGCCAAGCTGCCCTACAGCTGGGAGCGGGTCGTCCTGCACGCGGCCGGCGCCCACGCCGTCCGCGTCCGGGTGGCCAAGGCAGGCGAGGGCATGATCTCGTTCGTCGCCGTCGACCAGCAGGGCGAGCCCGTCCTCTCCGTCGAGCGGCTCACCCTCCGTGAGGTCGCCGCCGACGCCATCACCCAGGCGGGCACCGGGCGCGCCGACTCCTCGCTGCACCGGGTGGAGTGGGTCCCGGCCGCCTCCACCGGCTCCGGTGCGGCGCCCTCCCACCAGCTGTGGGAGGTGCCCTCGGGCGCCGGCGGTGGTGCGGCGGTGCGTGAGGCGCTGCGGGTGGCCCAGGAGTTCGTGGCCGACCCGGAGCGCTCCGGGTCGGTGCTGGTCGTGGTCAGCCGGGGCGCGGTGGCCGTGGACGCCGCCGACGGACCGGTGGACGTGGAAGCCGCCGGAGTATGGGGCCTGCTGCGGTCGGCCCAGTCGGAGTACCCCGGCCGGATCGTCCTCCTCGACACCCCGGACGGCGCCGACGGCGGAGTGGACCTCGCCGGGGCACTCGCGCTGGAGGAGCCGCAGGTCGCGGTACGCGAGGGGAAAAGCTGGGTGCCCCGGGTGGTGACCGGGCTGCCGGAGGAGAACCTGACGCTCCCGGACGGCGGCTGGCGCCTCGGCATCGCCGAGCGGGGCTCCGTCTCCGGCCTCACCGTCGAGCACGCCGAACCGCACGCACTGGGCCCCGGCGAGATCCGCGTCGCGGTGCGCGCCGCCGGCCTCAACTTCCGCGACGTCCTCAATGTGCTCGGCATGTACCCGGGCGACCCGGGTGCCCCCGGACTGGAGGCCGCCGGTGTCGTCACCGAGGTCGGCCGCGGGGTGACCGGGCTGCGCGTCGGCGACCGGGTCATGGGGCTGACGACCGACGCGTTCGCCGCGGAGGTCCGCTCGGACTTCCGCACCTGGAGCCGGTTCCCCGACACCTGGACGTTCGCGCAGGCCGCGACCGTGCCGCTGACCTTCCTCACCGCCTGGTACGGGTTGTTCGACCTCGGGGGGCTGAAGGCGGGGGAGCGGGTGCTGGTGCACTCCGCCGCCTTCAGCCCCCCGAGGTCGAACAACCCGTACCAGGCGGTGA
>NZ_BHZI01000279.1 GCF_004305975.1 Streptomyces otsuchiensis
CCCCCGGCACCGACGAGGCGGGCCCCGCGCCGCGCCCAGCCCACGGCGTCACCGCCACCACTGCCAGCCGGTCGTGGGCCCCATGCCGGACGGCGTCGCCCAGCGCCCGGGCGGCCGCCACCCGCCCCGACGGTGCGGCCTCCAGCAGCTCGGCGAGGAGATCCCCGGCGCGTGCCCCGGCGCGCGCTTCGGACGCGAGCCGGGTGCCCGCCCGCTCCGCGATCCGCCACGCCTGCGCCAGACGGGGATCGGCCAGGTCGAGAGCCCCGTCGTCCAGCAGCCAGATGTACCCGTAGGCCACGCCGCCGTGCCGGGCGGGCAGGCAGATCCGCCCCGTGCGCACCCCCGCCGCCGGCTCCGCCGGGATCCGGACCGGCCGGTCCGCGCGCGTGATGCCGAAGCTCTCGAACCAGCTGCGGACGGCGGGGGTCGAGCCCCGGCGCAGGATCGACCGGGTCCGGACCGGGTCCATCACCCGGTCGTCGTCGCTGTCGTGAACGCCGAAGGCGATCAGCGCGAAGTCCCGCCGCTCCAGCGTCGCCGGGGTGCCGAGCAGGGCCGACACCTCGTCGATCAGCTCCTGGTAGTCCTCGCGCATCGCCGCCGTCAACCTCCTCGCCGCCCGCGCCGCTCCGCCGGGTGGGTGCCCCCTGCGGGCCCCGTGGCCGGGGGTTGGCGTGGCGGGCCCGTCGCCGTGACCGGCCCGGCCCCATTGTGGTGCAGACATCCATCCTCATACATCTGTCTGAGATCGGGGCCACGGCGGCGTGACAGCTGTCGATAGGCCCCGTGCGGCGTGATCCTTAGGTTTCGGGTAGTCCACCTGTCAGACCGTCCTGTGGAGGTGCCCGTGCTGGGTCCTGTGCTTCTGGCCGCCGCGCGCAGCGACGGCCTGCGCCGTGTGGTGTCGTCGGCGCCCGTCACCCGCCCCGTCGTCGACCGCTTCGTCGCGGGGGAGGGGCTGGACTCGGCGCTCGCCGCCGTCCGCTCCCTGACCGGACGCAGCCTGGAGGTCACCCTCGACCACCTCGGTGAGGACGTCACGGACGCCTCCGAGGCGCTGCGGGCCCGCGACGCCTACCTGGCGCTCGCGGAGGCGCTCGCCGCCGAGGGCCTGGGGGAACGGGCCGAGATGTCGGTCAAGCTCTCCGCCTTCGGGCAGGCCCTGCCGGGTGGCCACGACATCGCGTACAACAACGTGCTGCCCGTCGTCGAGGCCGCCGCCGCGGCCGGCACCACGGTTACCCTCGACATGGAGGACCACACCACGGTGGACTCCACGCTGGCCGTCCTCGGCGAGCTGCGGGCACGCTTCCCGGAGACCGGCGCGGTGCTGCAGTCGTATCTGTTCCGCACCGAGGACGACTGCGCGGCGCTCGCCGTGGCGGGGTCCAGGGTGCGGCTGGTCAAGGGCGCCTACAAGGAGCCGGCGTCCGTGGCCCACCAGGAAAAGCACCAGGTGGACCGGGCCTACGTCCGCTGCCTGAAGACCCTCATGGCGGGAGGCGGCTACCCGATGATCGGGTCGCACGACCCCCGCCTGGTGGCCATCACCGAGGCGCTCGCCGCCCGGTTCGGGCGCAAGCCCGGGGAGTACGAGTTCCAGATGCTCTACGGCATCCGGGAGGCCGAGCAGCTGCGGCTGGCCGCCGCCGGTCACCGCATGCGGGTATACGTCCCGTACGGCACCGACTGGTACGGCTACTTCATGCGGCGGCTCGCCGAACGGCCGGCCAACCTGGCGTTCTTCGCCCGCTCCCTCGCGACCCGGAGCTGAGCCGCACGGGGCGGGCCGGCAGCGCCCCGTCCGCCCCACGACACCACCGATCCCAGTCCGACCCCCCGTACGCGACCCACTCGAAGGAGCCCAAGGCCATGGACGCTGTGACCCAGGTCCCCGCGCCGGTGAACGAGCCGGTGCACACCTACGCACCCGGCACCCCCGAGCGCGCCCGACTGGAACGGCAGCTCAAGGAACTCGCCGACAACCCGGTCGACCTCCCGCTGACGATCGGCGGCGTCAAGCGGATGGGGGGCGGCGAGCGCTTCCCGGTCGTGCAGCCGCACAACCACTCGGCCGTGCTGGGCACCTACGCCAACGCCACCGGTGACGACGCCCGCGACGCGATCGACGCGGCGCTCACGGCCGCCCCGGCCTGGCGCGCCATGTCCTTCGACGACCGTGCCGCGATCATCCTGCGCGCCGCCGAGCTGCTCTCCGGCCCGTGGCGCGAGAAGCTCGCCGCGTCCACCATGCTCGGCCAGTCGAAGACCGCCCAGCAGGCCGAGATCGACACCCCGTGCGAACTGATCGACTTCTGGCGCTTCAACGTCCACTACGCCCGCGAGATCCTGGCGGAGCAGCCGGTCGCCAACTCGCCCGGGGTGTGGAACCGGCTGGACCACCGGCCGCTGGAGGGATTCGTCTACGCGATCACCCCCTTCAACTTCACCGCGATCGCCGGGAACCTGCCGACCGCGCCCGCGCTCATGGGCAACGTCGTCATCTGGAAGCCCTCGCCGACCCAGACGCACGCCGCGGTGCTGCTGATGGAGCTGCTGGAGGAAGCCGGCATGCCCCCCGGCGTCATCAACCTCCTGACCGGCGACGGCAAGGACGTCTCCGACGTCGCCCTCAGCCACCGCGACCTGGCCGGGATCCACTTCACCGGCTCCACCAAGACCTTCCAGTACCTGTGGAGGACGGTCGGCGAGAACATCGAGGGCTACCGCAGCTACCCGCGGATCGTCGGTGAGACCGGGGGCAAGGACTTCCTGGTGGCACACCCCTCCGCCGACCCCGCCGTCCTCAAGACGGCCATGACCCGGGGCGCGTTCGAGTTCCAGGGCCAGAAGTGCTCCGCGCTCTCGCGTGCCTACGTCCCCGCCTCGCTGTGGGAGGGCGGCCTCAAGGACGAGCTGGCCGCCGAGGTGGAAGGGCTGGAGATGGGCCCGGTGACGGACCTCTCCAACTTCCTGTCCGCCGTCATCGACGACCGTTCCTTCGCCAAGAACAAGGCGGCCATCGACCGCGCCGCCGCCGACCCGTCCTGCGAGATCGTCGTGGGCGGCAGCTACGACGACTCGGTCGGGTACTACGTCCGCCCGACGGTGATCGCCTGCACCGACCCCGACAACGAGGTCTTCAAGGACGAGTACTTCGGCCCGATCCTCGCCGTCCACGTCTACGCGGACGACACCTACGAGGAGATGCTGCGGCAGATGGAGTCGGTCTCGGCCTACGGCCTGACCGGCGCCGTCATCGCGCGTGACCGTGCCGCCGCGGCCCACACGGCCGAGGTGCTGCGTTACGCCGCCGGCAACTTCTACATCAACGACAAGCCCACCGGCGCCGTGGTCGGTCAGCAGCCGTTCGGCGGCGGCCGCGCCTCCGGTACCAACGACAAGGCCGGCGCCAAGCAGAACCTGATGCGCTGGACGCTGACCCGCGCCATCAAGGAGACGCTGGTCCCGCCGACCGACTACCGCTACCCCCACATGGGCTGACCGCGTCGGCGACCCGCCCGGTCGCCGTCCGCCGGCCCCGGTGGACGCACCGCGACGTCCGCCCGCCTGGCCCGCACCACGGCCCTCCCCGTGGCCTGGCCCCGTGGCCCCGTGGCCCCGTTCCGGCACCCGCCGGGACGGGGCCACGTCGTCGCTCCGAGCCCTCGGCGCCGCCCCGGGGGCTTCCCGACGGCTCTCCTCCGCACCGGAGGCACCGGTCGCCGCCGCGTCTACCATCTGCGAGGAGAGGCGCTCCGCGCGTTCCGCAGCGAAAGGCGGCAAGAACCGTATGCCGATCCGTGCCGTGCTCTGGGACATCGACGACACCCTGTTCGACTACTCCGGCGCCGAACGCGCCGGGGTGCTCCGTCACCTCGCAGCCGAAGGGCTGCTGACCGACGGCGCCGAGACGCCGGAGGACGCCGCCGCCCGCTGGCGCCGCCTCATGGAGCACCACTACGCCCGCTTCGTGCGAGGTGAGCTGTCCATCCAGGAACAGCGCCGGGAACGCGCCCGCGGCTTTCTGGGCAGCGCGCTCCCGGACACCGAGGCCGACGCGTGGTTCGCCCGCTACCAGGAACGCTTCGAGGCGGCCTGGGCCCTCTTTCCCGACGTGGTGCCCGTGCTGGACCGTCTCGCGACCGGGTTCCGGCACGGTCTGCTGTCCAACTCCTCGGCGGCCACCCAGGACCGCAAGCTGCGCCGCCTCGGTATCCGCGACCGGTTCGAGGCCCTGGTGTGCTCGGACGACCTCGGCTGCGCCAAGCCCGACCCCGCCGCCTTCCACGCGGCGTGCATGACGATGAACCTCGAACCGGACGAGGTGGCGTACGTCGGGGACCGCCGTGACGTCGACGCGGAGGCGGCCGTCGCCGCCGGGCTGACCGGCGTCTGGCTGGACCGCGGCGGACGGGGCGGTCACCCGCCGGAGCTGGCGCGGGTCACCACGCTGGACGCCCTGCCCGAACTGCTCGGACCACCCGCGGCGGACACCGACGTCCACCCCGTGCCCTGGGCCGCCGCGCAACGCTGACCCGCCGGTTCCCGTCAGGCACGCGCCCGGAGAGCCGACCCGGACGCCGGTCTCCGCGCTGCTCCGGACTCCGCGCGGGCGTGTGTCGCCCGTCACCCGACGTCCACATCGCCGCAGCTCACCACGGGTGCGGACAATCAGCCGTCTCAGATAGTAGGACGTCCGCCTAGTTGTGGAGACAATCGCGGTTCGCTGCCTTACTTTTGTAGAAGCCGAACGCCTCGCTCCATCAGCGAACGGCGGATGCGGTCCGGCGCCCCACGCAGGTGATCCCTGCGGCGCCAAGGCCCCCGCCCCATGCGGCATCTGACAACCCGACCGTTTTCCCGCAGTAACCGGGTCTGCCGATGAAGGAGCTCTCCCATGGCTGTCACCACTCGTACCCGCCGCCGTCACGCCGCCCGCGCCGACGAGGCCGAGCGCCGCAACGCCGCCGCCGCGCTGCAGCGCGCCCTGGACCGTCGTGACAACGGCGGTTCCACCGGCCACTGACCCCGGCCGTCACCGCCGTCTCGCATCATGGACGGTATGTGTCACCACCTGGGACGAGGAGTAGGTTCCCCGCATGGTTCGCAGCATCGATCTCGCAGTGATCTCCGGTGACGGCATCGGCCCCGAGGTGGTGACCGAGGGACTGAAGGTCCTCGGCGCCGTACTTCCCTCCGGCATCAAGCTGGAGACCACCGAGTACGACCTCGGCGCCCGGCGCTGGCACGCGACGGGGGAGACGCTGACCGATGCCGAACTCGACCGTCTGCGGGGCCACGACGCGATCCTGCTCGGCGCGGTCGGCGACCCGGGGGTCCCCTCCGGCGTCCTGGAGCGGGGGCTCCTGCTCAAGCTGCGCTTCGCGTTCGACCACTATGTGAACCTGCGTCCCAGCAAGCTCTTCCCCAACACCCCGACGCCGCTCGCCGGCCGCCCCGACATCGACTTCGTGGTCGTCCGCGAGGGCACCGAGGGTCCCTACGTCGGCAACGGCGGCTCGATGCGCACCGGCACCCCCGCCGAGGTCGCCACCGAGGTCAGCCTCAACACCGCCTACGGCGTGGAGCGTGTCGTGCGCGACGCCTTCGAGCGGGCCTCGGCGCGTCCGGCCAAGAAGCTCACACTGGTACACAAGAACAACGTGCTGGTCCACGCCGGTCATCTCTGGGCCAACACCGTCGACCGGGTCGCCGCCGAGTACCCCGACGTCACGACGGACTACCTGCACGTCGACGCCGCGACGATCTTCCTCGTCACCCAGCCCGAGCGGTTCGACGTGATCGTCACCGACAACCTCTTCGGTGACATCCTCACCGACCTCGCCGCCGCCATCACCGGCGGCATCGGCCTGGCCGCGTCCGGGAACATCAACCCGACCGGCGCCTTCCCGTCGATGTTCGAGCCGGTCCACGGCTCCGCACCCGACATCGCGGGGACCGGCAAGGCCGACCCCACCGCCACCGTGCTCTCCGTGGCACTGCTGCTGCGCCACCTCGGCCACGAGGCCGAGGCGGCCCGGGTGGAGGACGCCGTCACGGCCGACCTGGCCGAGCGCGACGGCACCGCGCGCTCCACCGCCGAGATCGGCGACGCGCTCGCCGCACGAGTAGCCGGCTGACGGCCCGGCCCCACGCGGGCCACGCGCCGTGCCGCACCGCGCCACCGGGGACGCCGGTGGCGCGGTGCGCCCCTGTCTCCCCGGGTGCCCCTGGGCGCCCGGCGGGCCGCCACCCCTGTGTACGCCGGTCCTGCCCCACGCGTGATAATCGTGCGGGCGGAGCCGTCGCGGACCCCTGTGCTCGGACGTCCTAGTACCGTTCGGTGACGCGTACGGACCGCCGGGCGACGGGAAGCGCGGTCCGCCACACCCACTCAGCGAAGGACCCGCACGATGACGACGCCCCCTCTCGCATTCGACCTGAAGCCCTCCGCGCGGCCGCTGTCCGACGCCGACCGCGCCGCCGTGCTCGCCGACCCCGGATTCGGGCGGCACTTCACCGACCACATGGTCACCATCCGCTGGACCGAGGGGCGCGGCTGGCACGACGCCCAGCTCCAGCCCTACGCGCCGCTCCAGATGGACCCGGCGAACATGACGCTGCACTACGCGCAGTCCATCTTCGAAGGCCTCAAGGCATACCGGCAGCCGGACGGCGGCGTCGCCACCTTCCGCCCGGAGGAGAACGCCCGGCGCTTCCAGCGCTCGGCGCGCCGCCTGGCGATGCCCGAGCTGCCGGAGGAGATCTTCGTCGAGGCCATCGACATCCTGGTGCGGCAGGACCGGGCCTGGGTGCCCAGCGAGGGTGAGCAGTCGCTCTACATCCGGCCGTTCATGTTCGCCGCCGAAGTCGGCCTCGGTGTGCGTCCGGCCAACGAGTACCTGTTCATCGTGATCGCCTCCCCGGCCGGCGCCTACTTCCCCGGCGGGATCAAGCCCGTCTCGGTCTGGCTCTCCGAGGAGTACGTGCGCGCCGCTCCCGGCGGCACCGGTGAGGCCAAGTGCGCCGGCAACTACGCCGCCTCCCTCGTCGCCCAGGCCGAGGCGGCCGGCCACGGCTGCGACCAGGTCGTCTGGCTGGACGCAGTGGAGCGCCGCTGGATCGAGGAGATGGGAGGGATGAACCTCTACTTCGTCCAGGGCACGGGGGACGACACCCGCATCGTCACCCCCGAACTGACCGGAACCCTGCTGCCGGGCATCACCCGCCTCTCGCTGCTGCAGATCGCCGAGGACCTCGGCTACGCCACCGGCGAGGTCCGGCTCACCACCGAGGACTGGCGACGCGGCAACGCCGACGGCTCCATCTCCGAGGTCTTCGCGTGCGGCACCGCCGCCGTGATCACCCCGGTCGGCTCGGTGAAGTCCACCAGCGCCTCGTGGACTGTCGGAGACGGCGGCCCCGGCCCCGTCACCTCCCGGCTCCGCGAGAAGCTGCTCGCCATCCAGACGGGCGACGAGGCCGACCCGCACGGCTGGCGGCACCGCATCCTCTGACCGTGCCGGGCGAAGCGGGAGCGGAGCCCTCCCGCTTCGCCCGGCAC
>NZ_BHZI01000280.1 GCF_004305975.1 Streptomyces otsuchiensis
CCCACGAGACACCCCCGCCCGCCGCCGACCGGCGCCCCGAGCGGGGCGGCTCCACGCGTCCGGCACCGGTCGCCGCCGCCACCCGCCGCCGCCAGATCCTGCGCGAGGCCTCCCGGCTCTTCGCCGAGCGGGGCTTCCACGGCGTGGGCGTCGACGAGATAGGGGCCGCGGTCGGCATCAGCGGCCCGGCGCTCTACCGCCACTTCGCGGGCAAGGACGCCATGCTCGCGGAGCTTCTGGTGGGCATCAGCAGCCGGCTCCGGGACGGCGGACTGCTCCGGACGGAGGAGGCCGCCGCCAACGGCCTCTCCCCCGAGCGCACCCTGGACGCCCTGATCAGCGGCCACATCGACTTCGCCCTCGACGACCGGGCGCTGATCACCCTCCACGACCGGGAGCTGGACCGGCTCCCGGCCGACGAGCGCAAACGCGTCCGGCGGCTCCAGCGGGAGTACGTCGAGCTGTGGGCCGAGGTCGCCCGCGCCGCCCACCCGGAGCTGGACGAACGGCAGGCCCGGGCGACGGTGCACGCCGTCTTCGGCCTGCTCAACTCCACCCCGCACCTCAGCCGCCCCCACACCCTCCCCGACCGCGACGACACCGCCGCCCTCCTGCACCGGCTGGCCCGCGCCGCCTTCGCCGCCGCCGCGGGCTGAGCGCTGACGGGCGAACACGACGGGCCGGGTCCGGTGGGCCCACTCGCGGGTCCGGCCGGGTGACGATGTGGATATCCGGCCGTGGGCGGGTACGCGTCAGGCCGCGCACCCAACCCGCGGGGCCCGGCCACCGGGCCCCACGCCCCGAGGAGGAACCGCATGTCCAAGCCCCCGCTCCCCGACGAGGCGGTGGCCATGCTGGCCAAGCCGAACCCCGCCGTCATCACCACCCTGCGCTCCGACGGCCAGCCCGTCTCCGTCGCGACCTGGTACCTCTGGGACGACGGCCGGATCCTGGTCAACATGGACGAGGGCCGCAAGCGGCTCGCCCATGTGCGCGACGACCCGCGCGTCACGCTGACCGTCCTCGACGAGGGCAACTGGTACACCCACGTCAGCCTGATCGGCCGCGTGGCGGAGACCCGCCCCGACGAGGGCCTGGCCGACATCGACCGGCTCGCCCGGCACTACCTCGGCAAGCCCTACCCCGACCGGGAGCGCGCACGGCACAGCGCCTGGATCGAGATCGACCGCTGGCACGGCTGGGGCGCCATGAAGGACAACAGCCAGTCCGGGTGACGCCGCCGTCGGGCCCAGTTCCGTTTGACCTGATTTATGGCGGTGAGGAGACTGAGAGATCACCCGTTCCCGGAAAGGACCACCCATGCCCGAGGAGACCCGCCCACGCGTTCTGATCATCACCTCCAACGTCGGCGTCGAGCGGGATGAACTGCTCGTCCCCCGGGACAACCTCCGGGAGCGCGGTGCTGAGGTCACCCACGCCGCCGAGGAGCCCAAGGCGGTGCAGACCTTCCTGCACGACAGCGACAAGGACGTCACCGTCCAGCCCGACACCATCCTGGCCAAGGTCGACGCCAACGCCTACGACGTCCTGGTGGTCCCCGGCGGCACCGTCAACGCCGACAACCTGCGGGTGACGGGCGAGGCGGTCTCCCTGGTCCGGCGGTTCGCCACGGCGGGCAAGCCGGTCGCCGCCATCTGCCACGCGCCGTGGCTGCTGGTGGAGGCCAAGCTGCTTCCGGGCAAGACCCTGACCTCGTTCCACAGCCTGCGCACCGACATCACCAACGCGGGCGGCAGCTGGGTGGACCGGCCGCTGGTGCGCTGCGGCGAGAACGGCTGGGCGCTGCTGACCAGCCGCGACCCGGGCGACCTCGGCGACTTCTGCGAGGGGATCGCCAAGGAGGTCGGGCTCAGCGCCTGACGCGCCTGGAGTCCGCCCGCCGGCGGCCTCCGTGGCCGGCCCGGAAACCGACGGCGGGGTGCCCGCGACCACTCGGTCGCGGGCACCCCGCCGCTCTCGTTCACCTCACCGGTCCGGGCGGGGCCGCCCGGCCACCGCCCAGGCGCTCAGGCGGTCATGCACTCAGACGGTCAGGCACTCAGGCGGTCAGGCGGTCAGCTCCGTGCGGAGCGCGTCCCGCAGCCGGGCGGCCCGCTCGGCCACCGGCTCCGGCCCCAGTTCCATGGCCCGGCTGCACCACTCGCCGCCCTGACCCAGGTCTCCCCGCCGCGAGGCGAGCAGCGCCAGGTGCAGCGCGGAGCGGCCGTGCCCGGCCTCGGCGGCCCGGGTCCACCAGAGCGCGGCCTCGGGCTCCGCCCCCTCCCGGGCCAGCAGCAGCCCGAGGTTGAAGGCGCCGTTGCTGCTGCCGGCCTCGGCTGCCCGCCGGTACCAGTCGGCGGCCTCGACGATGGCGCCGCGCGCGGCGGCGCACATGCCGAGCCGGACCTGGGCCCGGCGGTGGCCCCGCTCGGCGGCGTAGGCGTACCAGCGCTCCCACTCGGGCCGGTCGTCGGCCTCCTCGTCGCCCTCGGCGAGCGCGCCCGGGTTTCGCGCGGCGCTGAACTCGGGCACCTCGCCCGTACCGGCGGCCCGCTCCAGCCAAGTGGCCAGCCGGAAGGCGCCCTCCGGGCTGCCGCCCTCGGCGGCGGCCCGCAGCATCCGTACGGCGGCGGCGCGCTCGGCGTCCGTGCGGCCCTCGCGCAGCCGCTCCATCCCGATCTGGAGCGCGGCCTCGGCGTGGCCGTTCTCCGCGGCCTGTTCGTACCAGCGGCGGGCCAGCGCGGTGTCGCCGCGCCCGGCGTAGAGGATGCCGAGGTTGAACGCGGCGTCCACGCTGCCGGACTCGGCGGCGCGGGAGAACCACGGCTCGGCGCCGTCCTCGTCGCCGCGCTGGAGCAGCAGCACCGCCAGCGCGTTGGCGGCCTCGCGGTGGCCCGCGTAGGCGGCGCGGCGGTACCACTGCTCGGCCTGGCCGCTGCGGCCCTGGTCGACGCAGAGCAGCCCGAGGTTGAAGGCGCCGTTGATGTCGCCCGCCTCGGTGGCGGCCCGGTACCAGCGCTGGGCCTCGCCGCGCTCGCCCCGCTCGGCGTGCAGCGCGCCCAGGGCGTTGGCGGCGGAGCCGTCGCCGTCGCGGGCCGCGCGGCGCCACCACTGCTCGGCGCCGTGCTCGTCGCCGGCGTCGCGCATCAGGAAGCCGAGCGCGCACGCGGCGCGCGGCTCGCCGGCCTCGGCGGCGTCGAGGTACCAGCGGCCGGCCTCGGCGAGCTTGCCCTGCTCCTCCATGAGCGCTCCGAGTCGCAGCGCGGCGCGGCGGTGGCCGCGGGCGGCGGCGAACCGGTACCAGGTCTCCGGGTCGTCGGCGAGTGAGGCGTAGCGGTAGGCGGCCTCGCGGTGGCCGCGTTCGGCGGCGGCACGGAACCAGGCGGTGGCCTCCGGGTCGCCGCGGTGGTCGAGCAGGTCGGCCAGGGCGTAGGCGCCGGAGTCGTGACCGGCGTCGGCGGCCTGGCGCAGCCAGTACTCGGCGGCGACCTCGTCACCGCGTTCGCGGTGCAGCCGGCCGAGCGCGTGCGCGGCGGCGGGGGAACCGGCGACGGCGGCGGAGCGCCACCAGGCGGTGGCCTCGTCGGTGCGGCCGGTCTGGTGGAGCAGCAGCCCCAGGTTGTTGGCGGCGGACCGGTCACCCGCACCCGCGGCGGCGCGCAGCGGCGCCTCGGCGCGTTCGAGATCGCCGCGCCGCAGCAGCCGTGCTCCCTCCCGTGCAGCGGAAGCACCGCTGTCGAACCTCGTCATGTCCCCCATAAGGTCCATCGTCGCACCACCCGAAAGCTGCGTGCACCCGGAATTGCACAGCACGCGAAGTCACTTGTAGGTTTGTCGACTTCCCGATATGGCTACCGTCAAACCACTGCCGCTCGGGGGAGTTGACCAAACCCGTGTGAAGTATCGCTGCCCGGCCACAGCCGTCCCATGACCGGCGGAGCCGGTGGGGTTCCGAACTGTTGCCCAAAGGCTGACGCCGGGCGGTGTGTTCACCGCCCGGCGTCACCGGTTCGCTGCCCCGCGTCACCCCGGAGGCCGCCGGGACCAGAATTCGGTCACCGGACAACCACCGTGGGCGACAACGGTGTTGGGTTGGTGTCGGCTCAGCCGACGGGGTTGAGGACCACCTCGGCGCTGCCGGTCAACGGCGGCAGGTCGTCCGCGCCCGGGTCGGTGTAGCTGGCGACGAACACACCGCGCAGGTTGTCCCGCTCGGGGTCGTGGCCGCCGGCCAGCGACGTGCGGATGGTGCCGGTGCAGCCCGCGGCGCTGGTCATCGGGTGACCGTGGTCGTCGTGACCGAGGATGTAGGTCACGGTGACCCGGTTGCAGTCGACCTCCTGGTCGTCGGTGACCCGCACCTCGAAGCTGACCAGCTGGCCGAAGGAGAACTCGTCACCGGTCTGCGGGGTGACGAACTCGACCACGGGCGCCTCGTTGCCGACCACGATCCGCACCTCGGCGGAGGCCGACTTGCCGCGGTGCTTGCCGCCCTGGTCGGTGACGGTCAGGTTGGCGCGGTAGACACCGTTCTTCTTGAAGGTGTGCGTCGGGTTGGCCTTGCGGGAGTCGATCTTGCCGTCCGACTCGAAGTCCCAGGCGTACTTCAGCTTGTCACCGTCGGGGTCGACGGTGCCCTCGCTGGAGAACCGCACGGTCAGCGGGGCCTGGCCGTCGGTGACGTCGGCGCTGACCTGCGGCACGGGGGCGTGGTTGCCCTTCTTGCCGATGTAGTCGATCCGGGCGAGCCGGGCCTCCTCGTTCTCCGAGAAGTAGCCCTTGCCGTACTCGAGGATGTAGAGCGCGCCGTCGGGGCCGAACTCCATGTCGATCACGGACGAGAGGTCGATGCCGGGGACGACGTCCTCGATGGCGACCTCACCGTTCTTCTGGACGTGGAAGCCCTTGACGTAGTCGCGGGTCCACTCGTAGAACAGCGGGGTGCCGTCGTACTGCTTGGGCCAGGCGACGGGGTTCTTGCCCTTGGTCGCCTTCTTGTCCCACTGGTAGGCCGGGCCGGCCATCGGGCCCACGCCACCGGTGCCGAGCTCGGGGAAGTGCTCGGAGAGTTCGTTGCCGTAGTAGACGTCCGGCTGCTCCACGGGCGGCAGTTCGGTCAGGCCGGTGTTGCGCGGGGAGTCGTTGACCGGGCTGGCGCAGTCGAACGCCTCGCCGGACTCACCGGTCGCGAAGTCGTAGTCGATGTAGGGCTGGTCGGGCGTGATGCAGTACGGCCAGCCGTGGTTGCCGGGCTTCTTGGTGGCGAACCACTTGCCCTGGCCGTACGGACCGCGCGCCGGGTCGGAGTCCTTGGCGTCCGGCGAGTAGTCCGCCACGTACAGCTCGTCGGTGCGCTGGTTCAGCTCGATCCGGAACGGGTTGCGCAGCCCCATCAGGTAGATCTCCGGCCGGGCGTCCGGGGTACCGGCCTTGAACAGGTTGCCCTTGGGGATGGAGTACGAGCCGTCCTTGTTCACCTTGATGCGCAGCACCTTGCCGCGCAGGTCGTTGGTGTTGGCGGAGGAACGCTGCGCGTCGAACGCCGGGTTGGACGTGGGCTGTTCGTCGATCGGCGTGTAGCCGTCGGACTCGAACGGGTTGGTGTCGTCGCCGGTGGACAGGTAGAGGTTGCCCTTGGCGTCGAAGACGATGTCACCGCCGACGTGGCAGCAGATGCCGCGGTCCTGCTCGACGTCGATGATCTCCTGCTCGGTGCTCAGGTCGAGCGTGCCGCCCTTGAGCTCGAAGCGGGAGAGCCGGTTGACGCCCTCGAACGGCTCGAAGTCCTCCGGGTCGCCGGTCCAGGGCGCCTCGCCCTCGTTGACGTCCGGGGTGGAGGGGTCATCGATCGGGGTGTCCAGCGGGGGCGCGTAGTAGAGGTACACCCAGCGGTTCTTCTTGCCGTCGAACTTGGGGTCGACGGCGACCGACTGGAGACCTTCCTCGTCGTTGGTGTAGACGTCGATCTCACCGGCGAGGGTGTTGAGGCCGGTCTTGGGGTCGTTGAGCCAGACCTGGCCGTCGCGGGTGGTGTGCAGCACCCGCTTGTCGGGGAGCACGGCGAGGTCGATCGGCTCGCCGGGCATGTCGTTGAGGACGACCTTCTGGAACTCCGAGTCCGCGGGCGGCGGTTCGGGGTCCCCGTGGCCGGGGTGGGCGGTGGCGGGCAGTGCCAGCAGAGACGCGGCCAGCACGGTGACCGCGGCTACGAGACCGGATCGGCGTATCACGGGCGTTCCTTGTCTTCGGTGGTTCGACGCTTGTCGGCGGAGATGGAGCCGGGGAGCCGGCCGGAGGGGCCCGCGGGGACCCCTCCGACCCCCCGGTGGGGGCTCACGGAGCCGTTCAGCGGCGGCACTTGGAGCTACGCAGGTAGCGGTAGCCGACCTTCGCCGTCTGGATGGGGGTGACGTCGGGGCTGTCGTTCTCGACGATGTACTCCTGCACGGAGTGCGCCCGGAAGATCCGGGGGAAGTCGATGAACCCGGTACCCAGGTCGGCGAAGTCACCGGTCTCGGGGTGGCGGTCCTTCACGTGGTACTGAAGGGTCTTCTGCGGCGCGCTGCGGATCACGTCGAGGGCGAAGCCCTCGGGGTCCCTGAGGCCGTCACCGCTCTCGATGCCGCCGGTGACCGCCCAGTAGAGGTCGATCTCCAGGTGGACCAGCCGGCGGTCGAGCCGCTCGGTCAGGATCGACCAGGGGGTGCGTCCGCGTCCGAGGTCGGTGGTGAACTCGTGCGCGTGGTTGTGGTACCCGTACTTCAGCCCGGCCTTCTTGGCCCGCGCCGCCTCGTGGTTCATCCGGTCCGCCCAGCGCTTCCACTCGTCGGCGCTGTCGGAGGCGAGGTAGGGCACGTTGATGTAGGACTGGCCCAGCGCCTTGGCGTTGGCGATCTTGGTGTCCAGCGCGGTGTTGTCGGCGCTGATGCCCTCGTGGCTGGAGGTGGCGCGGATGCCCAGCCGGTCGTAGAAGCGGCGCAGTTCCTTGGCCGTCCGGCCGAAGTAGCCGACGGCCTGCTCGATGCGCGGGTAGCCGATCTTCGCGATCTCGCGCATGGTGGCGTCGAAGCCGGGCTCACCGTTGAGGTCGGAGCGCAGCGAGTAGATCTGGATGGATATCAGGCCCGGCGGCACCAGCGGGCGTCCCGAGGGCTTCTCGGGCTTCTTGCCGTGCGCGGCCGCGGGACCCGCGGCCGCCAGTCCGGCGGCACCGACCGCACCCGCGGCAGCGGTGGCGACGGCACCGCGCAGCACGTTGCGGCGGGTGGAACCGCGCTGGGCGAGTGAGCGTTCCAGTGGGCGCTCGGCGTCGAATCCGTAACACATGGCGACTCCTGTTCTCCCGTTCCGGCGGCTCCGCGCGAAACGGTTGGGGGGATGTCCCCGGGTGGGGACACGAGGTGGCGCTTGGTGCGACGTTGAGGGATCAGGGCTGGGGACGGGGGTGGTTCGGCCGCCGGCGCCGGGCGGGCGAACCACCCCCGTCC
>NZ_BHZI01000281.1 GCF_004305975.1 Streptomyces otsuchiensis
CCCTCGCCGAGCACCTGCTGCGCACGCTCGGGGACGACGACGGGCCCGCCTCCGCGACACCGACGGGCGCCGACACCGCACCGGCGGCCAGCGCGCGCGAGGAACACGCGGACCGGACCGGGTACGAGGACGGAGACGGCGACGACGACCCGATCGCCGTCGTCGGCATGGCCTGCCGTTTCCCCGGCGGCGCGGACAGCCCCGAGGAGCTGTGGCGGCTCGTCGACCGCGAACGCGACGTCGTCGGCCCCTTCCCCACCGACCGGGGCTGGGACCTGGACCGCCTCTACGACCCCGACCCCGACCGGACCGGGACCAGCTACGTCCGCGAGGGCGGATTCCTGCACGACGCGGGCGACTTCGACGCGGCGTTCTTCGGGATCTCCCCGCGTGAGGCCCTCGCCATGGACCCGCAGCAGCGGCTGCTGCTGGAAACCGCGTGGGAGACCTTCGAGGACGCGGGGATCGACCCCCACTCGCTGCGCGGCGACGCCGTCGCCGTCTACGCCGGGCAGATCCACCATGACTACATCGGACGGCTGGACACGGTCCCCGGCGAGCTGGAGGGCTACCTCGGCCACGGCACCGCCGGCAGTGTCGCCTCCGGGCGCATCGCCTACACCTTCGGCCTGGAGGGGCCCGCCGTCACCGTCGACACCGCCTGCTCCTCCTCGCTGGTCGCCCTGCACCTCGCCGTACGGGCGCTGCGGTCCGGGGAGTGCACCATGGCGCTGGCCGGCGGGGTGTCGGTGATGGCCGCTCCCACGCCGTTCGTGGAGTTCTCCCGCCAGCGCGGACTCGCCCCCGACGGGCGCTGCAAGCCGTTCGCCGCCGCCGCCGACGGCACCGGCTGGTCCGAGGGCGTCGGCCTGCTCCTCGTCGAACGGCTCTCCGACGCGCGCCGCAACGGGCACCGCGTGCTCGCCGTCGTCCGTGGCACCGCCGTCAACCAGGACGGCGCCTCCAACGGGCTGACCGCACCCAGCGGCCCCGCCCAGGAACGCGTCATCCGGGCCGCGCTCGCCGACGGCGGCGTCAGCCCCGCCGGGGTGCAGCTCGTCGAGGCGCACGGCACCGGGACCCGGCTCGGCGACCCCATCGAGGCCCAGGCACTCCTCTCCGTCTACGGCCGGGAACGCGACGGGGCCGACCCGCTGTGGCTCGGCTCCGTGAAGTCCAACCTCGGGCACGCCCAGGCCGCCGGGGGTGTCGCCGGAGCCATCAAGGTCATCCAGGCCCTGCGGCACCGCCGGATGCCGCGCACACTGCACGTCGACCGGCCCACCGAACACGTCGACTGGGACGGCGGCGAGGTCCGGCTGCTCACCGAGGCGCGGGACTGGCCCCGCGAGGAGGGCCTGCGGCGCGGAGCCGTCTCCTCCTTCGGTGTCAGCGGAACTAACGCCCATGTGGTGCTGGAGGAGGCGCCCGCCGAGCCGGCCGCCGCTCCCGGGGCCGCTCCTGCCGCCGCGACGCCCCCGCCGCCGCTGGTGCCGCTGCTGCTGTCCGCCCGGGACGCGGGCGCGTTGCGTGCCCAGGCGGGTCTGCTCGCCGGACGGCTGGAGGACGGCGCCACCACCCCGGTCGCCGACTTCGCGCGTGAACTGCTGTTCCGCCGCGCCTCCCTGGAGCACCGCGCCGTCGTCCTCGCCGTGAACGACGAGGACGGTGCGGGAGGGACGGACGGTGCGGGCGGCCGTGCCGTCACCCTCGCGGACCTCACCGCCCTCGCCGCCGGCCGCCCCTCGCCCGCGACGACCACCGGCACCACGCGCCCCGGCGCCCGCACCGTGTTCGTCTTCCCCGGCCAGGGAGCCCAGTGGGCGGGCATGGCCCGGCAGCTGGCCGGGCAGAGCCCCGTCTTCGCGCGCCGTCTGGCCGAGTGCGGCCGGGCCCTCGCCCCGCACACCGACTGGGACCTCGACGACGTGGTGCACGGACGGCCCGGCGCCCCCGGGCTGGAGCGGGTCGACGTGGTCCAGCCCACGCTCTTCGCCGTGATGGTCTCCCTGGCCGCGCTCTGGCAGGAGCTCGGCGTCCGCCCGGACGCCGTCCTCGGCCACTCCCAGGGCGAGATCGCCGCCGCCTGCGTGTCCGGCGCCCTCACCCTGGAGGACGCCGCCCGCGTGGTCGCCCTGCGCAGCCGCGCCCTCACCGCCCTCGCCGGCACCGGCGGCATGCTCTCCGTGCAGGTCTCCGCCGACGAGGCCGCCGCACGGCTCACCGGCCACGGCGACCGGGCCGCGGTCGCGGCGGTCAACGGCCCGCGCTCCGTCGTCCTCGCAGGGGAGCCCGGCGCCCTCGACACACTCGCCGAGGCGTTCACCGCCGACGGCGCCCGCGTCAAACGCGTCCCCGTCGACTACGCCTCCCACACCCGCGCGGTCGAGGACATCCGCGCCGCGATCGAACGCGACCTCGCGCCCGTCACCGGGCACGCCCCGCACATCCCCATGCTGTCCGCGCTGACCGGCAGCTGGGTCGAGGACGGCGAACTCGACGGCGGCTACTGGTACTCCAGCCTGCGCGGCACCGTCTCCTTCCGTTCCGCCACCGAGACCCTCCTCGCCGACGGCCCCGTCACCTTCGTCGAGATCAGCCCGCATCCCGTCCTGCTCCCCGCCGTCGGGGAGACCGCCGACGGCACCGGAGGCGAAGCCGCCCTCGTCCCCACGCTGCGCCGCGACGACGGCGGCTGGGACCGGTTCCTGACCGCCGCCGCCCAGGCCCATGTGGCGGGCGTGCCCGTGGACTGGACAGCCGTCCTGGGCACCGAGCCCGGACCGCGCGTCCAGCTGGACAACTATCCGTTCCAGCACCGGCGTTACTGGGCCGAGCAGCCCGCGGCGGACGCCGCGCCGGAGACCGGAGCCCCCGGCGACGACCGGCAGCGGGAGTTCTGGGAGCACGTGCGCGAAGGCGACGCCGACGGACTGGCGGCACGCCTCGGGCTGGCCGCCGACGCCACCGCCCTCGCCGCGCTGCGCGGCCTGCTGCCGGCACTGGACTCCTGGCGCGCCACCGGTGAGGACGCCGCGCGCGCGGACACGCTGCGCTACCGGACCGAGTGGCGCCCCGTCCCGGGCACGGCCCGCCCCGCGCCGTCGCCGGGCGGTCGCTGGCTGCTGGCGGTGCCCGAGGCCCCGACCGACGGCGTCGTCCGTGCCGTGCGCGAGCTGCTGACCGCGAGCGGCACCGAGGTCGTGGAGGTGCCCGTCCCGGACGAGGCGACCCGGGACCAACTCGCCGCACGGCTGGGCGGGCCGGCGGAACACGCCGACGGCGTGCTCTCGCTGCTCGCCCTCCGGGAGGCGGCGGGTGACGCGGGTGATCCGGGTGACGCGGGCGGCTCCCACGGCGACGACGGCAGCGACGCCCTGACCGCGACCCTCCGGCTGCTCCAGGCCCTCGGCGACGACGGCCGGCCCCACCCGCCCGTCTGGCTCGTCACCCGGGGCGCGGTGGCCGTCGCCCCGGGCGAGGCCGTACCCCACCCCGGGCAGGCCGCCCTCTGGGGGCTCGCCCGGGTCATCGCCGCCGAACTGCCCGAAGCGCACGGCGGAGTCATCGACCTGCCCGCCGCCCACCACGCACCGGAGAACGCGGCACCGGGCGCCCTGGACGAGGAGACCGGCCGCCGGCTCCTGGCCGTCCTCGCGGGGCACACCGGCGAGGACGAGATCGCGCTGCGCCCCGACCGCTCCTGGACCCGCCGGCTGCGCCACGCCCCGCCGCCCGGCGCCCCGCGCCGCGCCTGGCGACCCGGCGGCACCGCCCTCGTCACCGGCGGGGACACCCCCGTCGGCCGGATCGTCGCCGACTGGCTCGCCGAGAACGGCGCCGCCCAGGTGCTCCTCCTCACCCCGCCCGGCGCTCCGGACGCGCCGGCTCCGCACGCGGACGCCGTACGGGCCGTCGTCTGCGACCCCGCCGACGAGGAGGCCCTGCGCGCCCTCCTCGACACACTTCCCGGCGGCGCCCCCCTCCGTACCGTGGTCCACGCCGGTGGCGTCCTCGACGACGCCACGATCGGCACCGCCTCGGGCGAACGGGTCCGCCGTGTGCTGCGCGCCCGGGCCGGGGCCGCGCTCGCCCTGCACCGGGCGACCGCCGCCCTCGACCTCGACGCCTTCGTGCTCTTCTCCTCCCTGGGCGGCACGCTCGGCACCGCGGGCCAGGCCACCTATGCGCCCGGCCACGCCGTCCTCGACGCGCTCGCCACCGCCCGCCGCGCGGCGGGCCTGACCGCGACCGCCGTGGCCTGGGGCCACTGGGCCGTCCCCGACGGTCCCGACGCCCCCGACGCGCACCGCCCCGACGTCGCCCGCCCCGGGGTCCACGACCTCCGGCCGGCGACCGCGCTCGCCGCGCTGCGCCGGGCCCTCGACCACGACGAGACCACCGTCATCGTGTGCGATGTCGACTGGGCCACGCTGGCGGGCCCCGCCGTGCCGCCACTGCTCTCCGAGCTTCCCGAGGCCACCGCCGGACGCGACGACGCCGGCCACCGGGGTGAGGGCCCGGACGCGCTGCTGCGCCGGCTCGCCGAATCCGACGCGGCCGGGCGCCTCCGGGTGCTCCGGCAACTGGTCCTCGACCAGACCGCCGAGGTGCTGCGGCACGCGGACAGCAGAGCCGTCGACCCCCGCCGCGGCTTCCGCGAACAGGGCTTCGACTCGCTGGCGGCCGTGCAGTTCCGCAACCGGATCTGCGCCGCGACCGGGCTGACCCTGCCCGTCACCGCCGCCTTCGACCACCCCTCGCCCCGCGCGCTCGCCGACCACCTGCTGACCGCCCTCGCGCCGGAGAGCGAGGCGGGCCCCGGCGGCGACGCGGACGACGACCTGGAGCAGGCCACCGACGACGAGATCGTGGCGCTGCTCGCCTCCGAGTTCGGCATCACCTGACCCACCGCCCACGGCACCCACCCCCCAGCCCGGCGGAAGCGAAAGGACGACAGGACGTGGCGGACGACCGCATACGGCAACTGCTCAACAAGGTGACCGCGGAACTCCGGGAGGCCCGGGCCCAGCTCGCCGCCCGCCCCGGCGCCACGGGAGGCGCGGGCGAGGCCGTCGCCGTCGTCGCGGCGAGCTGCCGCTACCCGGGTGCGGTGCGCTCCCCGGAGGACCTGTGGCGGGTGGTCGCCGACGGCACCGCCACCATCCGGGACTTCCCCCCCGACCGCCACTGGGACGGGCCCGCCCTCCACGACCCCGATCCCGACGCACGCGGCTCCATCACCGCCTGCCGGGGCGGCTTCCTCGACGACGTCGCCGGGTTCGACGCCGACTTCTTCGGCATCTCGCCGCGCGAGGCCCTGGCCATGGACCCGCAGCAGCGGCTGCTCCTGGAACTCGCCTGGGAGGGCTTCGAACGCGCCGGGGTCGACCCCGAGACCCTGCGCGGCGGGGACGTCGGCGTCTTCACCGGCATCAGCGCCACCGAGTACGGGGCCCGGTACGCCGGAACCCCGCACGACCTGGAGGGCTACCTCGGCACCGGCAAGGCGGGCAGCGTGGTCTCCGGGCGTCTCTCCTACGCCTTCGGCTTCGAGGGGCCCTCCCTCACGGTCGACACCGCCTGCTCCTCCTCGCTGGTCGCCCTGCACCTCGCCGTCCGGGCCCTGCGCGCCGGGGAGTGCTCCATGGCGCTCGCCGCCGGCGTCGCCGTCATCACCGAACCCGCCGTGTTCGTGGAGTTCTCCCGGCAGCGCGGCCTCGCCGCCGACGGCCGCTGCAAGCCCTTCGCGGCCGCCGCCGACGGCACCGGGTTCAGCGAGGGCGCCGGGCTGCTCGTCCTCGAACGGCTCTCCGACGCCCGGCGCCTGGGCCACCCCGTCCTCGGCGTGATCCGTGGCAGCGCGGTCAACTCCGACGGTGCCTCCAGCGGGCTGACCACCCCCAACGGCCCCTCCCAGCAGCGCGTCATCCGGGCGGCGCTCGCCGACGCCGGGCTCGGCCCCGGCGATGTCGACGCGGTCGAGGCGCACGGCACCGGAACCCGGCTCGGCGACCCCATCGAGGCCCAGGCCCTCCTGGCCACCTACGGCCAGGGGCGCGGTGGCGACCCCCTGTGGCTGGGGTCGGTCAAGTCCAACCTCGGGCACGCGCAGGGCGCGGCGGGCATGGCCGGGGTGATCAAGATGCTGATGGCGATGCGGCACGGCGTCCTGCCACGGACACTGCACGTCGACGCCCCCACTCCCGCCGTCGACTGGGACTCCGGCGCCGTCCGGCTGCTCGGCGAGGAGCGGGAGTGGCCCGCGGGGGAGCGGGCCCGGCGGGCCGGCGTCTCCGGGTTCGGGATGAGCGGTACCAACGCGCACGTGGTGCTGGAGGCCGCGCCCCCGGTGGAGGAGTCACCGGCCGCCGCCCCGGGTACCGGCACCGGCTCGCAGGACCGGAGCCGCGCCGCCCTTCCCGTCGTCCCCTGGCTGCTCTCCGGCCAGGGCCCGGACGCCGTGCGCGCCCAGGCCGCCGCGCTCCGCGACCACCTCGCCGCGTCTCCGGCCGACCCCGCCGACACCGGACTGGCCCTCGCCACGCGCCGCGCGCTGCTCTCCCACCGTGCCGTGCTCGTCGCCCCGCCCGGGCGGCTCGCCGCCGAACTCGGCGCACTCGCCGACGGCGAGCGCGACGCCGCCGTCGAGGAAGGCAACGGCGGTGCCATCGCCTTCCTCTTCCCCGGCCAGGGCGCCCAGTTCGCCGGCATGGGACAGGAACTCCACGCCGCCTACCCGGTGTTCGCCGAAGCCTTCGACGCGGCCTGCGCCGAACTCGACACCCACCTCGGCCCGGAGCTCAAGATGCCCGTCGCCGACGCCGTGTTCGCCGCCGAAGGCAGCGCCGAGGCCGGCCGGCTGCACGAGACCGGATTCGCGCAGGCCGGGCTGTTCGCGGTCGAGACCGCCCTGTTCCGCCTGCTGGAGTCCTGGGGCGTGTACCCCGACCTGCTCGCCGGGCACTCCGTCGGGGAACTCGCCGCCGCCCACGCGGCGGGGGTCTGGTCCCTCCCGGACGCCTGCGCCGTCGTCGCCGCCCGCGCCCGTGCCATGCACCGGCTTCCGCCCGGCGGCGCCATGAGCGCCGTCGACGCCGGGGAGGAAGAGGTCGCCGCCTCGCTCGCGCCCTATGGCGGCCGCGTCGTCCTCGCCGCCGTCAACTCCCCGCGCGCCGTCGTGGTGTCGGGTCCCGCGGAGGACGTGGAGGCGGTCACCGCCGACTGGTCCGGACGCGGGGTACGGGTGAAGCGGCTGAAGGTCTCGCACGCCTTCCACTCCCCGGACATGGACCCCGCACTCGCCCCCTTCCGTGCCGTCGTGCGCTCCGTCACCGCGCACGCCCCGGCGCTGCCCCTCGTCTCCAACCGCACCGCCCGCC
>NZ_BHZI01000282.1 GCF_004305975.1 Streptomyces otsuchiensis
CGCCGCGCCGCCCGCCGCCGGCCCGCCCTGGCCCTGACCGCCGCGGCCACCGCAGCGGTGGGCGCCCTGCTGGCCGCCGGCCTCACCGGCAGCGCCACCGCCGCCCCGGACCCCGGCGCGGCGACGTCCACCGGCGCGGAGAACACCCCGCACGCCGTCCCCGCCCACGCGCTCACCGGCTACTGGCACAACTTCGACAACGGGTCGGTGATCCAGAAACTCGCCGACGTCCAGGACGCGTACGACATCATCGCGGTGTCCTTCGCCGACGCCACCGACACCCCGGGCGAGATCGTCTTCAACCTCGACCCGGTCCTCGGATACGGCTCCGACGAGGAGTTCAAGGACGAGATCGCCGCCAAGCAGGCCGACGGCAAGTCGGTGATCATCTCCGTCGGCGGCGAGATCGGCAACGTCACCGTCAACGACCCGGCCTCCGCGCAGCGGTTCGCCGAGAGCACCCTGACGCTGATGGACGAGTACGGCTTCGACGGCGTCGACATCGATCTCGAACACGGCATCAACGCCACCTACCTCACCGAGGCGATGGAGGCGATCCACGCCGAGGCGGGCGACAGCCTGGTCTACACGATGGCCCCGCAGACCATCGACATGCAGCACACCGGGACCGAGTACTTCCAACTCGCCCTCAACACGCAGGACTTCCTCACCGTCGTCAACATGCAGTACTACAACAGCGGTTCGATGCTGGGCTGCGACGGCCAGGTGTACTCCTCCGGCACCGTCGACTTCCTGACCGCGCTCGCCTGCATCCAGCTGGAGAGCGGCCTGGACGCCTCCCAGGTCGGCATCGGCGTGCCCGCCTCGCCCGACGCGGCCGGCAGCGGCTACGTCGACCCGGGCGTCGTCACCGACGCGCTCGACTGCCTGACCCGGGGCACCAACTGCGGCAGCTTCACGCCCGACCGCACCTACCCGGAGCTGCGCGGCGCCATGACCTGGTCGACCAACTGGGACGAGCACGCCGGCAACGCCTGGTCCGACGTGGTCGGCCCGCACGTGCACAACCTGCCCTGACGCGCCCGCAGACCGCCTCCCCACGGGGCACAGCGGTCCGGGCGGCGCCCGGGCCGCGCCGCCGGGGCGGTGACGCGGCCGGCCTGAACCCGGCGGCGCCGCGGCCCCGGCCACGGGCGGTCCCACCCATGGGTGGGACCGCCCGTCCGTCCGTCCGTCTGCCTGCCTGCCTGCCTGCCTGCCGTGCGCCGGTATCCGGTCGGTGCGGTGCGCCGTCAGCCGCGGGCGGCGACCACTGCCACCCGCGCGGGCCGGAACACCCAGTCGCCGTGGGCGAATCCGCGCCGGACCACCCGGTCGACCGTGCCCGGCTCGGCCGAGCTGTCACGCACCACCTCCGCCGCCTCCTGGCAGACGGGGTCGAACGGCCCCTCGCCGGCGATCTCCCGCACTCCGTGCGCGGCGAGCGCCTCCAGCAGTTCGTCGCGCACCGAGCGTGCCAGCGCGCGCTCCGGGGCGACCGGGGCGTCCTCGTCCGGCTGGGCGCCGTCCGCCTCCTGGTCCAGCCGGTCGATCAGCAGCGCCAACCGGTGGACCAGCGGATGCAGATGCTGGCGGAACGGGCCGTCGCGCAGCTCCTCCACCTGCCGTCGCTTCTCCCGGTCGTCGAGGATGCGGCGCTCGAACAGCCCGGTCAGCACGTCGAGTCGGTCCAGCAGCTCGGCGTGACGCTCCCCGGCCCTGTCCGGCGCTGCTGGCGAGTCCGGCCCTGCTGGTCTGTCCGGCTCAGCGGGCGCGTCCGGCCCGCCCGGCTCGGCCGCGTCCTCACGGTCGCGGGCGGTCATCCGACGCTCGTGCGGCTCATGGCGTCCCGCATCTCGGTGATCCGGCCCGCGTCGAGGTTCAGCGGGCGTTCCAACTGGATCTCGCCCAGCCGCCGGTCGTGCGTCTCGTCGAACAGCTCCGCGTGCACCAGTCCGTCCACGTCGTAGCTCATCCGCAGCCGTAGCGGGGCTGCGGCGGGCAGCCCCGGCGGCAGGTCGACCGGCTGCTCGGTGAGGACGTTGACGCGTTCCAGGTCCTCGCCCTCCCCCTCGGTGAGCTGGACGGAGACCGCGTCCTGGTCGGGTGCGACCGTCCGGTAGGTGCGCTCGACCATCGCCGGGATGGGGGTGTTGCGGGCGATCACCACGTCGTTCAGCAGCCGCTGGGCGTCGTCGTCGGAGGTCACCACGATCCCCATGGACTGCGAGGTCACGTCGCGCACCGCGAGTTGCTTGCCGACGGGAACCGCCTCGGCGGCGGCCGCCGCCTCCTGCGCCGCCAGGTGCGCGGCGCCCAGACAGACCGCCTCGTCGGGGTGGACCCGCAGGTCGGGCTTCTTGCCGGAGAGCTTCTCCAACAGCGCCCGCACGGCCGGGATGCGGGTGGAGCCGCCCACCGGCAGCACCCGGTCGATGGCGTCCCAGGTCAGCCCGGCGTCCTCCAGCAGCCCCTCCACCAGCACCTCGGTGCGGTGCAGATACGGCTCGATCATCGCCTCGAACTCCTCGCGGCTGATCTCCACCGCGTGGGCCCGACGGCCGGAGCCCACCCGGACCACGGTGCGCCGCGCCTGTGAGAGGTCGGTCTTCGCGAGTTCGCAGCGTTCCCGCACCTCGGCGGTGAGGTACGGGTCGTCCAGCAGGTCCTCCTCGCCGCCGAGGGCCGCGACGCGCTCGGCGACGTGCCGCATCAGCGCGTTGTCGAAGTCGAACCCGCCGAGGTTGCGGTCGCCGTCGGTGGCGATGACCTCGCAGCCGTCGTCCGAGACCCGCATCACCGTCACGTCGAAGGTGCCGCCGCCCAGGTCGTAGACGAGGACGGTCCCGGCGTCGCCGTGCTGCACGCCGTAGGAGATCGCCGCAGCCGTGGGCTCGTTGACCAGCCGCAGCAGGTTCAGGCCGGCGATCTCGGCGGCGTCGGCCGTCGCCTTGCGGCGGGTGTCGTCGAAGTAGGCCGGGACGGTGATCACGACATCCCTGACCGGCTCTCCCAGCGCCTCCGCCGCTCCCTCCGCGAGGGCCCGCAGCAGATAGGCGGACACCTGCTCCGGGCGGTGCTCGACCTGGTGGGAGTCGATGAACGAGTAGTGCGGGTTGCCCATCTCGCGCTTGATGAACTGCACGCAGTCGTCGGGATGCAGCACCGCGCTGTTCCTGGCGGTGGCCCCGACCAGCACCTGACCGGGGCCGGTGAACAGCACCACCGACGGGGTCAGTGTCTGGCCGCCCGTGTTGCGGACCAGTTCCGCCCATCCGGCGCGGTCCACGACACCCACCGCGGACATGGTGGTTCCCAGGTCAATTCCGACAGCTCGCCCTGTCACGGCGTCTCCCGCTCTTCCGATGTCTCGCACTGCGAGCGGCCGTTCCGCTCCGGGAGCGGCACGGCCGACTCCGGCCCCTTCGACCGCCGCCCGGTCGCGGCGTGCGCCGCGCGGAGGCGTCGCGCCGCCGCACTGCGACCACTTCCCGCCTCGGGGCGCGGCTATCCCCCCGAGTCCCCGTCCCACCCCGCCGCACGCGCGTTGATCCGCCAGCCGCGCTGCCGGACGCCGTAGTACCAGCCGACGCCGAGGAGCGCCAGGGCCAGCGCGAACAGCCACGGGCTGACCAGCAGCGCCACGATCAGCAGCACCGCCGAGACCAGCATCCCGGCCGCGAGCCACGACGGGCGGCTCGGATGCCAGCCCTCGCACCACTCCACGTATGTCAGGTCCTTCTCCACGTCGGCACGTTGCCCGGGATCGGTGACCACCTCGGCGGCGCGCTCCAGCAGTGGCCGCATCCGCTCGATCTCCGCCGGGTGGGTGATGGTGTGCTCGTCCGCGCCGCGCACCCGTGGCACCCGCTGCGCCGAGCGGAGCAGCGCGTGCACCAGGTGGTACCGGACCGTCTCCGCCGTGGGGTCCCGGGTGAAGAGCTCCTCCAGTACGGGCACGGCCTTCTCCGGCCAGCCGCCCTCCAGGTAGACAGTCGCGATGTGGAACGCCCCGGTTCCGGGCTCCAGTTGGTCCGCCTCGCGGAAGGACACCAGTGCCGCGTTCCAGTCGCGCAGCGCCATCTGGGTACGGCCCAGCCAGACATGGGTCGGCGCGTGGTGGGGATCGCGGCGCGCGGACTGCCGCAGCTCGAAGAGGGCCTGCTCGTGCCGGGCACGGCCGACATCGGCCCGCCCCTGGACCAGCCAGGCGGCGGCGGAGTCGTCACCGGCGTCCCTGGCCTCCCGCGCGCACTGCCACGCGGTGGTGAAGTCTCCTGCTTCCAGCGCCTGTTGAGCCTGCTCCAGCCAGCGGACCGCAGACCCGGCGCCGGTGGGCGTCGCCGTCGTCGTGGTGGCTCCGGCCGCTTCGGCGGCGAACGCCTGCGGTGCGTCCACGACTTCGGGCTCGGGGCGCGGCTCGGCGCGCGACGTGGGGCCGGGCGGGACGACGGCCCGTTCGGCGGCGGCTCGTTCGGACGCCGCCCGCTCGGCGGCGGCGCGATCGGCGGCGGCCCGGGCGCGCGCGGCGCGTTCCGCCCGCTCGTGGTCGTACACGGCACGGCGGGCCGGGTCGGTGAGGGTACGGCGCGCGACGGCGAGATCCCTGATCCGCTGCTCCGCCAACTGCCGCCGGTCGAGGTCGGGATGGCTCGTCAGCCGCTGCCAGACCCGGTGCTCGGTGCGCAGCCGGTCGGCGATCTGCTCCGCGGTGGCGGCGGGGTCGAGGTCGAGCAGGTCGTAGTGGTCCGTCGGCTCTCCCGCGCGCATCGCACTAGTCCAGCACACCGGCACCGGCATCGCCAAGATCCGGCACCGTGCCGCACCGGCGACGGCACGGCCAACGTCCGGTGGCCGGGGAGTCCCCGGCCACCGGACGCGTACCGCGGCGGCCCGTCAGAAGAAGGTGCGAACGTAGTCGGTGACGGTCCCGTCCCCGGCGACCAGGGGGATCAGCGGCCATTTCTCGAAGATGGTGCACGGGTGCGACATGCCCAGTCCCACCCAGTCCCCGACCCGGGGCATCGCCGCGTCGTCCTCACCCCGTACGAAGGCGTGCTGGTCGGAGAGGCGTTCCAGGGACAGCCCCTCCCCCGCCCGGATCACGCCGTCGGCGTCCCGCACCACATGCACCTGCGGCAGGTCCAGGTCGTACGCGACGTCTCGCTTGCCCGCGTTGATCAGCGCCAGCCCCGGCTCGGGGCGCGAGACGACCTGCGCCCACAGCCGGAACGCGGGGAGCAGCGACCCCTCCTGGGGCACCCGGTTGAACGGGGTGACGTCCCGGTAGCGGCCGTCGTCATGGCTGACGTAGGCGCCGGAGCGCAGCAGCCGGAAGGCGGGCCGGGAGAGGCCGGGCAGTTCGGCGAACACCTCGGCGACGGCGTCGAACCACGCCGAGCCGCCGGCGCTGACCACGATCTCCTCGGTGTCCCGGAAGAGCCCTGCCTTGTCCAACTCGGCTGTCAGGCCGACCAGTTCGCGCAGCCAGGCACGTACCGAGGCGCCGTCCGCATCCGGGACCTCGCCCTCGTAACCGGCGACCCCGGAAAGGGCCAGCACGGAGGAGGCGTTGACCCGCTCGGCGACCTCGGCGGCCTCCGCACGGCTGCGGACGCCGGTCCGGCCACCGGTCACGCCCAGTTCGACCACGACCTCCAGCGGCCGGGTGGCGCCGGCCGCCCGCAGCGCCGCGTCCATCAGCTCCACGCCGCGCACCGAGTCGGCGTAGACCACGCAGCGGAACTCGGCGTCCGCCGCCAGCTCGCCCGCCAGCCAGGCGAGCGCGGCGGGGTCGACCAGTTCGTTGGCGAGGAAGATCCGCTGCACCCCGAACGCACGTGCCACCCGGGCCTGGTGGGGCACGGCCACGGTGATACCCCAGGCGCCGTGGTCGAGTTGACGCTGGAAGAGCGCGGGCGCCATGGAGGTCTTGCCGTGCGGGGCGAACGCCAGGCCGTGGCGGTCGGCGTAGCGGCCCAGGGACCGCAGGTTGTGGTCGACGGCCTCGGCGGAGAGCGTCAGCACCGGGGTGGTGAATCCCCCATCGTGGAGGTTGCGGCGCTCGGCCGCGAGGTCCCCGACGGTTCGCCCGGCGGCGTCCGGGGGCAACCCCTTGAAGCGGTGGTCGATGACCTCGTCCGCGAGCCGGTCGAGTGCGGTAGGCATAGGGAATCTCCGATGGGCGGTACCGTGGCCTGCTGTGTTGCGGAAAGCGCAACGGTCATTGCACACCGCGCGCACCCCTGTCTAACATCCGCCGGACAGCCGGTCAACGGAGCACCGGGGCACAGAGATCGGAGCCGAGCACCATGCCGGACGTCGTCTGCCTGGGCGAGTCGCTGGCCGCGTTCCGCCCCACGCGCCCAGGCGAGAGCCTGACCTCTGCCTGCGACTACGTCCGTTCCACCGGGGGCGCGGAGTCCAATGTGGCGTGCGCGCTGGCGCACGCGGGACACACGGTGCGCTGGGTCAGCCGGCTCGGTCTCGACGGCTTCGGCGAGCAGGTGCTGCGGGACGTGGCCGCCGCCGGGGTGGACGTCTCCGCCGTCGCCCGCGATCCCGGACGGCCCACCGGGATCTACTTCCGCACGGACGGCGAACGCGGGGCCGGCATGGAGACCGCGTACTACCGCGCGGGATCGGCCGCCTCCGCCATGAGCCCGGCGACGGTCGGCGAGGACGCGGTCTCCGGCGCGCGGGTGCTCCATCTGACCGGCATCACCGCCGCCCTCTCCCCCGGGTGCGAGGAGCTGCTGCGCGCGCTGACCACGCGGCGGCCCGGCCGCCCGCTGGTCTCCTTCGACGTCAACCACCGGCCCCAGCTGTGGCAAGGCCGCGACGCGGGCCCGGTGCTGCGGGCCCTGGCGAACGGCGCCGACCTGGTGTTCGTGGGCGAGGACGAGGCGGAGGCCGTCTGGGGTGTCACCGGCGGCCCCGGCGCGATACGGGCGGCGCTGCCCGGACCGGCCGCAGTGGTGGTCAAGGGCCGCGGTCACGAGGCCGTACTGCTCCAGCGCGACGGCGAACCGGGGGGCGGAGCGGACCGCGGGCCGGACAGCGGACCTGCCGGGGAGGCGGACGGGGGACCGGGCGCCGCGGCACCGGGCACCCCCGCGCACGCGGACCACCGCACCACCCGTGTCCCGGCACCGGGCACCGACCACGTCGTGGCGCCGGTGGGAGCCGGGGACGCGTTCGCCGCCGGGTACCTCTCCGCCCTGCTGTACGGACGTCCGGCGGCCGTCCGGCTGCGGCACGGTCACCTCTTCGCCGCCGCCGGGCCACGCGCGACCGCGCACCACACCACCCCGAGAACCACGCCACGCGACAGACGGCCGGGGGCCGGG
>NZ_BHZI01000283.1 GCF_004305975.1 Streptomyces otsuchiensis
CCCCTGATCCCCCAACGCGGCCCCTCGTCCTCCGGCCGGATACCGCTCGCCGTCGTCACCGTCGACGGGCTGGGAGCCGTGACCTCCTGGGGCGGGGGCGCACGCCGGTTGTTCGGCCTCCGGCGCGAGGAGGCGCTCGGCCGGCCCGCCGCCGCGCTGCTCCCGGTCTCCGGCGTGATCGACGCCGTCGGGGACGGCGACGCGGCCGGTGCCGCCTACGCCGCGGCGACCGTCGACCTCGGGCCCGCACCGCCCACCAGCGGCAGATTCTGGGGCGCCTGCGACGGACTCGGCGCCGACGACGTGCTCTGGTGGTCCTGGCCGCTCACCGGCCCCGGGCTGCTGCGGCTGCTGGTGCTCGCGACCGACGGCGCCCGTCTGCACCAGGCGTCCGGCGGAGTCCAGATCTCCGCCGGTTTCGCTCCCCACCACAGCCTGCCCGACGCCGCCGGCCGGGTGGGCTCACTGCTGGAGGCGATGACCGGCCTCGACCCGGCCGAGCGCGACGACATCGTCGCCCAGCTGCTGGAACTGGGTTACCCCATGCTGGAGTCGGCCACCGGCCAGCGGGTCCCGGTGCTGCCCAGGCTCCCCGGTGTCGCCTTCCCGCAGGCGGGCAGCAGGGCGTAGCCTGCGCGCCATGAAGATCCTGATCAGCGCGGACATGGAAGGTGCCACCGGAGTCACCTGGCCGGCCGACTGCCTGCCCGGCACCCCGCAGTGGGAACGCCACCGGGTGATGTTCACCTCCGACGTCAACGCCGCGATCGCCGGGTTCTTCGACGGTGGCGCGGACGAGGTGCTGGTCAACGAGGCACACATGACGATGCGCAACCTGCTGCTGGAACAGCTCGACGACCGCGCCACGATGCTGACCGGCCGCCACAAGGCGCTCTCCATGGTCGAGGGGGTCCAGCACGGCGACGCCGACGGGATCGCCTTCGTCGGCTACCACACCGGCGCCGGGGACGAGGGAGTCCTCGCCCACACCTACCTGGGCAACTCCATCACCGGTGTCTTCGTGGACGGCGTCCGCGCCAGCGAGGGTCTGCTGAACGCGCTGGTCGTCGCCGAGTACGGCACCCCCGTCGTCCTGGTCACCGGCGACGACCGGGCCTGCGCCGACGCCCGGGGCTACGCCCCCGACGCCCGCACCGTGGCCGTCAAGGACTACGTCTCCCGCTACGCCGCCGTCTGCCGTCCCCCCGCCCGGACCGCCGCGGACATCCGCGCGGCCGCCGCGGCGGCCACGGCCCTCGCCGTGCGCCACCCCCCGGCCGGGCCGCGCGACCGCCGGGTGGAGGTCGAGTTCGACGCCGAGCACCTGGCGGGCGCCGCGACCGTCGTCCCCGGCGTGGAACAGACCGGGGAGCGCCGGGTGGCCTACACCGCGCCCGACATGTACGAGGGCATCCGCGCCTTCAAGGCCGTCACCACGCTGGTCTCCGCCGCCGTCGAGGAGTGGTACGGCTGAGCACCCGCGGCACCGCCCGGCGCCCGCCCCCACCTGCGGAATCGGCCGCCGCCACCGGTTGGACCAGTGCCGGTCGCCGATAGGCTTCCTGATGCCGCGCACGCCGCGTAACGTGGCGCGGCATGAAGATCTTCAGCAGCACGCGTGCTGGGGGCCGGCATGACTGACCAGGGCATGTCCGGCCGGACGGAGCAGACCGGGGGAGCACCGGAGGCGATCGACGAGCGGGCGCTCCAGGAGTCGGTGACCTTCACATCCGACCTGATCCGCATCGACACCACCAACCACGGCCGGGGCGACGGCGTGGAACGGGCCGCGGCCGAGTACGTCGCCGAGCGCCTCACCGAGGCCGGCCTGGAACCGACCCTGCTGGAGAAGGCACCGGACCGCACCAACGTCGTCGCCCGCATCCCCGGCACCGACCCCTCCGCGGGCGCGCTGCTGGTCCACGGCCACCTCGACGTGGTGCCCGCCGACGCCGCCGAGTGGAGCGTCCATCCCTTCTCCGGCGAGATCCGCGACGGCGTGGTCTGGGGCCGCGGCGCGGTGGACATGAAGAACGCCGACGCCATGGTCCTCTCCGTCGTGCGTGCCTGGGCCCGCCACGGAGTCCGGCCGCGCCGGGACATCGTGCTCGCCTTCACCGCCGACGAGGAGGACAGCGCCCAGTACGGTTCCGGTTTCCTCGCCGACCAGCACCCCGAGCTGTTCGAGGGCTGCACCGAGGGCATCAGCGAATCCGGCGCCTACACCTTCCATCCCGGCGACGGCAAGAGGATCTACCCGCTGGCGGCGGGGGAGCGCGGCACCGGCTGGCTGCGGCTCACCGCCCGGGGCCGCGCCGGACACGGCTCCAAGGTCAACCACGCCAACGCCGTCAGCCGGCTGGCCGCCGCCGTGACCCGCATCGGCGAGCACCAGTGGCCGGTCCGGCTGACCGCCACCGTCCGGGCCGCGCTGACCGAACTCGCCGCGCTCTACGGACTGCCCGCACCCGCCCTGGACAGCGACGACCCCGACGTCCTCGCGCGCGAGGTCGACGCGCTGCTGGAGGCGCTCGGCCCCGCCGCGTACCTGGTGGCCGCCACCGTCCGCAACAGCTCCAACCCGACCATGCTGGACGCCGGGTACAAGGTGAACGTCATCCCCGGCTGTGCCACCGCGCACATCGACGGCCGCATGGTCCCCGGAGCCGAGGACGAGTTCACCATGACGCTCGACCGGCTCACCGGGCCCGACGTCGACTGGGAGTTCCAGCACCGCGAGATCCCGCTCGAGGCACCCGTCGGCTCACGCACCTACGACGTACTGCGCTCCTCCCTGGAGCACTTCGATCCCGGCGCCCACGTCGTCCCCTACTGCATGTCGGGCGGCACCGACGCCAAGCAGTTCTCCCGACTGGGCATCGTGGGCTACGGGTTCACCCCGCTGAAGCTGCCCGAGGGCTTCGACTACGGCGCCATGTTCCACGGCGTCGACGAGCGGGTACCCGTGGAAGCGCTGCACTTCGGTACCCGGGTGCTGGACCGGGCGCTGCGCGCCCTGTGACCGGCGCGGACGCCGCCCCGCCCGGGACGGCCACGGCCCGGCCGGAGGCGGCGGACGCGGAAGGAGCCGACCAGATGACCGAGCAGCCCGGGCCCGCCCCCTACGGAACGTGGCCCTCGCCGATCGACGCCCGGCTGGTGGCCGCCCACGACGGGCGGCCCGACGCCGTCGGCGCGGTCGGCGAGGAGCTGTGGTGGACCGCCGCCCGTCCCCACGAGGGCGGGCGGCGCGCCCTGATGCGGCTGCGTGCGGACGGCGGCCCGCCCGAACCGGTACTGCCCGCGCCCTGGAACGTCCGCAACCGGGTGCTGGAGTACGGCGGGCTTCCCTGGGCGGGCGTGGCCCGTCCCTCCGGCGGTCCGCTGGCGGTCTTCACCCACTTCGGCGACCAGCGGCTCTACGCCCTCGAACCGGACGCCCCCGACCGGGGAGACCGGGGTCAGCGGGCGGGGGCGGCCTGCGCTTCGCCGACCCGCTGGTGCTGCCGGCGCGCGGCGAGGTCTGGTGTGTGCTGGAGGAGTTCACCGGCGAGGGGCCGACCGATCTGCGGCGGCTGCTCGTCGCGGTACCGCTGGACGGATCGGCGGCCGGAGACCGGTCGGCGCTGCGCGAACTGACCGACGACGCACACCGTTTCGTCACCGGCCCCAAGCTCTCCCCGGACGGCCGGCACGCGGCGTGGATCGCCTGGGACCACCCCCGGATGCCGTGGGAGGGCACCGAGCTGAAGCTGGCCCGGGTCACCGGCCCGGACGACACCGGGGACGAGAACGCGCACCCCGCGACGCTGCGCTCCGCCGTCACCGTGGCCGGCGGGCCGGGGGAGTCGGTGCCGCAGGCCGACTGGGCCGCCGACGGCTCGCTGCTCTTCGCCTCCGACCGCAGCGGATGGTGGAACCTCCACCGCGCCCGGCCGCGTGCCGGGGCGGTGCCCGCGCTCACCGATGCCGAGCCGCTGTGCCCCCGCGAGGAGGAGTTCGCCGACGCGCTCTGGAAGATCGGCATGCGCTGGTTCGCGCCACTGCCCGACGGCCCGGTCGCGGTGGTCCACGGACGCGGCGCCAAGCGGCTCGGGGTCCTGGACCCCGGCACCGGTGAACTGACCGACGCCACCGGCCCCTGGAGCGAGTGGGCGCCGACCCTCGCCGTCCAGGGCACCCGCGTCACCGGGGTTGCCGCCGGGCCCGCCACCTCCTACGAGCTGGTGCAGCTCGACACCGCCACCGGGCACAGCCGCGTCGTGGCCGCCGCCCACACCGACGCGGTGGACCCCGGCCACTACCCCGTCCCCGAACACCGCACCTTCGCCGGACCGGGGGGCCGCGAGGTGCACGCCAACCTCTACCCGCCCTCCTCACCCGGCCGTACCGGGCTCCCGGGCGAACTCCCGCCCTACGTCATCTGGGCGCACGGCGGACCCACCGGCCGCGCCCCGATGGTCCTCGACCTGGAGATCGCCTACTTCACCTCGCGCGGCATCGGCGTCGCCGACGTCAACTACGGCGGCTCCACCGGCTACGGACGGGCCTACCGGGAGCGGCTGCGCGAGAGCTGGGGCGTCGTCGACGTCGAGGACTGCGCGGCGGTCGCCGCCGCACTGGGTGCAGAGGGAGTCGCCGACCCCGGGCGGATCGCGATCCGGGGAGGAAGCGCCGGCGGCTGGACGGCCGCCGCCTCGCTCGCGGCGACCGGACCGGCCGGTGGCCGCTACGCCTGCGGCACCATCACCTACCCCGTCCTGGACCCGGCCTCCTGGGCGGCGGGCACCCACGACTTCGAGTCGCGGTACGTCCACTCGCTGATCGGCCCCCTCGACGAGGTTCCCGGCCGGTACCGTGAGCGCTCGCCGCTGCGCAACGCCGTCCGGATCACCGCCCCGTTCGTGCTGCTCCAGGGGCTGGACGACGTGATCTGCCCGCCCGACCAGAGCGAGCGGCTCCTCGCCGCACTGGCGGGACGGAGCGTTCCGCACGCCTACCTCGCGTTCGCGGGTGAGAGCCACGGCTTCCGCATGGCCGACACCATCACGCGCGCGCTGGAGACCGAACTCGCCCTCTACATCCAGACGTTCGGGCTCAGCCGGGACGACCTCACCGCCTTGGAGCTGCGATGACCCTCCATGTCCCCACCCCCGGCGCCGCCTACGGGACCTCCCACGCCTCGGTCGCGCCCGTGCCGGCGCTGACCCGCCCCGCGCGGCTGCGCCGGGGCGACAAGGTCGCGGTCGTGGCGCCCAGTTCGCCCGTCGAGCGGGAGCAGCTGGAGGCAGGGCTCACCGTCCTGCGCGACGACTGGGGGCTGGAGGTGAGCGTCGGCCCCCACGTGCTGGACGTCCACCCCCGGCTCTCCTACCTGGCCGGTACGGACGAGGACCGCGCCCGTGACCTCCAGGAGGCGTGGTGCGACCCGGACGTGACCGCCGTGATCTGCGCACGCGGCGGCTACGGCGCACAGCGGATCACCTCCCTGCTCGACTGGTCCGCGATGCGTTCCGCCGGCCCGAAGGTCTTCCTCGGCTACAGCGACATCACCGTGCTGCACGAGGCGTTCGCCACCCGGCTGGGACTGGCCACTCTGCACGGGCCGATGCCCGCCACCAACGGGTTCCTCCGCGACAAGGACGCGCTGGAGCAGCTGCGCCGCACCCTCTTCGAACCCGAGTCGGTCACCTCGCTGACCTCGCCGGGAGCGGCGACCCTGGTGCCCGGGCGTGCCCAGGGGATCACCATCGGCGGCTGCGCCAGCCTCCTCGCCGACGATCTCGGAAGCCCCACCGCCCGTCACTCCGCGGCCGGCGGCATCCTGCTGCTGGAGGACATCGGGGAGAAGGCGTACCGGCTGGACCGGTGCCTGAGCCAGCTGCTGAACGCGGGCTGGCTCGACGGCGTGGCCGGGGTCGCCCTCGGCTCCTGGGAGGACAGCGAGCCCTACGAGACGATCCGCGCGGTGGTGCTGGACCGCCTCGGTCCGCTGGGCGTGCCCATCGTGGAGGAGCTGGGCTTCGGGCACGGCCCGAATCCGCTGACGCTGGCGCTCGGCCTGCCCGCGGTCCTCGACGCCGACGCGGCGACCCTGCGGTACAACGCCCCGATGCTGGAGTGACGTCGGTCGCCGCCGCCACGGTGGCGACCGGTCTCCGGAGCGGGGCCGGTCGGTGTCCGCCCGCCCGCGCGGTGGCGGCGGGCGGCGGGCGGCGTTCCCCTGGAAGGGTGCGCCCGTGCCACCCGGCCGCCGGGTGACCGGTGCGCGCGACCCGGGTCGCGCCGCGGCCCGGACGCCCGCCGGACCAAGGAGGCACCAGATGACCACCGCCGCCGACATCATGCACCCGGGCGCCCAGTGGCTGCCCGCCACCGAGACTCTCGACCGCGCCGCGCAGGTGATGCGACGGCTCGATGTCGGGGCGCTGCCCGTCAGCGACAGCAACGACCGGATGTGCGGCATCCTCACCGACCGCGACATCGTCACCAAGTGCGTGGCCGCGGGCCACGACCCGGCACGCGTCACCGCCGGGGAGCTGTGCGAGGGCACACCGCGCTGGATATCGACCGAGGCGGACGTCTCGGACGTGCTGGAGGAGATGGGCGGCCACCGCATCCGCCGGCTGCCGGTCGTCGACACGGACAAGCGGCTGGTCGGGATGATCAGCGAGGCGGATCTGGCCCGGCACCTCTCCGAGGAGGAGATCGCCGGCTTCGTGGAGCGCGTCTACGCAGGCACTCCCTGAGGCGACCTCCCCCGCACCGCGACGGCCGGGCGTGCGTCGCCACGGCTCGGCGTGCGGCGGCGGCCCGGTGGCGCGATCCTGGGGGCATGACATCCGAGACCGCTCCCCGCCACGGCCGTGTCCGGGAGTTCTTCACCCCCGGCCGGGTCGTCTTCCTCGTCGTCGCCGTGCTGACGCTGGTCTTCGTCTTCGAGAACACCGGCCAGACCAAGATCCGGCTGCTCGTTCCCGAGGTCACCATGCCGCTGTGGGTCGCGCTGGCGGCCACGCTGCTCCTCGGTGTGGCCGGCGGGTTCTACCTCGGCCACCGGGGACTGCGCCGGCGCTACCGGCGGGAGGGCTGAAACGGCGACCGGCCCGACCGGCGCCGCCCGCCGCACCCCGTGGCGCCGGCGGGGGGGCGGCGGGGCCGGGGGCGCGAGGGGGGGGG
>NZ_BHZI01000284.1 GCF_004305975.1 Streptomyces otsuchiensis
GCCCCCGGCCCCCGCCACTGCCGCGGGCCACCGTGGCGGCCCTGGAACCCCGTGGCGGGGCGGGCGGCGGCGGTGGCGGAAGATCGCGATCGAGAGAAGATCCGGGAATCGCCTGTCACCGACGTGTCGCCAGCGGTCATACTGCTGGACGACGCCCCGCCGCGCGCGCCGCGGGTGACGAGCCGAGGGGGAGGGCCCGGGACCGTGACGCAGCCGCCGCACGCGCCGTCGGTGCTCCCTGCCGGGCGGCCGTCGGGCGATCCGGCCACCTCCGCGACGCACGGCGCCGCCCCCGCCCCGCGACCACCGCGGGCCCCGGCGGAACGGGCGCCCGCGCCGCCGGAACCGGAACGTCCACGCCGGACCGCCTGGGCGGAGGGGGTCAGCCGGCTGCGGTCCGGCGCCCGCACCGAGCCGGGGAGGCTGCGGATCATCGGGGCGGTACTGGCCGGGCTGCTGGTGCTGTTCGGCGCCACGACCGCCTGGCAGATCACCGAGCGCACCGCCGCCGCGACCACCGTCCTCCAGGAGAGCCAGCCGCTGAGCGCCGACGCCGCCGGGCTCTACCGGTCGCTGGCCGACGCCAACACCACCGCCGCGGCCGGCTTCCTCTCCGGCGGGGAGGAGCCCCGCGAGGTGCGCGGACGGTACGAGGAGGACATCCGCCGTGCCGCGGACCTGCTGAGCACCGCGGCCTCGCACTCCTCCGGGTCGCCCGAGGCCCGCGAAGCGATCACCCTCCTCAGCGAGCGGCTTCCCGTGTACACCGGGCTGGTGGAGACGGCCCGGGCCAACAACCGGCAGGGCTACCCGATCGGCGGCGCCTACCTGCGGCACGCGGACCGGCAGATGCAGGACGTGCTGCTGCCGGCGGCCGAGCGGCTCTACGAGCTGGAGCGCGCGCGGTTCCGGTCCGACCTGGACGAGGCACGCGCCTGGCCGTGGGTGGCGCTGGGCTCGGGCGTCCTGGCGCTGGGCGCTCTGGGCTGGGCGCAGCGACGCCACTACCGGCGCACCAACCGGGTGCTCAACGGGGGGATGGTAGCCGCGACGGTCGCCGGTGGCGTCCTGCTGGTGTGGCTGGCGGGGGCTCACGCGGTGTCCGGCGCGTCGATCTCGACCGCCAACGACACGGGCGCGCGCTCCCTCCACGTGCTGAACGAGGCGTGGACCGAGGCGCTGAAGGCGCGCGGTGACGAGAACCTCATGCTGGTCGCGCGCGGCGCGGGCGCGGCCTTCGCCGACAGCTACCAGGCGCGCATGGCGGAGATCGCCGGCACCGAGGAGGAGCCGGGCGGTCTGCTGCGCCGCGCCGAGGACGAGGCCGACGACGCCCAGGGGCGGGAACCGGTACGGGAGGCCGTCGAGCACACCGGGCAGTGGCGGGAGCGGCACCGGCTGGCGAGGGAGTCGGAACTCTCCGGGGACTACGAGTCGGCCGTCAGGCAGGTGACGGGAGCCACCGACTCCACCGGCCAGTCCTTCGACCGGGTGGACTCCGCGCTGGCCCGGGCGGTGGCGCACGAGCAGCGGCAGTTTGAGGAGGCGGCGGGGCGGGGCCGGTCCCAGCTGTCCGGACTGGTGTTCGGCGCGGGAGCGCTGGCGCTGGTCGCCGCGGGCGCCGCCGTGCTCGGCATCGGACGGCGCCTCTCGGAGTACCGGTGAACGCGTTCGGCGGGGCCGGACCGCACCACGGCGGAGCTGGGAGGCACCGGTGACAGGCACCGAACACGGGACGCCGGGGCCGGGCACCCCCGTCGCGCCCCCGTCCACGACAGCGCCGGCGGGCGCCGCCGCCCGTGGCCGACGCCGTTACAGGGTGGCCGCGGTGGCCGGCGCCGCTCTGCTGGCGGGCGTGGTGGTCGCGGGCGCGCTCACGGATCGTTCCCCCGGCCCCGACGCGCCGCCCGTCCCGGCGGCCGGTCCGGTGGGCGAGCCGCCGGCGGCGGACCGGGGCGCCACCCCCGCGCAGGACCCGGCCCCGCGGGTCATGGCCGAACGCGAGACCTGCGACGACGGCCGGGACCCGGCGGAGAGCTACCGTCCCTCCACCGCCGACGGCGAGGCGGTGCGCCGCATCCAGGAGAACGGCGAACTGGTGGTCGGGGTCGACCAGAACAGCTACCTGTGGGGGTTCCGCGCCGCGGACACCGGGGACATCGTCGGCTTCGACATCGACCTCAGCCGGGCGATCGCCGAGGCCCTCCTCGGCGAGGACGCACGGATCGTCTACAAGGCGATCCCCACGGCGGAGCGCGAGAAGCTGATCGCGGCCCGCGAGGTCGACATGGTGGTGCGCACGGTGTCCATCACCTGTGCCCGCTGGGATTCGGTGGCCTTCTCCACCGGCTACTTCCGCACGGGACAGCAGCTGCTGGCGCCACGCGACTCGCCGATCGAGGGTTTCGACGCCTCGCTGGACGGCGCGCGGGTGTGCGGCGGCGAGGACACCACCGCCCAGGCACTGCTGGAGCGGGAGGGCCGCGGCCTGGGCGCCGAGCTGGTGACCGCCGCCAGCCACCTGGACTGCCTGGTCCTGATTCAGCTCGGCGAGGCGGACGCCCTGATGACCGACGGCGCGCTCGCCGCCGGCCACGCCGCGCAGGACCCGGCGATGCGGCTGGTCGGCGAACCGCTGACCGAGGAGTACTACGGCGTGGCGATGCACCCCGAGGACGTCGACCTGGTGCGGCGGGTCAACGCCGTCCTCGCCGGCTTCACCGACGGCGGCGCGGGCGGCGCCTGGCGGCAGTCCTACGACGAGTGGCTCGCCGAACACATGGACGAGGCGTCGCCGGAGCCCCCGGACGCCCGGTACCGGGACTGAGAGGCGGCGAGTGACCAGGTGTTGAGCCGGGAGGACGCGGACCGGCGGCTGGCGCGGCTCGGCGCGGAGCACGGGGCGATCGAGACCTCGCTGCTGGCGCTCCAGGACCACGCGGGCCGCAGGCTGCTGGAGGGCGCCGAGCTGAGCGGCTCCACCCGCGAGCAGTGGGAGCGGGCCGACCGCACCGTCAGCCTGCTCTGGGCGTGGTTCGGGGTGTGCGGGGACGCGCTCTCCCGGGCGCGCGAGGTCCGCGACCGCCGCCGCAGCCCGGGAAGTGAGGAACTGGAGGAGCTGGGCGCGCTGCTGGAGGGCGAGTGCCTGGTGGTCTCCGGCGGCGACCGGCTCGCCGAGCGGCTCAGCTGGGAGTCGCTGGTCGCCCGGATGAACGAGGGGTACGCCGACGTCCTGGGCGTGGTGATCGCCGCCGACGCCGTCTGGTCCGCGCTGCCGACCCGGATCGACCTGCTCAGCGCCGAGCTCCGGCGGCTGTCGGAGCTGGCCCACTCGGTGGGGGTGCGGCCGGGCGCGCACCCGGCCGGCGACGTGCTGGACGGGGTCCGCGCCGACCTCGTGACGCTGCGCGCGCGGGTGGTCGGTGACCCGCTCGCCTTCTGGGTTCCGACGGGCGGCAGCAGCGCGCCGGGCGGAGGCCGGCCGGACACCACCTCCTTCGACCGGGCCGCCCACGCCGTGGAGGACGTGCGCCGGGAGGTGGACGCGGTGATCTCGGTCCGCCGGGACGCCGAGGAGCGGATCATCCGGCTGCGGGACGTGCTCTCGCGGGCGGACCGCACACTGGCCGAGGCCCGGCTGGCGCGCGGCGAGGTGCTGGCCCGGATCGCCGCCTGGGAGGTGCCTCCGGTCGGCGGCGCCACCACCGTGCTGCACGACCAGCTCTCGGCCGCCGTCGACTACCGGCGCCGCGCGCAGTGGCACCTGCTGTCGCCGCTGCTGGACGGGCTGGAGCGACGGGCGGAGGCCGAACTGGAGCAGGCCCGCGAGTCGCTGACGGCGGTCACCGCGCCGCTTGCGGTCCGCGCCGAACTGCGGGGCCGGCTGGACGCCTACCGGGCCAAGGCCACCCGCCTCGGCGGCGCCGGCCACCCGGAACTGACGGAGCACTACGACGCCGCCCGCCGGATGCTGTGGAGCGCCCCCTGCGACCTGCGGACCGCCGAGGAGGCGGTACGGCGCTACCAGCGCGCGACGGCCCGCGTGCTGGAGTCGGACGGCGGACGGGAGCCCGCGCCGGCCGAGGCGGTCGCGCCCCTCTCCCCCGGTGTGCGTGCGGAGCCCGGGGCCGCGCGGGGGGCCGGTTCCCCCGCGGGCCCGGAGGCGGATGTGAGGAGAGAACGGTGAGCGATGCCGCGATACCGGCGGTGAACTGTCAGCGGCCGAGTTGCCCGGGCGTCTACGACGACATGGGCAGCGGTGAACGGTACTGCGACACCTGCGGCCTGGCCCCGGTGGTCGGCCCGCGCGGCGCACCCCGCGAGCCGGGCGGCGACGGCCCGGACGGCCCGGGTGGTCCCGGCGGTTCAGGAGACGTTCCGGCCCAACGGCGGGCGCCCGGCGGCACCGGGACGGCCCGGCGTGACGGCTCGGTGACGGGCGGCGGCAGCGTGGCGTCCAGCCGGTCGTCCTGGTCGGCGGCGATCTCCCGCTCTGTCTCCCCCTCCCGGGCGTCGCGGCGGTCGGTCTCCGGGCGCCTGTCGCTGGCCGCCACCGGACGGTCGGAGAACAACTACTCGGTTTCGGTGCGCAGTTCGCGGTCGGGCTCGTCCGCCGGCAGCCGGGCACGGCTGGGCGCCGGGCTGATCACGGTGCCGGAGGTGCCCCGCCCGGACCCGCGGTCGGTGGTGCTGACCGACCCCGAGGTACCCGAGCGGAAGCGGTTCTGCGGCAACGCCGACTGCGGCGCGGCGGTCGGCCGGACCCGCGACGCCCGGCCGGGACGCACCGAGGGCTACTGCACCGGTTGCGGTCACCCCTACTCCTTCGTACCCAAACTGGCCGGCGGCGACGTGGTGCGGGGCCAGTACGAGGTGGCCGGCTGTCTGGCCCACGGCGGCCTGGGCTGGATCTACCTCGCGGTCGACCGGGCGGTCGCCGACCGCTGGGTGGTGCTCAAGGGGCTCCTGGACGCCGGCGACGAGGACGCGATGGCCGCCGCCATCTCCGAACGCCGGTTCCTCGCGGAGATCGAGCACGCGACGATCGTCCGCATCTACAACTTCGTCGAACACCTCGACCGCCGCACCGGCAGTCTCGACGGCTACATCGTCATGGAGTACGTCGGCGGCAGCTCGCTGAAGGAGCTGGCGAACGCGCGGCGCACCCCCGACGGCCGCCGGGACCCGATGCCGGTGGAGCAGGCGTGCGCCTACGGGATCGAGGCGCTCGACGCGATCGGCCACCTCCACAGCCGCAACCTGCTGTACTGCGACTTCAAGGTCGACAACGCCATCCAGCAGGGCGACCAGCTGAAGCTCATCGACATGGGCGCCGTCCGCCGGATGGACGACGACGAGTCGGCGATCTACGGCACCGTCGGCTACCAGGCGCCGGAGGTCGCGGAGCTGGGCCCGTCGGTCGCCTCCGACCTGTACACCGTCGCCCGCACCCTGGCGGTGCTGACCTTCGACTTCCACGGCTACAGCAGCGTCTTCGTGGACAGCCTGCCCGACCCGGACAACGTCGAGGTCTTCCAGCGCTACGAGTCCTTCTACCGGCTGCTGGTCCGCGCCACCGACCCCGATCCGCAGCAGCGCTTCGCCTCGGCGGCGGAGATGTCGGACCAGCTGACCGGCGTGCTGCGGGAGATCGTGGCCGTCCAGACCGGGCAGCCCAGGCCCTCCGCCTCCTCCCTGTTCGGTCCCGAACAGCGCGTGGTGGACACCGAGTTGCTGCCCGCGGGCAGCGCGGTGGTCTCGCTGCTCGGGCAACGGGCGGCAGGCGGTCCCCGTGCCTCCGCCGGCGGGGCCGGCGCCGGGGAGGACGGGCCGGGCACAGCGCGGCTCTCGCCCGGAACGTCCACGGAGGTCGCGTCCGCCTCCGCCGCTCCGGCGCCCGCGGCCTCGCCGCCCGCGGTGCCGACCACCAGCGAACCGGACGTACGCGCCTCGGCGCTGGCGCTGCCGGTGCCGCACGTCGACCCGGCCGACCCCAACGCGGGTTTCCTCGCCGGCCTGATGGCCTCCACCCCCGCCGATCTGCTGACCGCGCTGCGCTCGGCGCCGGAGCGGTCGGTGGAGCGCTCGCTGCGGGAGGTGCGGGCCCGGCTGGAGCTGGCCGCCGATCCCGTCCAGCGCCCGGAGCAGCACCAGGAGGCGCGCCGGACCCTCGCGGAGCTGGCCCGCGAGAACGGGGACGACTGGCGCGTCGTCTGGTACCGGGGCCTCACCGCGCTGCACTGCGACGACCTGGAGACGGCCGCGCTCGCCTTCGACGCCGTGTACGACGCGTTCCCGGGGGAGGTGGCGCCGAAGCTGGCGCTGGCTTTCTGCGCCGAGGTCCTGGGCCAGCTCGACAACGCGGCCGACTACTACGAGCTGGTGTGGGCGACCGATCCCAGCCATGTCAGCGCCGGATTCGGCCTGGCCCGGGTACGGCTGGCCATGGGCAACCGGGCCGGCGCCGTGCAGGCGCTGGAGTCCGTCCCGGAGACCTCGGCACACTGGACGGCGGCACGGGTCGCCGGTATCCGCGCCCGGCTGCGGCAGCGGGCGGCCACCGAACCGCTCCTCCCCGACCTGCTGGACGCCGCCGGGCAGCTGGCCTCACTCCGTGAACGGGGGCTGGAACCGGCACTGGCCGAACAGCTGTCCTGTGAGGTGTTGGGGGCCGCGTTGGACTGGTTGCTGGCGGGTCGCGCGGGCGACCCGGGCGGCGACCGTGGGGAGGGACACCGGATGCTGGGCAACCCGCTCGACGAGACCGGGGTCAGACTGGGGATGGAGCGCTCGTACCGGGTACTCGCCCGGCTCGCGACGAGCACCGCAGAACGGATCGAACTGGTGGAGGCGGCCAACCGCTTCCGCCCGAGAACATGGGTGTGACGATGCCGCAGCTTGATCAAGTCTCCGCCTGCCCGGGCTGTGGGGAGCCTCTGGAGGCGAACGACCGGTACTGCGGGGTGTGCGGCGCCGACCGCCACGCCCCGGGAGCCGCGGCGCCGGCACGCCCGCCGGTACCCGCGCCCACGCCGACGGAGCCGGACTTCACCCTGTCCCCGCCCCGGAACCCGCCGCCTGCGCCGTCGTCGACAGCGCGGCCGGACACGCCGCCGGAGCCGGCGCGCCCCCGGAAC
>NZ_BHZI01000285.1 GCF_004305975.1 Streptomyces otsuchiensis
GGTCGCCGCTCAGGAGGCCGGAGATGCGGTCGGGGGCGAGCGGGCGGGCGTAGTGCCATCCCTGGCCGGTGTCGCAGCCGATCCGCCGCAGCCGCTCGGCCTGCGACTGCCCCTCCACGCACTCGGCGGTGACGGTCAGCCCGAGCTTGTGGGCGAGCTGGACCAGTGAGGAGACGATGGTCTCGTCCGCCGGGTTGAGGTGCCGGGCGGTCCGGAAGCCGCGCACGAAGGTGCCGTCGAGCTTCAGCGCGCGGACGGGCAGCCGACTGAGGTACGCCAGGTTGGAGTAGCCGGTCCCGAAGTCGTCGATGGCGATGCGCACGCCCATGTCCGAGAGGTCCTGGAGCGCCTGGAGGGGCTGGCCGGCGGAGCCCATCACGGCCGACTCCGTCAGTTCGAGTTGCAGCAGTTCGGCCGGCAGCCCGGTCTCCGCCAGGACGCGGGCGACGTCCCGGACCAGGTCGGAGTCCCAGACCTGCCGGACGGCGACGTTGACGCTGACGAACAGCGGGGGGCCGTCGTGCTCCAGCTGCCAGCGTCGGGCCTGGCGGCACGCCTCGGTGAGGACCCAGCGGCCCAGCGGGACGATGGCGCCGTTGTCCTCGGCGAGCGGGATGAAGCGGTCCGGGGAGAGCCGTCCCAGCTCCGGGTGCATCCAGCGGACCAGGGCCTCTACCCCCCGCAGCCGGTCGTCGGCCAGGCCGACGATGGGCTGGTACTCGACCAGGAACTCGCCGCGCTCGACGGCCGGGCGGAGCCGGGCCGACAGCGACTGCCGGGTCATGCGGTGGGCGTTGCGCTCGGGGTCGAAGAGGGTCCAGCGCGCCTTGCCGTCGTCCTTCGCCCAGTAGAGCGTGGTGTCGGCGGCCTGCATCAGGCCGGTGGGGGAGGTCTCGGAGCAGCGCCGTTCCACCACGCCGATGCTGGCGGAGACGGCGAGCCGGTGTCCGTCGATGTCGAACGGCCGCTGGAGCGCGGCGAGAACGGCGTCGGCGAGATCGGTCGCCTGCTCGGTGCCGGTGGAGTCCTCCAGGAGCAGGGCGAACTCGTCGCCGCCGAGCCGTGCGACCAGGTGCCCGCCGGTTCCGCCGTCGGTGGCGCAGTGGGTGAGGCGCCGGGCGACGGCGTCGAGCAGCCGGTCGCCGACGCGGTGGCCGAGGGTGTCGTTGATGGCCTGGAAGCCGTCGAGATCGAGGTAGCACAGGCCGATGCGGCCGGTGGTCGAGTCGGCGAGGGCGGCGGCGACCCGTTCGAAGAACAGGGCGCGGTTGGGGAGCCTGGTCACCGGGTCGTGCATCCGGAGGTGGCGCAACTGCTCCTGCAGGCTGCGGCGTTCGGTGATGTCGTGGACGGTGAGCAGGGTGGTGGGCGTGGCCGCCTCCCCGGCCGGTGCGGGCGGCTCGGCGTCGGCCGTGGCGCTGAGAGGGGTCAGGGTGACCTCGGTCCACAGGGGGTTGCCGTCGCCCTGTTTGACGCGGTGGATATGACGGGTGGGCCCCGTCCTGCCGCGGAGCGCGGCGCGGTAGTCGTCGCGGGCACGTCCGTCCAGGCGCAGTACGGAGGGGGAGTCGGCGGCCCGGCCGGTCAGCGTGGCCGGGTCGGTGCCGAGGAGGCGCCCGAGGGCGTGGTTGGCCGCCACGACGCGCCCGGACCGGTCCAGCAGTGCCATGGGCAGCGGCGAGGAGTCGAAAGCCGCCGCGCGGGCACGCGGATGGTCGCGGAGCGTGAGGTAATCCGGGGTGGCGGTCTGGGGTCCGTTCACCGGTTGCTCCCGGAGGGGATGGTTCGCAGGCGGATGGTGGAGCGGGAGACTCCGCGTCGAGCGGGGGTGGAGTTCCGCGCTGGAAATGTGCCGATCATAGAGGCCATGCGGCGCCGGAGCCAGCGCCGCCGGGGGCGTCCCGGGGAGTGGATTCCCGTTCTCCTACAGGCTTTCGAGTCGGTGAGCGATCTCGTCCGCTGCTGATCCTTTGTGATCGTCCCGATGTGGGGAACTGGCCACATATTAGCGATCGGGAACTTTCCGCCGATGGCGCCCCGCATGAACGCGGTGCGCTCCCGGCGCGCGTCTCTCCGTGTGCGCCCCTTGAATTCATCGCCCGCCCGGCGCGACCCAGTGGGTACGGAGAGTTGTCACCCGAGTGCGCGCCCCCTGTAACGGTCCGCACCGCATCGGAGTATCAAAACGGGTCGAAGCCGTCAGAACGCAACAAAGTGGTGATGTTGTTGCGAGGGTCTGACGGGAGGACGTCGTGGGCCATTCCCCGAAACCCGGGACCGCCGCCGGGGCCCGGCCTGGGGCGCCGCTCCACCGCAGTGGGGGCGCGGCGCTCGCCGTGCTGTGCGTCATGACCGTCACCAGCATGATGAGCGGCCCCGGTGAGGGCACCCTGGCTGACGAGCCGTGCGGGCTGCCGCGCCACCCCGTCCACCACTCGCTCGGCACCGACACCTGGAACGAGCAGTACTCGCGGCCCGAGGGCGCCCTCGACGCGGTCATGCTCTTCCTCTCCTTCCCCGACGCCGCACCGCGCTCGGCGCCCGCCGAGATCGCCGCCGACTACTTCCCCGCTACCACCGACTTCTTCCTGCGCGCCTCCTACGGCGCGTTCCGGCTGGACGCCGACATCGGTAAGCGGTGGGTCGAGATGCCGCGGCCGTCGTCGGCGTACGGCATCCAGCGCGACTGGGCGCCCGACATGCGGGCCGCCTACCTCCAGGACGCGCTGGCGGCCCTCGAACCCGAGGTGGAGTTCGGTGCGTACGACATCGTCTACCTGGTGGCCGACCCCGACGCGCCGGGAGTCGACTCCGACGCCACCAAGGTCGTCAACTTCCAGCAGCCGCTGAAGGTCGGCGACGCCGAGGTGCGCCGCGTCGTCACCCTCTTCGAGGGCCGCCCGCCCGACCGCAACGTGCTCGCCCACGAGACCGGCCACGTCTTCGACCTGCCCGACCTCTACAACCGGCCCGACTCCGGCCACGGCGACTGGGACACCCATGTCGGCGACTGGGATGTGATGGGCAGCCAGTTCGGCCTGGCGCCCGAGCCGTTCGGCTGGCACAAGTGGAAGCTCGGCTGGCTCGACTCCGCCCACGTCTCCTGCGTGCGTGCCGGCGGCACCAGCCTGCACACCATCCAGCCGCTCGGCGCCCCGCTCGATCCCGGCGGCGCCCGGGGCGACACCCGTATGGTCGTGGTGCGCACCGCCTCCGACGAGGCCCTGGTGCTGGAGGCCCGCACCCCGGTCGGCAACGACGTGCACGCCTGTACCCAGGGGGTGCTGCTCTACCGGGTCCGGGCCGACATCGCCTCCGCCCAGGGGCCGGTCGAGGTGCTCGACGGACACCCCGACACCGGCGCCTGCCACGGGCGGTCGGTGCAGCCCGAACTCGCCGACGCTCCGCTCGGCGCGGGGGAGAGCTACTGGCTGGCCGACGAGGGCATCAGGGTCGAGGTCGGTGACCGCACGGCGGCCGGCGGCTGGCAGGTCAAGGTCATCCGCGAGTGAGGGTCGCCGCCCCCAGCCGCGCGAGGTGGACACCTCATCCACCGCGCACGAAGAAGGCCCTCCCGCCGTGGCGGAAGGGCCTTCTGCTGTCGGTGCGCCGCCAGGGACTCGAACCCCGGACCCGCTGATTAAGAGTCAGCTGCTCTAACCAACTGAGCTAGCGGCGCCTGCTGACGTCGAAGACTTTAGCACCACACCCCGGGCGGGGAAAAATCCGGTGCGAGGCCACCCGGTCGTGGGCCGATCCCGGGCCCCGCCCCTGGTCGGAGCCCCGACGGAGCCCGGCCCCGTCGACGCGGCCGAGTCCCGCGCCGGCCGAGTCCCGCGCCGGTCAGTCCGCGGCGGGGCGGGTCTCCAGCTCCCGGCCGAACTCGATCATCCGGCGCGCGTAGTCCTCGGTCCACCCGGCGCGCTCCCCGATGTCCTCCGCCGTCAGCCGGTCGAACCGTCGCGGGTCCGCCAGCTGCGCCGCCGCCATCGCCTGGAACTCCACGGCCCGGTCGGCGGCCGTACGGAAGGCCTCCGCCAGCTCGGTGGCGCGCCCCAGCAGCTCGCGCGGGTCGCTGATGGTCTCCAGCGAGAAGAAGTGCTCCTCCTCCTGCTGCGCCGCGGGCGGCTCGGTGAACAGGGTGGCGGGCCTGCGGAAGCGGGGGGTGCCGCCGCCTGGGGCCGGTGGGTTGTGGCCGCCCTGGGACATCAGCTCGCTCCGCCTCCTGCGCTCGGTGGGCCGCCCGGCGCGACGGACACCCGTTCCCGCTCCCGGTCGCCGGTGCCCTCCCGCGCGTGGGCGCTTGTCGGGTACGCCGCTCCATTGTGCCCCTCGGCGGCCGAGTCCGGTACGGCCTGCCGGGGGAGGATCGCCGCCGCCCGGGGACGCACCCGGTCGGCGAGCCGCAGCGCCGGTCCGGTGAGCAGCAGGCCCAGGCCCATCACCAGCACGCCGCCCAGCACGTCGAGCAGATAGTGGTTGGCCGTTCCCATCACGACCACCGTCGTCAGCAGCGGGTACCCCACCGCGGCGATCCGTACCGGGACGGACCGGCGGCCGAACCACCACAGCACCACGCCGCACCACAGCGCCCAGCCGACGTGCAGGCTCGGCATGGCGGCGTACTGGTTGGTCATGTCGCCCAGCCCGCTCGGGGCGCTCGCCGCGTCCGACCACCAGCCGTAGCCGCTGTACTGCGCCAGGCTGTCGACGAAGCCGTGGCCGGCGTCCAGCAGTCGGGGCGGTGCGGTCGGCAGCAGGGTGAAGCCGACGAGGCCGAGCAGGGTGGAGAGCATCAGCCAGGTGCGCATCGCGCGGTAGCGGACGGGGCGGCTGCGGAACAGCCACACGAGGATCGCCGGGGTCACCACGTAGTGCAGCGAGGCGTAGACGAAGGAGGCCGGGACACCGAGCGCCGCGTGCTCGGTGAAGAGGCGGTTGAGCGGCTCCTCGGCGTTGAGGAAGAACGTTCTCTCCAGCCGGAGTATCGCCAGCCCGTTGTCGAGCGCGGTGTCCACGTCGCCGCGCGCCAGGAGTCTGGCGCAGGAGTAGGCGACGTAGACGACGAGTATCAGTGGAAGCTCGGTCCACCATCGGCGAGGCCGGACGTCGGGCATGCGGGGAACTCCAGGTGAACGGAAAGCTGCGGCTCGGTCAACCTCAGGCCGGAAGTGGTCACCCTACGGAACCGGCCACCCTGCCGACTGCCCAGGTCCGGGGCGGTCAGGCGGAACGAATCGCTCCGCTGCGCGATGATGGAGACAGCGACCGACGACCCCGGCGGAGAATGAGGAACGACATGGCAGCGCGGGTACTGCTGGTACGACACGGTCAGACGGCCTGGTCGGTTTCCGGGCAGCACACCGGCAGGACGGACGTACCGCTGCTGGCGGAGGGGCGGGACGCGGCGAAGCTGGTCGGTGAACGGCTGCACCGGACCCCCTGGGACGGTCTGCCCGGCACCCGGGTCCGCTCCAGCCCGCTCTCCCGGGCCATGGAGACGGCCGAACTGGCCGGCTTCGGCGAGCGCGCCGAGCCCTGGGACCTGCTCCAGGAATGGGACTACGGCGCGGAGGAGGGGCTCACCCCGGACGAGATCCGGGAGCGGCGCGGCCAGGACTGGCTGATCTGGCGCGACGGCGTCACCGACGGGGAGACCCTCCAGCAGCTCTCGGACCGCGCCGACCAGGTCGTCGAGTGGCTGCGGGACGCCGAGGAGGACGTGCTGCTCTTCGCGCACGGGCACATCTTCCGCTCCGTCGCCGCCCGCTGGCTGGGGATGCCGGTGGGGTTCGCCGCCCATCTGCGGCTGCTGCCCGCCTCGCTGTGCGAGCTGGGGTGGGCCTACGGTGAGCCGGCCGTCATGCGGTGGAACGACACCGGCCACCTGGAGTGAGCCGGGCGTGCGGGCCCGCCGCGCGTCGGCGGTCCCGCACGTGCGGTGGGCGGGTGCTCAGCGCGCCGCCGCCGTCCGGGAGAGGAAGGCACCGACCTCCGGTTCCGTGCGGTAGGGCGACAGCCGCTCGGCCGTGTCGCGCAGCATCCCGGTGATCCGGGAGGAGCGCACACCGCCGAGCAGGTCCAGTGAGCGCAGCGCCGTCGCGGCCGCCTCCTCGGGGCGGCCGCACCCGGCCAGGTCGCCGGCGAGTTCCGCGCTGAACAGGGCCGTGTTGCGGACGAAGTGCGGCGCCTGGAGCTCGACGGCGAGGCGGGCGCACTCCGCGGCCCGCGGGTAGTCGCCCAGGGCGGACCAGCACTGCGCCTCCAGGCCGGCCAGCTCGGCCTCGCTGAAGAACGTCATCCACTCCGGGTCGTCGGGGTGCTCGCCGCGCTCGAAGTGTTCGCGGCAGTGGCCCAGCGCCTCCAGGCACGCCGCGCGGTCGCCGAGCCCGGCCCAGCCGCCGGCCTCCCGCATCGCCAGCAGGGAGCGGAGCCGGTGCGAGGGGTGCCGCCGCGCGGCCTGGCGTCCCGCCTGTGCGGCCCGGACCGACTCGCGCGGTCGGCCGGCGTCGCGCGCCAGGAAGGCGCTGTTGCAGAAGGCGTGCGCCTCCAGCGCGGCGTCGTTGCTCATGCGGGCCGTGGCCAGCGCCTCGGCGTAGTGCGAGCGTGCCTCTCCGAAGCGGCCGGAGTCGTGGGCCAGCCAGCCGACGGACAGGGCGAGTTCACCGGCTCCCGCGTGCAGGCGGTCGCTGACCTCCTGGCGTCCGGCGCCGATGTCGAGGAGCGCGTGCGCGGAGTTCAGCGACTCGCCCGCGCGGCGGTAGAGGCCGTCGGCGCCGTGCTGGTCGTCGAGCAGCCGGATGGTGCGGACGGTGTCCTCCAGCGCCTCGGCCTCACGTTCGCCGACCCGGGCGGACGGGACGGCGGCCGCCTGGGCGGGCACCCCCGGCATGGTGAGTGCGGCCAAGGCGGCGGGGCCGCCGGTCATGAACGCGCGACGCAGCACGTCGCTCTCCTCTGGCTCTGGACGGTGCGGTGAGTCGTGGCGGCGCGCCCCGGGAGTGCCCCCCGGTACGTGGTCGCAGCTCCCGTCGCCGGGGCCGGGTGCGCCGTCCGGGGTGCGGTCGGTCGCTCGGTGCGCGGCGGGGTCGGGGCAGGGC
>NZ_BHZI01000286.1 GCF_004305975.1 Streptomyces otsuchiensis
CCGCCCACCCCCGCCGAACGCGAGGGGCTGACGTGAGCGCGCCGCGCGCCCTCGCCGTGGTGATCCCCGCGCACAACGAGGAACTGCTGCTGCCCGCCGCGCTCCTCGCGGTCCGCCGCGCCGCCGCCCACCCGGCGCTCCGGGGCCTGCCGGTGATCACCGTCGTGGCCGCCGACTCCTGCACCGACGACACCGCCCGAGTCGCCGCCCGGCACGGCGCACTCACCGTCGCTGTCGACGCCTGCCGCCCGGCGGCGGCCCGGGCCGCCGGAGTCGAGGCCGCCCGCGACCGGCTCCGGCTCGACCCGCGGCACCTGTGGATCGCCTGCACCGACGCCGACAGCCGCGTGCCGCCCGGCTGGCTGCTCCGGCAGGCACGCTGGGCCGCCGCGGGCTGGTGCGCCACCGTCGGGACCGTCCGCCCCCACGGATGGCCCCCGGAACTGGACGCGGTGGTCCGCCGCCACCAGGGGCGGTACCGCGCGGCGCTGCGTCCGGACACCCACCCCCACGTACACGGTGCCAACTTGGGCGTCCGGGCGAGCGCCTACGAGGACGCCGGAGGGTTCCCCGACGTCCTGACCGGGGAGGACCGCGCTCTCGTCGCCGCCCTGGCCGACGCCGGACACCGCCTGCTGCGCACCGGCAGCTGCCCGGTGGCGACCTCCGCCCGCCTCACGCCACGGGCGGTCCACGGCTACGGCCATGACCTGGCCCGGCTGGCGGGCCGCCGCTGACCGTCGCCCCGGGCCGCCCCGGACCGGCCCGGACGTGCGGTCTAGCCGCCCGAGACGGTCAGCGGCTCGTACACGGCCGGCTCGTCCACGGCGGCACCGAATGACGCGGCCTCACCTGGGCCGGGAACCGTGCCGCGCGTCAGATCGGCGGCGAACTCCTCGGGCATCCCGTCCGGGTCGAGCATCCCGTGCACCAGCCGCACCGTCAGGTCGTGCCAGACCCGGGAACGGCGCAGCATCGCGTGGTCACTGCCGGGAATCCGCACCCCGCAGGCGGCCGCCCCGGCCGCACGTGCGCGTGCCACACACCGCCACGACCCGCGCGGGTCGGTCATCCGGTCGCGGTCGGAGTGGAGCAGCACCACCTGCCGCCCCGCCAGCTGCTCCACCGGATCGTCCGGCGGGCACCACGCGGCCAGGCCCACGACGCCCCGCACACCCGGGTGGCCTCCGGCCCACAACGCGGCCCGCCCGCCCATGGAATGACCGACCAGAACCACCGGCAGCCCGCCGAACCGCCCGGCCAGCCAGTCCACCGCCGCGCGTGCGTCACGGGCGGCGTCCGCGTCCGGGCCGTTCCATCCGCGCAGCCGGTACCGGGCCCGTGCCACCACCGCGTGCGGCAGCTCCCGCCGGAGCGCGGAGGCGAACGGACGCATCCGCCGCGCCGGCAGGTTCCAGCGCGTGGGGGGCTCCGGCCCGTCCTCGCGGCCGCCGTGCAGCAGCAGGACGGCGGCGTTCGGCCGGTCGGGGCGATGATGAAGCACCGGTGGGTGCTGGTCCACGAGAGGTTTCCTCCCTCGCCTCCGGTCCCGTGGGCGCGGTCCGGAGGCCACTGCGGCGGCGGGTGGTCGGTCGGGCGGGAACGGTCGCGGAGACACGCACCGCCCGTGCGTGCGCGCGCGTGTCCGTGTCGCGGTCGGCCCGGCCCGGGGCCCACCTGGTATTCGGTGCCGGACGCGGTCCGGACGGGTCGGATTCGGGGGCGCCGGAGCACGGGCGCCGGAGCACGGGCGCCGACGCGGTTGTCAGTGCGCCTTGCGGCCCCGGCCGCCACGCGCGGCCGCCACGCCGTCGGCGCCACCGGAACCGGCGGGCCGGCGCAGCAGGCCGATGACCGTCAGGGCGCCCCAGCCGACGCTGACCGCCACGGCAGGGGCACGTCGCCACGGCGGGAGGGTCGCGCCCAGCAGGGCCGCGTCACCGAAGTCGGCGGCGAGGCGGACGCACGCCGCCGTCGCCAGAGCCGGCCCGTTGGGGGCGAACAGCATCGCCGCGCCGCTGGCGGCGTCCCGCCAGCCCAGCGGCCGCAACGAGGTGGCGGTCTCGGGCGCCACCTCGCCGAAGCCGTCGGTGAGCCCCGAGGGCCGGGCCAGGTACTCCGGGCGGGCGGCCACAGCCAGTCCGTACACGGCGGTGGCGGCTCCGACGACCCTCAGAAATCGCGCGTCCATGCTGTCTCCTCGGCTTCGCTCGGTCGACAAAGGTCCAGTATGCGGCGCCTACCCAGCTCAGCGCCGGGCAACGGACCGCCGGCGCGACGTGGCGGCTCGCCCGACCGGGTGGTGCGGACGAGCGGAAGCGGGCGCCGCCCACGGGACGGGACCGAAACGAAAGACGGGCACGACGCGCGGTGGCGCCCCGACCGGGGCGCCACCGCGCGTTCACAGCTCCAGACGCAGATAGGCCCGGTCGTCGTAGCTGTCCTGATCCGGGCGCACACCCTTGGTCCCGGCCAGCTCGCCGATGCACAGCGGGTCCTCCGCCAGCAGGATCTTCAGATGGCGCTCGCTCTCCGAGAGCGTCCCCATCAGCTCCGGGTAGCCGTCGCTGCCGATGATGACCTCGCCGACGTTGGGCGGCAGCGCCGTGACGCCGATCAGCGCGTCCGGGACCCGCCGCCCGTCGAGCGTGCCGTAGGCCAGCTCGCCGGCCTCGGCCGGATCGGCGTTGGCGAAGTACACCTGGCGGGTGAGCAGCGGCATGATGGCCGCCCGGCCCGGGTCGTCGGCGGCCAGCTCGTCCAGGGTGGCGCCCCGCAGCAACTCGGCGCGGAGCACGGCCGCCCGCATCTCGACGTTGACCCGGTCCACCTTCTTCTGCCGCGCCTCCGCCGGGCGCCCGGGGAAGGTGAAACCGACGTCGCCGACCTGCCAGAGTTCGCGGCGGGCGGCCGAGTACAGGGTGATCGCCGCCGAGGGCCTCTCCAGCTCCGGCAGTCCGTCCGGCAGCTCGGCCGCGACCGCCTCGCTCAGCGCGTCCACGGCGGCGCGGGCGTCCACGCCCGGCTCCAGTCGCTCGACGGCCTCCGACAGCACCAGCATGACGAACCGTCCACCGGACAGGCCCGCGAACCGACGGCCCGACTTGTCCGTCGCACCGTCGATGACCCCCGAGAAGTGCGTGCCCAGAACGATCCCGTCCTCGCACGCCTCCGGCACGCCGCCCTTGGCGGCGATGAAGCTCTCGACGACCCTCATGCGCTCCAGGGTCTCATCCGGAGCATGAAAGGGATACCCCGGGAAGAATGCCGCATGATCACTCCCGCAGCGCCACACAGCGCCCGCGCGTAAGCCCCGGCGCGACGCTGAACAGCGGCGATCCGGCGCGACGGTGCGACGTGGGCGCGGAGGCGGCGGTGCGGTGCGGGGGGTGAGGGAGGTGGCCGAACTCACCCGCGGTGGACGAGCGGCAGGCGAGACGGGCCCCGCGCGAGCCTTTCCGCGTCGGTGGTCAGCCGCGCTGCGCCGGAACCCGGGCTCCCGACAGCGGCACCCGGTGCAGCTCCTTGGGCACGCCCACATGGCCGTCGCGCAGCACCGGGGCCTCGACCAGCACCGCCACGTTCTCCGGCACGTCCCGGTCCCCGCCGCGCTCCGCCAGCCAGCGGGCCGCCGCGACCGTGCCGAACGTGTGCGACCCTGCCACGATCACCAGCCGCCGACCCGGGGCGAACGGGCTGGGCGCCCGCACCACGTAGCCGAAGTCGCGGACCACCCGCTCCGTCGCGACGACACCCTCGTGGCGGCTGCCGTCCCAGGTGATGACGTTGCCGCTCACCGTCAGCGGCAGCCCGGGGATCTCCGCCAGCGCGCGCCCCGTGATCTCGTTGGTCTTCGGACCGCCCAGCAGCAGCAGGTCGGACTCCAGATCCCGGCCGGGCAGCCGCTCCGAGAGGCTCACCTGCTGGAGGTCGACCTCCCGGTAGGCGCGCGCCAGCCGGGGCACCAGCAGCGACATGGCACGGACCTGGCCGACGCCCGTCGTCGGCCGCGTGTACTGCCCGGTGTCCACCTCCGCCGAGCTGGAGACCACCATCACCAGCCGCCCCGCCTCGTCGGGGAACCGCCAGGTGCGGCGCGCGGGCAGGCGTTTGACCAGCAGCCAGCGGACATAGCCGGCCCCCGCGGTCAGGGCGGCGCCGACCACGAGCGACAGTGCCTGGTCGCGCACGATGTCGGCCAGGTGTTCCACGGCTGCTGCGAACATTCGGCCCACAGTACCGGCGCGCACCGACACTGTCAGCGGTGCTTGATCATGAACTGCCGAGCAGGGGAACAGAGTTGACGTTACGTCCGGGGCGCGCCGCGCCGTCGGGCCGACCGCCCGCCGGGCCCGTCCCTCACCTCTTCCCTCACCCCGGCCCTTGAACGGGCCCGGCGCGGCACCGCAGAGTGGGGCCATGAGCTGTGACCTGGTGCTGCGCGGCGGCACGATCATCGACGGCACCGGAAGCCCGGCCCGGACCGGCGATGTCGCCGTCACCGGCGGCCGGATCAGCGCGGTGGGTCCGGAGCTGACCACGCGCGGCCGCCGTGAGATCGACATCACCGGCGCGGTGGTGTGCCCGGGCTTCATCGACCTCCACTCGCACGCCGACTTCACCGTGATGGGCGCGCCCGGGGCCCCGACCCAGCTGCTGCAGGGCGTCACCACCCTCGTCACCGGCAACTGCGGCTTCTCCCCGTTCCCCGTGGTCCCCGAACACGCCGACGAACTCCGCGCCCTCTGCGGCTTCCTGGACGACAACCTCAGCTGGGAGTGGACCACGGCGGCCGGTTACGCCGACGCCGTCGGCAGGCTCCCGCTCGGAGTCAACCTCGCCCTCCAGACCGGCCACGGCGCGCTGCGTGTCGCCGCCATGGGCACCGGCGACCGACCGCCGGCACCCCGCGAACTGGAGCGGATGCGGCAGCTCCTCGCGGCCACCGCCGACGACGGCGCCGTCGGCTTCTCCAGCGGGCTGATCTACCCGCCGGGCATGTACGCCGACACCACGGAACTGACCGCGCTCGCCGAGGTCGCCGCCGCTCACGGGCTCCTCCACAGCACCCATATGCGCAGTGAGGGCGCCGGGCTCGCCGGCGCGGTGGACGAGGCACTGACCGTCGCCCGCGACAGCGGGGTCCGGCTGCAGATCTCCCACCTGAAAGCGGCCGGAGTCGCCAACTGGGGCACCGTCGGCGACGCGCTGGAGCGGATCGAGGCCGCCCGCGCCGACGGGCTCGACGTCGCCGCCGACCAGTACCCGTACAGCGCCTCCTCCACCACCCTCACCACCCTGCTGCCCGACTGGGCCCTGGACGGCGGCGTCGCCGCCCTCCTCGACCGCCTCGCCGATCCCGAGCGGTACCGGAGCATGGCCGCCGAGATGACGGCGGCGCTGGAGGCCGGAACGTTCCGGCCCGAACGCGTGACCCTCGCCGGGCTGCCGGACGACGACGACCCCCGCCACGGCCACCTCATCGGCCGCACGGTCGCCGACGCCGCCGCCGAACTGGGCACCCCGCCCGCCGAGACCGTCCTCGACCTGCTCGCCGCGCACGGCGGGCAGATCGCCAGCATCCACCACTCCATGTCCGAGGACGACGTACGGCACGTCATGCGCCACCCGGGCGTCGCCGTCGCCAGCGACGGGTGGATCCTGCGCCGGTCCGGCCCCGGCCGCCCCCACCCCCGCAGCTTCGGCACCTTCGCCCGCGTCCTCGGCCACTACAGCCGCGACGAGAGCGTTCTGGGCCTGCCGGAGGCCGTCCGGAAGATGACCGGCCTGCCCGCCTCCCGCCTCGGCTGGACCGACCGGGGCGTGCTGCGGCCGGGCGCCGCCGCCGACCTCGTCGTCTTCGACCCGGGCACCGTCGTCGACCGCTCCACCTTCGCCGAACCGTGGCGGACGGCCCACGGAGTGGCGCACACCCTGGTCGCCGGCCGGTTCGCCGTCGAGGACGGGGAGGCGACCGGCGCGGGCGCCGGGCGGGTGCTGGGACGGCCCGGCGCGGACGCGGGCTGACCGCGCCCGCCGCACGAGGGTGACGCGGAGGTGCCACCGCACGCCCCCGGTGACGCGGCCCGCACGGGCCGGGACATCGCCGCCCGGCCCGTATAGCGTTCGACCGGCAGCCACCGGCAGCCACCGGCAGCCACTGGCAGCCACTGGCAGCCACTGGCAGCCACCGGCAGCCACCGGCAGCCGACCGGAACCGGAGGGAGACCGGCACCGCCCATGCGCATCGCCCTCTTCGTCACCTGCGTCAGCGACACGCTGTACCCACAGACCGGCAAGGCCGTCGTCACCCTGCTCGAACGGCTCGGCCACACCGTCGACTTCCCGCGACAGCAGGTCTGCTGCGGCCAGATGCACTTCAACAGCGGCTACCGCCCCGAAGCCATGGCGATGGTGCGCTCCTTCGTCGACGTCTTCCGCCACCACGAGGCCGTCGTGGTGCCCTCCGGCTCGTGCGCCGGGATGATCCGCGACCACCACCGCGTCCTCGCCGACCAGTACGGCGACGCGGAGCTGCGCGCCGAGGTCCGCCGGATCACACCCCGCGTCCACGAACTCACCGAACTCCTCGTCGACGTCCTCGGTGTCACCGACGTCGGTGCCTCCTTCCCGCACCGCGTGACCTACCACCCGACCTGTCACTCGCTGCGGGCCCTGGGCGTCGGCGACCGCCCGCTGCGGCTGCTGCGCGCCGTGCGCGGCATCGACCTGGTGGAACTGCCCCGCGCCGAGTCCTGCTGCGGGTTCGGCGGCACCTTCGCGCTGAAGAACCCCGACGTCTCCAGCGCGATGCTCGCCGACAAGCTCCGCGACGTACTCGACAGCGGAGCCGAACTGCTGACCGCCGGCGACAACTCCTGTCTGACGCACATCGGTGGCGGCCTCAGCCGGCTCCGCACCGGAGTCGGCGTCCGGCACCTCGCCGAGATCCTCGCCGCCACCGACGAGAACCCCGACCGCCCCGGCGTGGACCGCGACGCCCCGGGCACGGGACGCCCCGCCCGAGCGGCGAGAAGAGAGCCGCGCCGATGACGCCACCGCCCCCGGCGAACAGCCCCGGGCCCACGCCCAC
>NZ_BHZI01000287.1 GCF_004305975.1 Streptomyces otsuchiensis
CCTCGTGACCTGGCCGCCGCACCACCGGGCCCGCCCTCGTGACCTGGCCGCCGCCCGGCGCCGAGGCCGTGGACACCGGGGGCCTCTACGAGCGGTTCGCGGCCGCCGGATTCGCCTACGGGCCCACCTTCCGGGGCATCCGGGCCGCCTGGGCGAAGGACGGCGAGATCTGCGCCGAACTCGTCCTGGACGAGCGGCAGCACGCGGACGCCCCCGGGTACCGGCTGCATCCCGCGCTCCTGGACGCCGCCCTGCAGACCGCCGCGCTGCTGCCCGGCCGTGACGACACCGCGCGCCTGCCGTTCAGCTGGACCGACGTGACCACGCACCTCGCGGGCGCCACCGCCGTACGGGTGCGGCTCACCGGGCAGGGACCGGACGCCGTCGCGCTGACGGTGTACGACCTGGCGGGGCAGGAGGTCCTGTCGGCCGGTTCGCTCGCCCTGCGCCCCGCGCCCGCGGACGGTGCGTGGCGCGCTGGCCACGGCCGCGACGGGCTGCACCGGGTGGACTGGGTGCCGGTGCCCGTGCCGGTGCCGGTGCCGGAGGCCGACGGGCCCGCGACGGAGGAACACTGGGGCGACTGGGCCGCCGTGCGTGCCGAGCCGGACAGCCCCGTGCCCGGCCTGGTCCTCGCCGACTGCCCCCGCCCGGACGCCCCGCACGACGCCCCGCACGACGGCACGCACGACGGCACGGACGGTGGCACCGGCCAGGCAGCGGCGTTCCACGCCGCCGCCGTCGAGTGCCTGGCCCTGGTGCGGGAGTGGCTCTCCGACGAGCGGTTCGACGGCTCCGTCCTCGCCGTGGCCACCCGGGGTGCGGTGACCACCGGGCCCGGCGACCGGGCGGCGGACTGGACCCGGTCCGGCGTCTGGGGGCTGCTGCGCACGGCGCAGACCGAACACCCCGGCCGGTTCCTGCTCGTCGATCTGGACGGCGACCCGCGGTCGCGTGCCGCCCTGCCCGCCACCCTCGCCTCGGGCGAACCCCAAGTCGCCGTACGCGCCGGAGAGGTGCTCGTGCCGCGGCTGACCGCCGGGCCCGGCCGCGACACCCTGGTGCCGCCCCCGGACAGTGCCGATAGCTGGCGGATCGCCCCGTCGGGGGACGGCACGGTCGACGGGCTCACGGCCGTGCCCGCGCCCGACGCGCTCGCCCCGCTCGGCGCGGGCCAGGTGCGGGTCGCCGTGCGGGCCGCGGGGCTCAACTTCCACGACGTGGTGGCCTCCCTCGGGCTCGACCCCGACCAGACGGGGATCGGCAGCGAGGGCGCCGGAGTCGTCCTGGAGGTGGGAGCGGACGTCGGTGACCTTGCGCCCGGCGACCGGGTGATGGGTGTCTTCGGCGGCGCCTTCGGGCCGACGGCCGTCGCCGACCGGCGGACCCTCGCCCGGATCCCGGCCGGCTGGACCTTCGCCCAGGCCGCGTCGGTACCGATCGCCTTCCTCACCGCCTACTACGGCCTGTTCGACCTCGGCGGACTGCGTCGCGGCCAGTCGGTCCTGGTGCACGCGGCGGCGGGCGGCGTCGGCATGGCGGCCGTCCAGCTCGCCCGGCACGCCGGAGCCGAGGTGTACGGGACGGCGAGCCCAGCAAAGCAGCACGTGCTGCGGGCCTCGGGTCTGGCAGCCGATCACATCGCCTCCACCCGCACCCTCGACTTCGCCGGCCACTTCCTCGACGTCAGCGGCGGCCGGGGCGTGGACGTCGTCCTCGACTGCCTGGCCCGGGAGTTCGTCGACGCTTCACTGGCGCTGCTGCCGCGCGGCGGCCGGTTCGTCGAGATGGGCAAGACCGATGTGCGCGACGCCGCCGAGGTGGCGCGCGAGCACCCCGGCGTCTACTACCGGGCCTTCGACCTGATGGAGGCCGGAGCGGAGCGGGTCGGCGCCATGCTCGCCGAGATCCTGTCCCTGTTCGAGCGGGGCGCACTGGAACCGCTGCCCCTGACCTGCTGGGAGCTGCGCCAGGCCCCGCAGGCGTTCCGCCACCTCAGCCAGTCCCGGCACACCGGCAAGAACGTCCTGACGCTGCCCGCCCCCCTCGACCCGGAAGGCACCGTTCTGATCACCGGCGGCACCGGCACCCTCGGCGGACTCGTCGCCCGCCATCTGGTCGCCGCTCACGGCGTACGCCGGCTGCTGCTGGCGGCACGCTCCGGCGCGGACGCCCCCGGCGCCGGACCACTCGTGCGCGAACTCGCCGAGGCGGGAGCCGAGGTGACCGTCGCGAGCTGCGACGTGACCGACCGCGCCGCGCTCGCCGGACTCCTCGCGGGCATCCCGCACGCACACCCCCTCACCGGAGTCGTGCACGCCGCCGGAGTCCTCGACGACGCCACCGTCACCGCGCTCACGCCCGACCGGCTCGCACACGTCCTGCGGCCCAAGGCGGACGCCGCGCTCGCCCTGCACGAGCTGACCCGGGGACGCGACCTGGCCGCCTTCGTCCTGTTCTCCTCCGGCGCCGCCCTGCTCGGCGGCGCCGGACAGGCCAACTACGCCGCAGCCAACGCCGCGCTCGACGCACTGGCGGCACGCCGCCGGGCCGAGGGGACGCACGCGGTGTCCATCGCCTGGGGCATGTGGGAGGAACGCAGCGCGCTGACCGCCCATCTCACCGACGCCGACCTACGGAAGGCGGCGCGGAGCGGCATCGGTGCCCTGTCCACCGAATCGGCCCTCGCCCTCTTCGACGCGGCCCTGACCGCCGCACAGCCGCACGTGCTGGCCGCCGGCATCGACCCGGCCGCGCTTCGTGCGGCGGCCGCCACGGGCACCCAGGTGCCCCCGCTGCTCAGCGGTCTGGTGCGCGGCGCGGACAGGAGCACGGCGGCCCCGTCGACCGCCCCGGCCGCCCGGCCCGCCGGGCCGTCGCTCGCCGAGCAGCTGGCGGAGCTGCCGCCCGCCGAGGCGCACCGTGCCCTGCTCGACCTGGTACGCGGCAACGCGGCCGCCGTCCTCGGCCACGCCTCGGCCGACCTGATCGGAGCGGAACGGCCGTTCAAGGAGCTGGGATTCGACTCCCTCACCGGTGTCGAGCTGCGCAACCGGCTGATGGCGGTCACCGGGGCCCGGCTTCCGGCCGCCCTGGTCTTCGACCACCCCACCCCCGAAGCGCTCGCCCGTCACCTCGCCGACCGGCTCACCGCCGCCGCCGCGCCCGCCGCGCCACCGGGCGGCGCCGAACTCGACCGGCTCGACGCACTGGCCACCGAACTGGCCGGCACCGGCGCCGACGGGGCACAGCGGCGCGCCGATCTCGCCCGGCGCCTGCGCGGCGCCCTCGCCCGCCTCGAACCGGCGCCGGACGGGGCGGGCGCCGACGACCACGGTGATTCCGCCGAAGCCGTCGAGTCCGCCACCAACGAAGAGATCTTCGACCTGATCGACAAGGAGCTGGGCATCTCGTGACTCCCGTCCAGACCGCGCCGTCCCGACGCACCCACGGAGGGGCACGGTGAGCGAACAGAACGAGCGGAAGCTGCGCGACTACCTCAACCGCGTCACCGTCGACCTGCGGGAGACCCGCCGACGGCTGCGCGAGGCCGAGGGCAGGAGCCGTGAGCCGATCGCCGTGGTCTCGATGAGCTGCCGCTTCCCCGGCGGCGTCCGCACCCCTGAGGAGCTGTGGGACCTCCTGGCCGAGGGCCGCGACACCGTCACCGGCGTGCCCGGCGACCGCGGCTGGGACACGGAGGCTCTCACCGCGGGCGGCGTGCCCTGCCGGGGCGCCTTCCTCGACGGCGCCGCCGACTTCGACGCCGAGTTCTTCGCCGTGTCACCGCACGAGGCCGTCGCGATGGACCCGCAGCAGCGGCTGCTGCTCCAGGCCGCGTGGGAGGCCGTCGAACGCGCGGGCATCGACCCGGCGTCGCTGCGCGCCACCCGGACCGGGGTGTTCGCCGCCGCCATCGACCAGGGATACGCCCAGCTCGGGGCCGGCGTCCCCGAGACCGTGCAGGGCTTCCTGATGACCGGCAACTCGATGAGTGTCATGTCCGGCCGTGTCGCCTACGCGCTCGGCCTCCAGGGGCCGGCGGTCACCGTCGACACCGCCTGCTCGGCGTCGCTCGTCGCCCTGCACCAGGCGGCGCGCGCGCTGCGCGCCGGGGAGTGCTCGCTCGCCCTGGCCGGCGGGGTGACCGTGATGGCGCGGCCCTCGGTGTTCACCGAGTTCAGCCGTCAGGGAGCCATGGCGGCCGACGGACGCTGCAAGCCGTTCTCGGCCTCCGCCGACGGCACCGGCTGGGGCGAGGGTGCCGGCGTGCTCCTCCTGGAACGCCTCGCGGACGCCCGCCGGAACGGTCACCCCGTTCTCGCGGTGCTGCGCGGCTCCGCCGTCAACCAGGACGGCGCCAGCAACGGCCTCACCGCGCCGAACGGGCCCAGCCAGCAGCGCGTCATCCGCGACGCGCTCGCCGACGCGGGCCTGTCCGCCGCCGACATCGACGCGGTCGAGGCGCACGGCACCGGCACCACCCTCGGCGATCCCATCGAGGCCGACGCGCTGCTCGCCACGTACGGCCGGGAACATCGCCCCGAACAGCCCCTGTGGCTCGGCTCGTTGAAGTCCAACATCGGCCATACCCAGGCCGCCGCCGGGGTCGCGGGCGTCATCAGGACCGTTCTCGCGCTGCGCCACGGGCTGTTGCCCCGGTCGCTGCACATCACCGAGCCCACTCCGCATGTCGACTGGAGCGAGGGCGCGGTCGCGCTCCTGACCGAGGCCCGGCCGTGGCCCGAGACCGGCGGCCCGCGCAGGGCGGGCGTCTCCTCCTTCGGGATGAGCGGCACCAACGCCCACGTCATCCTGGAACAGGCCCCCGAACCCGAGCCGAGGCCGCGGCCCACCGGCACCGCCCCGGACGTCGTGCCGTGCGTCCTCTCCGGGCGCACCGCAGCCGCCCTGCGCGACCAGGCCGCGCGCCTCCGGGCGCGCCTCACCGCGGACCCGGACGCGCGCCCCGCCGACATCGGCTACTCGCTCGCCACCACACGGACCGCCTTCGCACACCGCGCCGCTGTGACGGCCGCCGACCGCGCCGAACTGCTCGCGTCGCTGGACGAGCTGGTCCGCGACCCGGAGAACGCCGCGACCGCCGTCACCGCCCTCGCGGAGCCCGGTCCCGGCCGAGTGGCCATGGTCTTCCCGGGGCAGGGCGCGCAGTGGCCCGGCATGGGGCGGGAACTCCTCGATACCGCACCGGAGTTCGCCCGTTCCATGGCGGCCTGTGCGCAGGCGCTGTCCCCCTTCGTGGACTGGTCGCTGACCGACGTCGTCCGCGGCGTACCCGGCGCGTACCCGCTGGACCGGGTCGACGTGGTCCAGCCCGCGCTGTTCGCGACGATGGTGTCGCTGGCCGCGCTGTGGCGGTCCTGGGGCGTCGAGCCGGACGCGGTGGTGGGGCACTCCCAGGGGGAGATCGCCGCCGCCGTGGTCGCCGGCGCCCTGTCCCTGGAGGACGGCGCGAAGGTCGTGGCCCTGCGCAGCCGGGCCATCACCGGGCTCGCGGGCGACGGCGGCATGGTCTCGCTCGCGGTGTCCCGCGAGCGGGCGGAGGACGTCATCGCACCGTGGGCCGGGAGGCTGTCGGTCGCCGCCGTCAACGGCCCCGTCTCCGTGGTGGTCTCCGGCGACGCCGCGGCCCTCGCCGAACTGACCGGGGCCTGCGCGGCCAACGGCGTCCGGGCCCGCACGGTCCCCGTCGACTACGCCTCCCACTCCGCGCACGTCGAGAGCATCGAGCGGGAGATCCTGGCGGCCCTCTCCGGCATCACCCCGGCCGCCTCCCGTATCCCGCTCTTCTCCACCGTCACCGGGCGACTGCTGGACACCACGTCCATGGACGCCACGTACTGGTACCGGAACCTGCGCCGCACCGTGCGCTTCGACTCCGCCGTCCGCGCCCTCGCCGAACAGGGCCACGGCGTCTTCCTCGAAGCGTCCCCCCACCCCGTGCTGACACTTCCCGTCCAGGACACCGCCGAAGCCGCGGGCGCACCCGGCACCCTGGTCACCGGCACCCTGCGCCGCGACGAGGGCGGCCTCCGCCGCGCCCTCACCTCCGCCTCCGAACTGTGGGCGCGCGGCGTGCCGGTGGACTGGCGGAAGGTCTACGAGGGCCGGGACGCACACCGGGTCGGCCTCCCCACCTACCCGTTCCAGCAACGCCGTCACTGGCTGACACCCGCCACACCACCGCCCGCCGGCGGCGACACGGAGTTCTGGGAGCTGGTGGAACGCGGCGACGTGACGGAGGCGGCCACCGCCCTCGCCGTCGACTCCGCGCCGCTGCGAGAGGTACTTCCCGCCCTGAACGGCTGGCGCCGGCAGCGCGACGCGAGGGACCCGTCCGACGCGTGGCGCTACCGCGTCGCCTGGCATCCGCTGCCCGACCCGCCGGCCCCCGCGCTCAGCGGGACATGGCTGGTCCTCGCGCCCGAGGGGGACCAGGAGAGCGAGACGGTGCGGGAGACCGTACGGGCCCTGCGGGAACACGGAGCGGAGGTGGTCACGGCAGAGGCCGCGACCACCGGCGGGGCGCACCTGAACGCCGTCGCCGACCGCTCCCGCCTCGCCGCCGCCGTCACGGCCGCGTCCGTAACCGCCGCCTCCGTCACCGCCGCTGACGACCGGCCCCTCGCCGGAGTGCTCTCCCTCCTCGGCCTGGCCGACGCCCCGCATCCCCACCACCCGGGCCTGCCCACCGGCACGGCCCTGACCCTCGCGCTCGTCCAGGCGCTCGGCGACCTCGGCATCACCGCGCCGCTGTGGTGCGCCACCCGGGGTGCCGTCTCCACGAGCGAGGCCGACCCGCTCACCGCGCCCGTGCAGGCCCAGGTATGGGGCACCGGTATGGTCGCCGCGCTCGAACACCCGCAGCGCTGGGGCGGACTGGTCGATCTGCCCGGCACCCTCGACGCCCGCGCCCGGGAACGGCTGTGCGCCGCGCTCGGCGGCCCGGACGGCGAGGACCAGCTCGCGGTGCGCCCCAGCGGACTCCTCGTCCGCCGCCTGGTCCGGGCCGCCGAGCGCGGCGCACAGCCGTTCCCGGGCGCGGGCGTCGAG
>NZ_BHZI01000288.1 GCF_004305975.1 Streptomyces otsuchiensis
CGAGGCGAGGTGGGTGAGGCCGGTGTCGTTGCCGGCGTTTTTTTTTTCAAGCAGAAGACGGCATACGAGATTGCCTCTTGTCTCGTGGGCTCGGCACTGCACAGCGCCGCCGTCAGCTCGCCGAACGCGTCGGCGTACCGGCGTCCGAGACGACGGGAGATCCGCCCCCCGTCCGCCGTGCCCGGCTCCGGCGGGGCGCCCCAGAGGGGGGCGGTACGGACCCGCACCACGTTCGGTGGCAGCGGGCTGCGCGGCCCGGCGTCCTGCTGACTGCTGCGGCTCAGCGCGCAGACCTCGAACTCATGGCCGCCGAGGCCGCGCAGCAGTCGCTCGCACCAGACTCCGGACTCGCCCCGCACGTACGGATAGCCACCCTCGGTGAGCAGTGCGATTCGCACTGGTGCACTCCCTACTCCCTGACGGACTGGACTCCTGGTCTCGTCGGCCGGGCGCTGTGCGCTGCCCGGGGCGGGACCTGCGGGAATCAGCTAAGTCGCTGGGGAGGGGACACGGCGGACGGTTGTCCATCACGCCACCGGAAGGGGTGAAGAAACGTAACTATGCGCGCGGCCGGGCGTTACGGCCGGTCGGGATGCGGTAAGAGCGGCATTCTGACCGTCGGTCAGACCACGGCCACGGGTCACCGGGCGACGGTCGGGCGGTCGGACGGTCAGGCCGTCGCGCGGTCAGGCCGTCGCGCGCGACCCGGACGCGGTGCTGCCCCCGGCCCCGGGGTTCCGGGATCGGGGGCAGCGCCGCGTGCGGCGGGACGGTCGGTCAGCTGTTGCCCGGGTGGGGCCAGGCGTTGGCCTCGCAGGTGATGCCGTCGATGGTGAGGAACTTCGTCTGCTGCATCATCACCGGGGCGAGCGCGCCCTCGGAGGGACAGACCGCGTGGCCGTAGCCGACCCGGTGCCCCACCTCGTGGTTGATGAGCATCTGCCGGTACTCGTGCATACGGTCCGGGCCGTAGGTGTCGGCACCCTGCGCCCAGCGCCAGGCGTTGATGATCACCCGGTCGGTGCTGGCCGAGTCGCACGAGACGTTGTCGATCGTGGTGTTGAGCCCGGACTTCGCACACCACTCGGCGGTGGTGCCCGGCGACGCGAGCGTCACCACGAAGTCGTGCGTCCCGGAGGAGACCCGGGTGAAGGAACGGGCGCCGCCGTTGGTCCAGCTGCGCGGGTCGCTGAGGGTACGGTGCACGGCCTCGGCGAAGACCTCCGGGTCTATGACGTCCATGCCGCTCTCGACGTCCACCCGGTAGCGGTACTGGTCGGGGGCGTCCGGGTAGGGACCGTCCTCGGTGCCCTCCACGGGGACCAGTTCGCCCGAAGCGGTGAGTTCGGGGTCGAGCGGGAGGGTCTGCGCCATCACCTCGTCGTAGGTGAGCTCCGGCGTACCGCCCGCGCCGGGGGGCGCCTCGGCGCCCTCCTCGACCTCGTCACCGGCGCCGTTGGGCTCCTTGCCACCCGCACCGGCGCCGCCCTCGTCGTCACCGGTCTCCTGGGAGGTGGGCGATCCGGGCTGCTCGGCCTCCGCCATCTGCCCCATCACGGAGATGGTCAGCACGGTCACCACACCGGCCGCGGCGATGCCGGTGATGGTGCGCCCCCAGCCGCCCCCGCGATCCGGGGAGGTGGGCGCCTCCGGCTCCGGCGGCCCGGGGTCGGACGGCTCGGCCCGCTCCTCGGGCTCCGGGGGACGCGCGGCCGGCCCGGCGTGCGCGCCGTGGCTCCGGCCACGCGCCGCCGGGTCGGCACCGAGATCGCCGAAGTCACCCGGGCCGGCGCCCGGAGCGGCGGCACGCGGCGGGTTGTCGAACGCGTCGAGGTACTCCTGGCGGGGCCCGGAGCTGCGCCGGTGTGAGCCCCGGGTCCCGGCGCCGACAGCGCCGAGGGTGTCGTCGGCGGTCCCGGACGGATCGGGGTGGCCCTGCGGCGGGAAGGCGCCGTGGTCCAGCGGGTGGCCGCCGTGACCGGTGTGGCCCCCGTGGCCGTCGCTGTCGGCGGGAGGACCACCGCGCGCCGCGCCGTGATCGCCGGGCGCCACACCCGCCCCGGGCACCGCACCGGCGCCGGGCCCCGGGCCGGGCGCCGCACCGGGGGCGTAGGCGTGACGGCCCGCGCCGCCGGCCCGAAGGCCCGCGGTGAGTCCGCCGCGGTCGTACCCGCCGGGGCGGGACTCACGGTCCTGTGCGGGCACGGCGACCTCGGGATACGTGGTGGGGTCCGGGTGCCCGGCCGGTGCCGGGTAGCCGTAGTGCTCCGGACTGTCCGGAGGCTGCGCGAACTGGGGATCGGCCGGCGCTCTCTCCGCCGCAGCGCCCTCAGGGGACCACTGTTCGCGATCGGACCGGTGCATCAAGCGTCACGCCCCCCGGCGTTATCGGTGATCTGCGGCCCGACAGTGGCGGCACGGAACTCGCGGAACGCGTCCGCCACCACGTCGGGGAACTCCATCATCGCGACATGCCCGGCCGCGGGCAGCGTCAGGAGTCGCGAGTTACGGAAGGCGACCGCGGCGCGGTCGGCCATCCTGAAGCCTACGAGGCGGTCCCGGCCGCCGTAGACCAACAGCGTGGGTGCCAGCACCCGTTCGGCCAGCCGCCACGGCGAGTGCTGGCCGCCGAGCGTGTAGGAGTTGAGCAGTCCGCGCGCGGACCGGCTCAGCGACTCCCAGAAGTACGGCAGCGACTGACGGCGTTCCAGTTCGGCCGCCGCCCCGGAGAACTCCTCCGGGGTGATGCGGGCCGGGTCGCCGTAACACAGCCTCAGCACGCCGCGGGCGCGCTGCTCCGGCGGATAGTCGCTGGTCATCCGGCGCAGCAGCTTCGACATGCCCGGCGCCGCCAGCATCGCCGTCGGCAACGCGGTGCGCTGCGGGCGGAGTTCGGGCAGTGCGGGCGAGATGAGGGTCAGCGTCCGCACCAGATCGGGACGGAGCGCCGCCACCCGGGTGGCGGCCGCTCCCCCGAGGGAGTTGGCGATCAGGTGCACCGGCGCGCGTCCACCCGCCTCGACGCACCGGACCACGGCCCGGGAGTGGGCGGCCAGCGAGTACTGGCCGTTGTCCGGAGGCGGGGAGGCCCCGAAGCCGGGCAGGTCCAGCGCCTCGCACTCGACATCGCCGGCCAGCCGCTCCATGAGGGTGGACCAGTTCCGCGAGGAACCGCCCAACCCGTGGACGAAGAGGGCCGGTTCGAGCTCGTCCCTGGTGGAGGCACGGCGCCGGACCGCCAGGGTCATGCCGGGCAGGCTGACGGACCGCATGGTCTCGCCCTCACGCACGCCCGGCCACGCCTCGGCAGCGGCAAGTGCCGCTGTGGCCTGTCGCTCCTCGGTCGATGGCATGGCGCCATCCTACGAGTACGGCCCGCGACCGTGACTGTGTCCGGCATCACATTCACGCCGCATCCGGCGTACGGCGCCCGTATCGCTTCGATATCGCTTGACTGTTCGGCGACGGTTCTTCGGCGTGATCGAGGCGGCCCGGGGTAGGAGCCCCCGCCTTGCCGGACGGGCGTCGCGGGCCTCCGGCCGCCGCCTTCGCGGACACCGCGCCCCGGGCCGACATCGCCCCGAGCAGCCGCTCGACACGCTCAGTGACCGTCCCCGAACGCGTGAACCCCGATCGGCCCATGCCGGCGCCGGCATTCCCCCGTCCGTGGCGGCCCGCCGGGGAAACGGCACACCCGGGACGGCGGAGCGACCGTCCGCGGGTGATCCTCCCGGGCACCCCGGGCCGGACCCGAGGAGATCGCCTACGCTGGATGTTGACCGAACGTGACCGAATCCGGCATCGGAGGTGCACTGAGATGCCCATCGATCCCAGCGAACCGGACAGCGTCGAGGAGGTGCTCGCCTCCGAACGGACTCCGAGCGGCGAGGCCCCCGAGGCGGACACCGCGGAGGAGCGCGCCGCGTCCCGCGCACGCCAGGAGCGCGTCGGAGCGGAGGCCGGGGTGGTGGAGACCCCCGGCGGCGCGGCCGACCCGGCCGACGTGATCGAGCAGACCCGGACCGTCGAACGCGGAGACGAGGACGAGTACCGCTGACGACCACACCCTCCGAGTCCCGCCACGACCGCCACCGACGACGGCGACGGCGGCGACAGCGACGGCGAAGCGCCCCGTCCGTGACGCTTTGTGCGCAGGGTGTGGAGGTCCGCGCCGGGCCGTCCGACAGGGTGCGCCCCGACGGCCCGCCGGGCACAATCCTTGACACGCGACGGAGAGCCCGCCGTTACCCGAACGTAGGATGACGGCGTCGGGCACCAGGCGGGACACCGGCGTCCCTGCCGCACACCCGGCGATCCGACCACCGACCTCACCGCAGGTCCCCACACATGGGAGGCGGCGTGACAGCCATCGAGCAGACCGGTGCGCGCCCCCGAGGCACGCGCCTGCCCCGCAGGGCCCGGCGCAACCAGCTGCTGGGCGCCGCCCAGGAGGTGTTCGTCGCGGAGGGTTACCACGCGGCGGCGATGGACGACATCGCGGAGCGGGCGGGCGTCAGCAAGCCCGTGCTCTACCAGCACTTCCCCGGGAAGCTGGAGCTGTACCTCGCCCTGCTGGACCAGCACTGCGAGGCGCTGGTGCAGGACGTGCGGGAGGCGCTGGCGTCGACCACCGACAACAAGCTGCGCGTGGCCGCCACCATGGACGCCTACTTCGACTACGTCGAGCGGGAGGGCGGCGCCTTCCGGCTGGTGTTCGAGTCCGACCTGACCAACGAGCCCGCGGTGCGGGAACGCGTCGACAAGGTGTCCCTGGACTGTGCCGAACTGGTGTGCGCCGTCATCGCCGAGGACACCGACCTTCCCCGCGACCAGTCGATGCTGCTGGCCGTCAGCCTCTGCGGCATGGCGCAGATCACCGCACGCCACTGGCTCAGCTCGGGCCAGAAGATCCCCCGTGGCACCGCCAAGTCGCTGACGGGCTCGCTGGCCTGGCGCGGTATCGCCGGCTTCCCCATGCAGCCGCACGACTGACACGCCGCCTCCGCAGTGCCCCGGCCGCACACCCGTGCGGGCCGCCGCCGCCCGCGGCGCCCCTGTTCGCTACGGGCGTGGACGTCCCGTCCGGTTCCCGCCGGGGGCACGGCTACGCTTGCGGGACAACGGCGGCGCGGGCTTCGCGCACGTCATGGACCATGCGGAGGGACAAGCCGTGGAGATCAAGATCGGCGTTCAGCACACGCCGCGCGAGATCGTTCTGGAGAGCGCGCAGTCTGCCGAGGATGTGAAGAGCGCGGTCACCGCGGCACTCTCCGGCAAGGACCGGCTGCTCACCCTCACGGACGAGCGCGGCCGGCAGGTGATGGTCCCGGCAGAGCGACTGGCCTACGTGGAGATCGGCGAGCAGACCTCTCGCAAGGTCGGCTTCGGCGCCGTCTGAAGGCTTCCGGGCCCTGACGCGAAACGGCGGTCGGTGAAAGGTCACCGGCCGCCGTTTCGCGTGCTCCGGTCCCTGGGTAGGACGGCACTGGCCGTACAGACAACTCAGCCAGGGAGGGACCATGGTCTGGGAGACGACCGCGAGTGCACTCATCGGGATCGCCATCGCCTGTGCCGCCGTCCGCAGATTTCCCACCCGCTTCCCCGACCACCGGCTCGCGCTGGCGACGGGGACGGGAGGCGCGATGCTCGGCGGCCTGATCACCAGAACGGTGCTGGGCCCCGGAAGCGTGCCGGTGGTGCTGCTCGCCGGCGCGCTGTGCGGCGTGGTCCTGCTGTCGCTGCTGGTGCAGACGAGCAGCAGTCCGAGCCGCCGGCACGCGTCGGGACTCGCCGGCTGACCGGCGCGTCCCCCGCCCGCCAAGTCCTCCCGGGGCCGTCCGCGCACTCCGCGCGGACGGCCCCGAGACGTGTCCGCTCCGGCTGGCCGCGTCCCCACGCGGTCCGCCTTCTCAGCAGCTGAACCGTCAGCAGCGTGTATCACTCACGGGGCTTACTCTGAGGGCGGCCGGACGTTCGGCCCCGCACCCCAGGAGGAGCGTTGGCCACCGGAGCCCGCAAAACGTCCGCCGACCAGCCGGCGCCGGGCGGCGCCATCTCGCAGGACCCGGCCCGGGCGGGTCTCCCCCACGACCGACGGGACGCCGGTGCGCCGGATCCCACGGAGTCGCTCGCCTCGCCCCAGGCCCGGCTGGACCTGCTGCTGCTCGCCGTCGCCGTGGCCGGTATCTCGTTCTCCGGCCCGCTGATCGCTGCCACCGCGGCTCCCGCGCTGGCCATCGCCTTCTGGCGCAACGCGATGGCGGCGGCCTCCCTCGCACCGGTGGTGGCGTTCCGCTCCACGCTGCGCCGCGAGATCGCCGCGCTGGGCCGCCGCCGCCTGCTGCTGTCGCTGGCCGCCGGCGCCGCGCTGGCGGCGCACTTCGCGCTGTGGCTGCCCAGCCTGCACATGACCTCGGTCGCCTCGTCGGTCGCGCTGGTGACCACCACGCCGATCTGGATCACGGTGCTGCTGCGGCTGCGCGGCCACCGCCCCACCGCACGGACCTGGGCCGGTACCGGCATCGCCTTCGCCGGGGTGCTGCTGCTGACAGGGGTGGACCTCACCGTCTCCGCCCGCGCCCTCGCCGGCGACGCCCTGGCCCTCGCGGGCGGCCTCGCCGCGGCCGTCTACATGCTCATCGGCAACGAGGTGCGCCGCACCACCAGCACCACCGGCTACACCTTCGTCTGCTACACGGCCACCGCCGTGCTGCTGCTGGTGGCGTGCCTGGCGGCCGGCACCGAGCTGGCGGGGTACTCGGGGGAGACCTGGCTGAAGCTGCTGGTGCTGACCGCCACCGCCCAGTTCCTGGGCCACTCCCTGCTCAACCGGGTGGTACGGGGGCTCGGACCGTCGGTCACCTCGACCGCGATCCTGCTGGAGGCACCCGGCGCCGCGCTCATCGCCGCGGTCTGGCTCGGCCAGTCGCCGCCGCTGCTCGCCTACCCGGCGCTGGGCGTCATCATGGCCGGGCTGGCCGTCGTGATCCGCGCCGAACGCCGCCCCCGCTACACGGCGGGGGTGGGTGGG
>NZ_BHZI01000289.1 GCF_004305975.1 Streptomyces otsuchiensis
CGCCACAGCAGCACGGAGTCGCCGCTCGCCACCCACCCGTCCCGAGTATCCGAGCGAAGCAACATCCCGACGGATCAGGAGGATCGATGGATCTCGCCTTTCTGGAGCCCGTAGTCCGCACCCCGGGCCCCTGGGCGTCCGCCTACCTGGCGAACGCCACCCCCGGCCCCGACGCCGCCACCCATCAGGAACTCGCCGCCCGGCAGGCACGCGACGACCTCACCGAACAGGGCGCCGGTGACGCCGAGGCGCGCGGCGTCTACGAGGAGCTGAACGCGCCGCGTCCGGGCCCGCCCGGCCGCGCGGTCTTCGCAGCGAACGGCGCGGTCGTGCGGGAGGTGCCGCTGGGCTCGGCGCCTCCGGCGACGGAGGCTTCGTGGAGCGCCGTGCCGCGGCTGACGCCGCTGGTGGAGATGGCGGAGGACTCCCGGGTCTGCCTCCTGGCGTACGTGGACCGGCAGGGCGCCGACTTCGAGCTGCGGCACGCCCGTGGCGCGGAGACGGTGGGCCGCGTCGACGGCGAGAGCTGGCCCGTCAACCGCACCACGAGCTCCGACTGGTCCGAGCGCCGCTTCCAGACGGCCGTCGAGAACACCTGGGAGCGCAACGCCGCCGAGACGGCGGAGGAGCTGGCGAAGGCCGTGGTGGAGACCGAGGCGGACGTGGTGCTGCTGGTCGGTGACGAGCGCCAGCGGCGCAGCGTCCACGACCGGCTGCCGCAGGCCCTGGCCTCGCGCGTGGTGGAGACCGACCGAGGTGGCCGCGCGCCGGGCGCGCGGACGTCGCTGCTGGACGAGGAGGTGGCCCGGCTGCTGCGCGAGCGCCGGGAGCAGGAGCACTCCGAGCTGCTGGAACGGTTCCGGGCCGGGCTGGCGGGCGCCGACGGCGCTGCCGCGACCGAGGGGGTGCCCTCGCTGGTGGAGGCGGCGCGCGAGCGCCGGATCGCCACGCTGGTGATCGTCCCCGGCGGCTCCGACCACAACCGCGAGGTGTGGGTCGGGGGCGAGCCCGACCAGCTGGCGATGCGACGGACGGAGGCGCGGTCGCTCGGCGCGGACGACCCGGCGTCCGCGCGGGCCGATGACGCGCTGCTGCGCGCGGTGGTGGCGGCCGGCGGCGATGTGGTGGTGGTCGACCCGTCGGCCTACGACGGGGTGGAGCTGCCCAGCGGCGGCCTCGGCGCGGTGCTGCGCTGGGCGCACGGCGAGGAGAGCCAGGCGTCCATACCGGCGGTGGAGGCCGAAGCGGAGGAAGGAAACGGAACGGATGTGGTGACCGGGCGACCCGAGACGGTCGCCGGAGCCTGAGGAGGCACCCGATGGACGGCAGTATGCACGGCAGTACGGTCCGGATCGCGGCCGAGCGGGACTTCCTGGTGGGGGTCGGCCCCTTTGTGCTCGGCATCGTGCTGGTCACGCTGCTCATCGCGGCGGTCTGGTACGGAATCCGGCTGCGGCAGCGGGAGCTGCCGGCTCCTCGCCCGGAGGAACAGCCGGGACTGCCGCCCGAGGGCCCGGTCGGTGAGGTGATGGAGCACCCGGCGCACCCCGGTTTCGAGCCGGACGGGCGGCGGCTGCGGCCGCACGAACTCCAGCCGTTCGGGTCCACCCCGGGCGTGCCGGCCGACCGTGGCGCCCCCTCACCGGAGGGGGCGCGTGCCACCGGCACCGCGAAGGACGCGGACCCGACCGGGACCTCCGCGGAGCGGAGTGGCCCGGACGCCGACGGCGCCGGCGCCCGCGACCGGGGCTGACGCCGGGCCCCTTCCCCCGGCCGTGGGCCCGCCGCGCGAGATCGTCGCGCGGCGGGCCCACACGCGCGTCCGGCGGGTGTCCGTCCCCGGCGGGTCCGCGCCTCCTGGCCCGCGGCTCAGGCGGTGTCTCCCTCCGGCGGCACCGCCCTCAGCAGCAGTACCGAGCGGGCGGGGAGGGTGATGTCCTCGCCGGGGGCGTGCAGCGTTCCCGGGGGTGTCCGCTGGTCCTCGCGGGTGGTGTCGAGCACCAGTTCGTAGCCGTCGGCCCACGGGGCGCCGGGCAGTGGGAAGACGGCGGCCTCGCCACCGGAGTGCAGCAGCACCAGGAAGCTGTCGTCGGTGACGGGCCGCCCCTTCTCGTCGCGCTGCGGGATGTCCTGTCCCGAGAGGTACATGCCGAGCGTCAGGCTGGGGGCGTACCAGTCGGCCTCTGCCATCTCCTCGCCGGTGGCGGTGAACCAGGCGAGGTCGCGGATTCCCTCCGGGCCGTGGCGGCGCCCGGAGAAGAAGGCACGGCGGCGCAGCACGGGGTGTTCGCGGCGGATCCGGATCAGCCGGGTGGTGAGGTCGAGCAGGGAGCGCCAGGCCGGGTCCCGCGCCAGGCTCCAGTCGACCCAGCTGATGTCGCTGTCCTGGCAGTAGGCGTTGTTGTTGCCGCGCTGGGTGCGGCCCATCTCGTCGCCGGCGACCAGCATGGGGACACCCGTGGAGAGCAGCAGGGTGGTGAGCAGGTTGCGGAGCTGGCGGCGGCGCAGGGCCGTGATGTCGCGGGCCTCGGTCTCGCCCTCGGCGCCGCAGTTCCACGACCGGTTGTCGTCGGTGCCGTCGCGGTTGTCCTCGCCGTTGGCCTCGTTGTGCTTGCCGTGGTAGGAGACGAGGTCACGGAGGGTGAATCCGTCGTGGGCGGTGATGAAGTTGACGGAGGCGTACGGGCGGCGGCCGCCCCAGGCGTAGAGGTCGCTGGAGCCGGAGAGCCGGTAGCCGAGGTCGCGGACGTCGGGGACGGCGCCGCGCCAGTAGTCACGGACGGTGTCGCGGTAGCGGTCGTTCCACTCGGTCCACAGCGGGGGGAAGGCCCCCACCTGGTAGCCGCCGTTGCCGACGTCCCACGGTTCGGCGATGAGCTTGACGCGGCGGAGCACCGGGTCCTGGGCGATGACGGCGAGGAACGGGGAGAGCATGTCGACGTCGTGCATGGAGCGGGCGAGGGCGGCGGCGAGGTCGAACCGGAAGCCGTCGACGCCCATCTCCTGGACCCAGTAGCGCAGGGAGTCGGTGATCAGACGGAGCACCTGGGGCTGGACGACGTGGAGGGTGTTGCCGCAGCCGGTGTAGTCGGCGTAGTAGCGGGGGTCGTCGCCGAGCCGGTAGTAGCCGCTGTTGTCGATGCCGCGCAGCGAGAGGGTGGGGCCGAGCTGGCCGGCTTCGGCGGTGTGGTTGTAGACGACGTCGAGGATGACCTCGATGCCGGCGCGGTGCAGGGCGCGGACCATGTTCTTGAACTCGCCGACCTGCGCGCCCCGGGTGCCGGTGGCGCTGTAGGCGGCGTGCGGGGCGAAGTACCCGATGGAGTTGTAGCCCCAGTAGTTGGACATGCCGCGGCGCAGCAGGTGGTCCTCGTGGGCGAACTGGTGGACGGGCAGCAGTTCGACGGCGGTGATGCCGAGGCGGGTGAGGTGGTCGACGGCCGCGGGGTGGGCCAGTCCGGCGTAGGTGCCGCGCAGTTCCTCGGGGATGTCCGGGTGGCTCCTGGTGAAGCCGCGCACGTGGAGTTCGTAGATGACGGAGTCGGACCAGGGGGTCTTGGGGCGCCGGTCGTCGGCCCAGGTGTCGCGGTCGTCGACGACGACGCCCTTGGGGACGAACGGCGCGGAGTCGCGGTCGTCGCGAACGGTGTCGGCGATGTCCTGGTCGGGCCAGTCGCGGGCGTGTGCGTAGCACTCAGCCGGGATGGGGCGGCTGTCACCGGGTGGGGCGAAGTCGCCGTCGACGGCGCGCGCGTAGGGGTCGAGGAGGAGTTTGGCGGGGTTCCAGCGGGCGCCGGTCCACGGGTCCCAGCGGCCGTGGACGCGGTAGCCGTAGCGGCGTCCGGCGCCGACGCCGGGGAGGAAGCCGTGCCAGATCTCGTGGGTGAGTTCGGTGAGCGGGCAGCGGGTCTCGTTGCCGTCGTCGTCGAAGAGACAGAGGTCGACGCCTTCGGCCCCCGCCGCCCAGAGGGCGAAGTTGGTGCCGGGGGTGCCGCCGGGGCCGGTGCACACGCGGGCGCCGAGTGGCTGCGGGCTGCCGGGCCAGGCCTCGGGCGGCGGGCCTGCGGGCGGGCGGACCCGCACGCTGGGGCTGAGCGGTCCGGGGAGCCCGGTGGCCATGGTGCCGAGGGCGGTCTCGGCGGCGGTCTCGGCTCCGGCCGTCCCGTGCTCGGGTGCCTGGGACATCTCTGGCCTCCTGCTGATGCGGGTGGGGGTGCGGTGCGCGGCTGCGCCCGGTGGCGGGCCGTGGTGCGCGCCGCGGTGCGCGCGGTGCTGTCGGGTGCGTGTCACGGATGCGCGTCACGGATGCGTGTCACGGGTGGGTGCGGGTCCGGCTGCGGTGAGGGGGTGTCGCGGTGCGGTCGCGGAGGGCCCGCGGCGGGCGGCGTCGTTGCCGCTCCGTCAGCTGGTGTGTGTCGCCCGGCCGTCACCGGTTTCCTGATGGTTCTTCCCGGGCGGCCGCCTTTCCTCACTCGTGACCGGATCACGCCCCTTCATGCGACATTCCACCACTTTTGATAGCGAATAGCACTGTTTCTGGTGTTTCATGCGCGCTCTGCGAAGCCCTGGCCAGCACTAGTACGCAACGGTGACAATTCCGGTGCGGTGTCGCCTGACCCGTGTGGTTGGCTTGAGCTACGGCGCTCGCTGATCATCGCGGCGCCCGGGGCGCGAGGGGAGAACAACGTGAACAGGCGGCAGTGGGGCACGGGGCGGAGAGGTGCGATAGCCGCGCTTCTCGGTGTCGTCATGGTGGCTGCGACCGCGTGCGGCGGTACCAGCAAGGCCGAGGGGTCGGGGGACTCGGACGACGGCAAGGGAAGCGGCAACGGAGCGGGGGGCGACGACAGCTCGCTGACCATCGCGTTCAGCCCGGAGGACGGCGCGGAGTCCGTCGCCACATGGGACGAGTTCTCGGTGACCGCCGACGGCGGCACACTGACCGAGGTGACCGTCACCGACCCGGAGGGCGAGGAGGTTCCGGGCGAGTTCGCGGAGGACGACGCGAGCTGGACGCCTGTCGAGCACTTCGCCAACGACACCACCTACGAGGTCACCGCCTCCGGCGAGGACACCGAGGGCCGGGCGGCCACCGAGACCGCGGCCTTCACCACGGTCGCGGCAGAGGCCACCGTCGACACCAGCAGCATGCTGTGGAACTGGATCGAGGACGGCGGCACCGTGGGCGTCGGCACGGTCGTCTCGATCACCTTCGACAAGCCGGTGGAGAACACCCAGGCCGTCGCGGAGGCCATCGAGTTCGAGACCGAGCCGGCCGTCGAGGTCCGCCCGCACTGGTTCGGCAACCAGCGCGTGGACTTCCGGCCCGAGGAGTACTGGGCGCCCGGAACCGACGTCACCGTCAAGTTCCGCACCCGCGGCGTCGAGGTCTCCCCCGGCGTCTACGGCACCCGCCACAACGACCGCTCGTTCACCGTGGGCCACAGCCAGGTGAGCACGGTCGACGTCAAGAAGCTCACCATGGACGTCCAGCGCGACGGGGAGCTCCTCAAGAGCATCCCGATCACCGCCGGCTCTCCGGGCAAGGACACCTGGAACGGCAAGATGGTGGTGAGCGAGATGTTCGAGGAGACCCGGATGGACGGGGCCACCGTCGGCTACGACTACGACCTGCCGGACGTCCCGCACGCCATGCGGCTGAGCACCTCGGGCACCTTCCTGCACGGCAACTACTGGTCGTCCAACGACACCTTCGGCAGTCGGCTGGACACCCACGGCTGCATCGGCCTCAAGGACGTCCAGGGCCGCGGCGACAGCTCCACCCCGGCCGCCTGGTTCTACCAGAACACCCGGATCGGCGACGTCGTCGAGGTGATCAACTCCGACGACGACGTCATCGCGCCGGACAACGGCATCAACGGCTGGAACATGGACTGGTCCCAGTGGGGCGCCGGCCAGTGAGCCCACCGGGCCACGCCCCCGAAAGCCGGGCACTCCGGCGGGGATGACGCATCACGCACGACGGACCGGGACGGGCCCGGCGCGGCAGGGGACCACCAGGACCCGCACCGCGCCGGGCCCGTCCGCGTCCTCCCGGGAGGGATCGCGCACCGGGCCTCCGGCAGCCGGTGAACGACCGCTAACCTGGCGCCATGACTGTGCATCTCGAAGTAGCGGACGACGGCGTCGGCACCATCCGCCTGGACCGGCCCCCGATGAACGCGCTCAACGTCGCGATCCAGGACCGGCTGCGGGAACTGGCCGAGGAGATCGGCGGACGCGACGACATCCGCGCCGTGGTGATCTGGGGCGGCGAGAAGGTCTTCGCGGCCGGCGCCGACATCAAGGAAATGCGCGACATGGACCAGGCCGCGATGATCGCGCGCGCCCGCGGCCTGCAGGACGCGTTCACCGCCATCGCCCGCATCCCCAAGCCCGTCGTCGCCGCCGTGACCGGCTACGCGCTCGGCGGCGGCTGCGAGCTGGCACTGTGCGCGGACATCCGGATCGCCGCCGACAACGTACGGCTCGGCCAGCCCGAGGTGCTGCTCGGGCTGATCCCCGGCGCGGGCGGCACCCAGCGGCTGCCCCGCCTGGTCGGGCCGTCGAAGGCGAAGGACCTCATCTTCACCGGCCGCCAGGTCAAGGCGGCCGAGGCGCTGGAGATCGGGCTGGTCGACCGGGTGGTGCCCGCCGACGAGGTCCACGGCGAGGCGCACGCCTGGGCCGCCCGCCTCGCCGCCGGCCCCGCCATCGCGCTGCGCGCCGCGAAGGAGTCGGTCGACAGCGGGCTGGACGCCGGGATCGACACCGGCCTGACCGTCGAACGCACCTGGTTCGCCTCGTTGTTCGCCACCGAGGACCGCGAGATCGGCATGCGCAGCTTCGTCGAGGACGGCCCCGGCAAGGCGCGGTTCACCCGCTGACCCGGCCCCGGTGGCACCGTCACACCCGACGGCGCCACCGGGCCCACCCCGGCCTCACCGCCCGACGCGACCCTCC
>NZ_BHZI01000290.1 GCF_004305975.1 Streptomyces otsuchiensis
CCCCCGCGGCCCTCCCCGCCGGCCGGGGGCGTGGCCGGCGGGGAGGGCCGCGGGGGTGTGGATCGGCGGGATGAGCGCGGCGACCACGCGTGCCATGGCGTCGCGGCCGGGCGCCAGCCAGCGGCGCGGGTCGGTGAGGCCGGGGTCCGCGCCCAGCGCCCGGCGGGTCTCGGCGGTCAGCGCGGCGTTCAGCGCGGTGCCGATGTTGACCTTGGTGATGCCGCCGCGCACCGCCGCCGACAGTTCGGTGTCGGGCACTCCGGAGGCGCCGTGCAGCACCAGGGGGACGGGTACGGCCTCGGCGAGGCGGGCGAGCAGCGCGTGGTCGAGTTCGGCGGACCGTGTCGCCATCGCGTGGGTGCTGCCGATGGCGACGGCCAGTGCGTCGACGCCGGTGGCGGCGGTGAACTCCCGCGCCTGGGTGGGGTCGGTGCGGGCGCCGGGGGCGTGCGGGTCCAGTGGCGGGGTGCCGGGTTTGCCGCCGATCTGGCCGAGTTCGGCCTCGGTCCACAGCCCGTGGTCGTGGGCCCAGGTGACCGCGTCCCGGGTCAGCGCCGTGTTCTCCGCGTACGGCAGGTGCGAGGCGTCGATCATCACGGAGCCGCATCCGGCGTCGGCGGCGCGGCGCAGCAGCTCGGTGTCGCGGACGTGGTCGAGGTGGAGGGCGACGGGTACGTCCGCGGCCTCGGCGGCGGCGGTGACGGCGCGGGCCAGCGGCAGCAGCGCGCCGCCCCGGTAGCGGACGGCGTTCTCGCTGATCTGCACGATGACGGGTGCCCCGGCGCGCTCGGCGCCGTCGATGACGGCTTCGACGTGTTCGAGGGTGATGACGTTGAAGGAGGCGACGCCACGTCCGGCGGCGGTGGCGTCACCGAGCAGGAGTCCGGCTGCGGCGAGTGGCATGGCGGGCTCCGTCCCGACGGCCCGGCGGGCGGCCGGTGCGCGAACGTCGTGCTCGACTGTGCTTGGTTGTGCTTGGTTGTGCAATATAGGCGGCGGTTTCGATCAGTTTCAAGCATGCGGGTGGCGCCGTGAGGCGCGGCGGCCCGTGGGAGGAGGTCCGGGTGAGCCGGGAGGCACGGTGGGAGGCGCTACTGGAGCTGCTGGCGGCGCGCGGCGAGCTGACGGTGGAGGAGGCGGCCGGGGCGCTCGGGGTCTCGGCGGCGACGGTGCGCCGGGATCTGGACGCACTGGCGGAACGCCGGATGCTGCGGCGCACCCGGGGCGGCGCGGTCGCGCACGGCGTCTCCTATGAGCTGCCGCTGCGGTACAAGGCCGGGCGGCAGGCGGACCGGAAGCGGCGGATCGCGCGGGCGGTGGCCGAGCTGGTGGCGCCGGGTGAGGCGGTGGGCCTGACCGGCGGCACCACGGTCACGGAGGTGGCGCGGGCGCTGGCCGCCGACCCGCGTATGAGCGGCGGTGACGGCAGTGGGGTGCCGGCGCTCACGGTGGTGACCAACGCGCTGAACATCGCGGCGGAGCTGGCGGTCCGGCCGCGGTTCAAGACGGTGGTGACCGGCGGGGTGGCCCGCCCGCACTCCTACGAGCTGGCCGGCCCGCTGGCCGCGGCGACGCTGAGCGGGCTGACGGTGGATGTCGCGGTCCTGGGGGTGACCGCGTTCGACCCGGAGGACGGGGCGTGGACCTACCACGAGGAGGAGGCGGCGGTGAACGGGCTGCTGTGCGCCCAGGCGGGGCGGGTGGTGGTGGCGGCCGACTCCGGGAAGCTGGCGGGGCGTTCGTTCGCGCGGGTCTGCGCGGTCTCCGCGGTGGACGTGCTGGTGACCGACGACGGGGTCGGCCCGGGGACGGCCCGGCTGTTCGAGGCCGCGGGAGTGACCATCGTCACGGCGTGAGGAGCGGCTCCCACACCTGCGCAGGTCGGGGCAGCGTCGGGCAGACCGGAGCTATTTGTACCTTTTCGTTTATCGAACGGCGCTTTGTTAATGTTCACTGACGCCGTCCCACGGCCCACGCAGCAGCACCCGAGGAGTCCCGTGTCGTACATGCCGCCGCCGCCTGCCGAGCCGCCCCGGATACCCGGTGCGGAGACCGCGGAGAACACCAGTCCCACGGTGGCGGAACGCTTCCGGGCGCTGCCCCGGCCCGCGCTCATCGGCGGCGCGGTGGCCCTGGTGCTGGGCGGCAGCTTTCTGGTGGCCTCACTGGCGATCGACTCCACCATCGCCTCCGGCACCACGGTGCTGGGCGTCGACATCGGCGGGCTGAGCCCCGAGGAGGCCCGGGACAGGCTGGACAGCGAGCTGGCGGGGCAGACCGACGAGCCCATCCAGGTCTACATCGGCGAGGTTCCGGAGGACGCCGCCGATCCGCACCTGATCGACCCGGCCGACGCCGGCCTCGCGGTCGATGTGGCGGCGACGGTCGACCAGGCCGACCGGCCCGGACTGCTGGGCCGGATCTTCGGCGGTGGCGGCGGCGAGTTGGAGCCGGTGGCCACCGTGGACGAGGAGAAGGGCCGCGCGGAGCTGGAGGCGCTCGCCGAGCAGACGGGCACCGAGCACACCGAGGGGGCGGTCTCCTTCGCCGACGGCGAGGTCGTGGTGACCGAACCGAGCAGCGGTGCCTCCCTCGATGTGGACGGCGCGCTGGAACGGCTGCGCGAGTCCTATCTGAGCGGCGCCACCGACACCCCCCTGTCGCTGCCCGTCACCGCGGCCCAGCCCGACGTGGACGAGGAGGAAGTCCGGCGCGCGGTCGAGGAGTTCGCGGAGCCCGCGATGTCCGGCCCGGTGACCCTGACCGCCGACGGCCAGGACATCACCCTCACTCCGGCGATGATCAGCCCCTATCTGACGATGGAGCCGGACGACGACGGCAGCCTGGAGCCGCAGCTGGACGGCGAGGGGCTGGCCGGGGACGACACGGTCCGCGCGGAGGTCGACGGGGTCTCCCGCGCGGCGCTCAACGCGCGGCTGGCGGTGCAGGGCGGCGAGGTGGTGGTGACCGCGGACGGCCGCAGCGGCCTGGAGGTGGACACCGGGGACCTCGGCGAGAAGGTGATGCCGCTGCTCACCCGGATCGGCCCGGCCCGCACCGACGAGGCGACCGTCACGGAGACCGAGCCCGAGCTCACCCGGGAGAACGTCTCCGAGCTGGGCATCACCGAGCAGATGTCGACGTTCACCGTCAACTTCGATCCGGCCCCGTACCGGACCACCAACATCGGCCGGGCCGCCGAGCTGATCAACGGCTCCGTGGTGAAGCCCGGCGAGCGCTGGAGCTTCAACGAGACCGTGGGCGAACGGACCGAGGAGAACGGCTTCGTCGAGGGTCTGATCATCCTGGACGACCAGTACCAGACGGCCCAGGGCGGCGGCGTCTCGGCGGTGGCCACCACCATGTTCAACGCGGTGTTCTTCGCCGGCGTGAAGCCGGTCGAGTACGGCGCCCACTCGTTCTACATCGAGCGCTACCCGGAGGGCCGGGAGGCCACGGTCGCGTGGGGCCACCTGGACAACAGCTTCGAGAACGACTCGGACCACACCATCTACATCTCCGCCACCTCCAACGAGAACTCGGTGACGATCTCGTTCCTGGGCACCAAGAAGTACGACGAGGTGGAGTCGGTCACCGGCGACCGCACCAACGTGGTCGAGCCCGGGACCCGCGAGGCCATCGAGGACGACTGCGTGCCGCAGCCCCCGCTGGAGGGGTTCGACGTCACGGTGGAGCGGGTCTTCAAGATCGGCGGCGAAGAGGTCAAGCGCGAGGACTTCAAGACCCGGTACACCCCGCGTGACGAGGTCGTGTGCGAGGCCGGCTCGGGCGACGACTGACGTCCCGGCCGGGAGCCCGGCAACCTGACCGGCCGAGGGTCGGCCGTCGCGGAGAGCGACGGCCGGCCCTCGCTCGTGTGCGGGTGGGTGACGGGCCGGTCCGGCCCGCGTTGGTCCGATCAGGGCATTCGGGCGCGGTCACCGGACATGATCGTTGCAACATTCATATAACTGCCGCATGGTCGACCAGGGCGCGGGGAAGTCCTCTCATCGCTCATGTGGTGAGTGACCAACTCCGTTTGTACACAGGGCTATTCGTTGGCCATTGCCGGTCCGCGAGAGGAGTGGCCGCTCGCCTCCCGATCCGAAAGCATCTGGAGGAGCAGTGTCCGGACGAACATCGCGTCGCGGTTTCCTGACCGCCGTCGCGGCGGCCGCTGGGGGCGCGGTCGCACTTCCCGTCATCTGCGCGAACTCGGCCTTCGCGGCCGCACCGGGGGACCTTCCCGTCGTCAACCGGCCCGACCATCCCGCCGCGCAGTACGCGCCGGGCGCGGAGGACGACCCGTACGCGGAACCGCTCAACGCCAGCGTCGACTGCGAACTGCACCGAAGGGAGCGCTGAGATGGCGACCTTCGTCACCCGCGCCCAGTGGGGCGCCCGCGCCCGGCGCAGCAGCAACACCAACATCACCCCGGCCAACGGCGGGGTCACCGTCCACCACGTCGGTGGCAGCCGCGTCGCACGCGGCAGCCACGCCGACTGCGCGGCGCAGGTGCGCGGAATCCAGAACTACCACATGGACTCCAACGGCTGGACGGACGTGGCCTACAGCCACCTCACCTGCGTGCACGGCTATGTCTTCGAGGGCCGGGGCGAACGGCAGCGCACCGCCGCCAACGGCACCGACGCCGGCAACCAGAACTGGTACGCGGTGTGCGCCCTGACCGGCGGATCGTCCAGCAACTACGACGCGATCACAGCACAGTTGGTGGACGCGTTCCATCTGGCGATCGCACGGCTGCGCTCCTCGGGAGGCGCGGCGGCGGCGATCAACGGCCACCGCAACCACCGGGCCACCGAGTGCCCCGGGAACCTCTACCCGCTGGTGCAGGACGGCCGGCTCAACCCCGGGGGCAGCCGGACGCACACGGTGCGGGCTGGGGAGACGCTGTACTCGATCGGCCAGCTATACGGCGTGCCGTGGATGTCGATCGCGGCGGCCAACAACATCCCGGAGCCGTACACGATCCGGATCGGCCAGGTGCTGATCATCCCGGCGGCGTGACCGCACGCGGCCGGGTGCGTGAGCCGGCCGTCTGAACCGCCGTCCCGGGCGGGTGACCGCCCGCCCGGGACGGCGGCACCCGTGAGCGTCTCCTCGGGTGCCTGGCCTCGACGGCGGCGTGAGGCTCAGCCGACGTCCGCCGCCGCGCTCCGGCCGGCGGCCCGGCCGGAGAAGAGGCAGCCGCCGAGGAAGGTGCCCTCCAGCGCCCGGTAGCCGTGCACCCCTCCCCCGCCGAAGCCGGCGGCCTCGCCCGCCGCGTACACCCCGGGCAGCCACTCGCCGTCCTCGCGCAGCACCCGCCCCCGCAGGTCGGTCTCCAGGCCGCCGAGTGTCTTGCGGGTGAGGATGTTCAGCCGTACGGCGACCAGCGGACCGGCATCCGGGTCGAGCAGACGGTGCGGGGTCGCGACCCTGATCAGCTTGTCCCCGAGGTAGGAGCGGGCGCCGCGCACGGCGGTGAGCTGGAGGTCCTTGGTGAACCGGTTGCCGATCTCCCGGTCCCGCGCCTCGATCTCGCGGCGCAGCGCCGCCTCGTCGATCAGCTCCTCGCCGGTGAGCGCGTTCATGCCCCGTACCAGTGCGCCGAGGTCGCGCTCCACCACGAAGTCGGCGCCCTTCTCCATGAAGGCGCGCACGGGACCGGGCGCGCCGCCCCGGGCCCGGCCCAGCACCCCGCGCACGGACTTGCCGGTGAGGTCGGGGTTCTGTTCGGAGCCCGAGAGGGCGAACTCCTTCTCGATGATCCTGCGGGTGAGCACGAACCAGGTGTGGTCGTGGCCGGTGCGGGTGATGTGGGCGAGGGTGCCGAGCGTGTCGAAGCCGGGGAAGAGCGGGACGGGCAGCCGGCGGCCGGTCGCGTCGAACCACAGCGACGACGGGCCGGGCAGGATGCGGATGCCGTGGCCGGCCCAGACCGGGTCCCAGTTCTCGATGCCCTCGGTGTAGTGCCACATCCGGTCGCGGTTGATGAGCCGGGCGCCGGCCTCCTCGGCCACGCCCAGCATCAGGCCGTCCACGTGGGCGGGTACGCCGGACAGCATTCGTGCGGGCGGATTCCCCAGCCGCTCGGGCCAGTTGGCCCGCACCAGCTCCTGGTTCCCCCCGATTCCGCCCGAGGCGAGGACCACGGCCTGGGCGCGCAGTTCGAAGTCACCGGCCCTCTCCCGGCTGCTGGCGGCCCCGCGCGCCGCCTCGCTCGCCACCAGGACCTCGCCGCCGACGGTGTCCACCGTTCCTCCGGTGGCGGCCAGCGAGGTGACCCGGTGCCGGAACCGCAGCTCGACCAGTCCGCGCGCCACCCCCTCACGCACCCGGCGGACGAACGGTTCCAGGAGCCCCGGGCCCGTCCCCCAGGTGATGTGGAAGCGGGGCACCGAGTTGCCGTGCCCGCCCGCGTCGTAGCCACCACGTTCGGCCCAGCCGACGACCGGGAAGAACCGGACGCCCATACCGTGCAGCCAGGAGCGCTTCTCCCCGGCGGCGAAGTCGACGTACGCCTCGGCCCAGCGGCGCGGCCACCGGTCCTCGGGCCGGTCGAAACCGGCGGTGCCGAGCCAGTCCTGCCAGGCGAGGTCGCGGCTGTCACGCACCCGCATCCGCCGCTGCTCGGGCGAGTCGACGAGGAAGAGCCCGCCGAAGGACCAGTGCGCCTGACCGCCGAGCGACTGCTCGGGCTCCTGGTCCAGCAGGATCACCCGCCGCCCGGCGTCGGCCAGTTCGGCGGTTGCGGCCAGCCCGGCGAGGCCGGCCCCGATCACGATCACGTCGGCGTCGTACGCCATCTGGTTCCGTCCTTCGGGGCCCGCTCGCGGCGGCCGGGCCGGGTGTCGGTGGAGTCGGGAGGGATCGGTGCGGCGCGGCCGGGGCGGGAGCGGACCGGGGGCGGCTCCGGG
>NZ_BHZI01000291.1 GCF_004305975.1 Streptomyces otsuchiensis
GGTGGGCGGGGCACCGACGCCTGCCAGGCCGCGAACAGCGGCAACGAGCCCGAACCGTCCAGCACCGCAACCCCGAACGGGCGGTCCAGGACGACGGTCAGCCGACGGAGTGCCGCCGGTGGCGCCCCGCCGAACCGCCCCGCGAAGACCGTCACCGCCGCCGCCCTGACCTCCCGCTCCGTCAGCGACAGCACACAGCGCTGCACCGCCCGGTCGAACATCAGCGGCTCGGGGGACAGGCCGGAGAAATCCGCCGCCGTGGTCGCCATCTCCCGCACACCCAGCGCCGCCAGCTGCGGCACCAGTTCCACCGTGGAGTCCAGCTCCAGCCGGGGCACGCCGACCCGCACGGTGTCCGCCTCCACCGGCGCCCGTTCCGCGGCCGGCGCCCACGCGGCGGGCAGCACCCGCGCCGCCCCGTCACCCGGCGCGCCCAGCACACAGCGGACCAGCGCCGGGCTGCCGCCGGCCGGGCCGACGGCGCACCGCAGCTCCACCACCGTGGCGTCCCGGCCCGGCACCCGCCAGGTCTCGCGGCCGGACAGGGAACGCCACATCATCGGGGTCTCGCGCACCCGTCCGGCCGCGTCGGTGAAGGGGCGCGGTGCGGTCAGCGCGGGATCGAAAGGCCACTCCCAGCGCGCGGTGAGCGCCAGCGCGTTGACCAGCAGTGCCAGCGTCCGCTCGTCCGGACGCAGCGGCAACTCGCGGATCACACCGCCCGTCGCCCGCTCCACCCAGGCGTCCAGGCCCCCGAGAGCCGCCGTGTCCAGCGTGCCGAACCCGACGTCCGGCAGTGCCTCGCGGAACTCCCGGCGGACCGGGACCCGGGACCAGAGCCCCGTCGCACAGACCAGCGCGTCCGTCGCCGCCATGGCGGCGACCGTCTCCGTCACCAGCTGGGCCGCCTCCGGCCCCGCCACACCCAGCAGGCCCCGCAGCTCCGCCGCCGTGGTGCCGCCGGAACCGGCCGCCACCGCGGCGGCGGCCAGCCACAGCCCGGCCGGCGAGCAGGCGAAGTCCCCGCCCCCCGACGCCACCTGCGGGTCGCTGGCCAGCACCGCCGGCCAGCGGTCGGCCAGCGCGGCGACCGCCCGCGCCACGGCCGCCGTCGGCTGTCCGGTCATCGACTGCCCCGTCATCGTCTCCCCCTCGGTCGTTCCGCTTCGCGCCCGCCGCCACCCTGACGCCTGGGGGAGTTCAGGTGTCGCACTCCAGCACCGTGCGGCACACCCCGCAGCGCGCCCGGACCGGCCCGCGCACCGGCAGCCGCAACCGGCCCGCGCACACCGGGCAGTCGAAGACGACGCGTTGCCCGGCACCGTCCCGGTCCGCCTCGAACCGGTAGGCGCCGACGCCCGGCGTCGCCCGGCCGGACCGCGCCAGCCCGCGCTGCGCCTCGTAGCCGCGACGGGCCGCCCACCCGGCCGTCACCAGCGGTGGCTGCGCAGCGTCGTGCTCGGCGCGGCGCAGCCCCTTCCCGTAGGCGTCGTACGCCTGCGGACTGGTGAACCAGACGCGGGGGTCCTCACCGATGGCGAGCGAACGTTTCGCCAGGACGTAGCCGTACTCCTCCGGAGTGAGATAGCCCAGCTTCTGCGAGGTCAGCGCGTCCTGCCGGAACGCGTCGAGCAGCAGCCAGCCGCACCCCAGATAGGCGGCGGCGGTGTCGGTGAGGATCTCGTCGGCACCGGTGTCCGTCAGCGACAACCCGGCCCGGTGCAGGAAGACATGGGTCACCTCGTGGGCCAGCACCGCGCCGATGTCACGGCGGTGGGCGTCGAAGCGCTGGTTCAGCTCCACCGTGTAGGCCCCGCCGTCCGACGGCTCCACCCACGCCGCCTCCGCCATCTCCCGGAACCGCACCTCCACCGGCACGTCGGGCAGGCCGAGATGGCGCACCATCACCCCGGCGATCCGGCGCACCCCCGCCGTCAGGTCCTCGTCGTCGTCGAAGGCGACATCGACCGGCAGCACACTCACCCCGAAACCGCGCACCCGGTCGGGGGACAGCTCCCGGTACAGCGTGGTGAGCGCGGAGCGCACCTCCGCCAGATGCGGGAAGCCCCGTTCCACGTCACGTTCCGCGCCCCGACCGAACGACATCAGACCACCCTCCTGCGAGCCGCCCACCACTGTAGGCGGGAGCGTCAACCGTCGCGCGCCCGCCGCGCGCCCCGCCGGGTGGCGGCACACCGGGGGCTCCCCGGAGGCGGGCCGGGGGCCGCGCCGTCCCGCGCACCGGACGCGATGCGGGGCCGGGTCGGGAAACGGCCTACAGTCGTGCACCATGAGTGACAGCCACCGCGCCGACCAGGGACCCGACACCGAGCGCCCCACCGACGGTGACCCCCGCCCGGGCAGCGGCGCCGGGGCCGAACCGGCCCCGACCGACCCCGAGGTCCGCGCCGAACTGGAGCGCCTGCGCGACAGCATCGACAACATCGACGCCGCCGTGGTGCACATGCTCGCCGAGCGGTTCAAGTGCACCCAGCGCGTCGGCCGGCTGAAGGCCGAGCACCGGCTGCCCGCCGCCGACCCCGCCCGCGAGGCCCGGCAGATCACCCGGCTGCGGGAACTGGCGGGCGACGCCCGGCTGGACCCGGCGTTCGCGGAGAAGCTGCTCAACTTCATCATCGCCGAGGTCATCCGGCACCACGAGACCATCGCACGCGGCTGAGCAGTCCCGCCGTGCCGGGGCGGCGGGGCCCCTCCCGTGGGCCGCGGGCGTGACGCGCGCCCGCCGACCCACAAACCCGCCTGTGCTCCCCGGGAACCATGGGGCAGCATGGGCACATGGCCACTCTCACCCGTGACGAGGCGCGGCGTCGCGCCCAACTGCTCGACGTTCAGCGGTACACCATCGATCTCGACCTCACCCGTGGCGAGGAGACCTTCCGGTCCGCCACCACCGTGCGGTTCACCGCGCGCGAGGCCGGTGTCACCTTCGCCGAGCTCGTCGCGGTCACCGCGCAGCGGATCACCCTCGACGACCGGGAGCTCGACCCGGCGGCGCTGCGCGACGGCCGGCTGCCCCTCGACCTGACAGCGGGCGACCACGTTCTGCACGTCGAGGCCGACATGGCCTACTCGCACACCGGCGAGGGCATGCACCGGTTCACCGACCCGGCGGACGGCCTCACCTACCTGTACAGCATGTGCTGCATGACCGAGGCGCCGAAGGTGTACGCCGCCTTCGACCAGCCCGACCTCAAGGCCGTCTTCGAGATGACGGTCACCGCCCCCGAGGAGTGGACGGTCGTCGCCAACGGCGTCACCAGCCGGGTCCCCGGCGAGCCCGGTCGCTGGAGCAGCGCCCCCACCCCGCCGATCTCCACCTACCTGCTGGCCGTGGCCGCCGGCCCCTGGCACTCGGTGCGCACCGAGCACGCCGGTCTGCCCTTCGGGATGCACGTCCGGCAGTCGCTGGCCGAACACCTGGACAAGGACGCCGGGGAACTGTGGGAGATCACCCGCAGTACCTTCGACCGCTTCCACCAGATCTTCGACGAGCCCTACCCGTTCGACTCCTACGACCAGGCGTTCGTACCCGAGTTCAACGCCGGCGCCATGGAGAACCCCGGACTGGTCACCCTGCGGGACGAGTTCATCCACCGCTCCGCCGTGACCGACACCGAGCGGCAGCACCGCGGCATCGTCATCGCCCACGAGATGGCGCACATGTGGTTCGGCGACCTCGTCACCCTGCGCTGGTGGGACGACATCTGGCTCAACGAGTCCTTCGCCGAGTACATGGGCTACCAGGTCCTCGCCGAGGCCACCGAGTTCCGCCCGTGGACCGAGTTCGCCGCCCACCGCAAGCCCTGGGGGTACGACGCCGACCAGCGGCCCTCCACCCACCCGGTCGCCCCCGCGCCCGACGGTGTGCCCGACACCGCCTCCGCCTGGCTCAACTTCGACGGCATCTCCTACGCCAAGGGCGCCTCCGCCCTGCGCCAGCTCGTCGTCTGGCTCGGGGAGAAGAACTTCCTCGCCGGTATCAACGAGCACTTCGCCCGCCACCGGTTCGGCAACGCCACCCTCGCCGACTTCATCGACTCGCTCAGCCACGCCTCCGGCCGCGACGTGCACACCTGGGCCGAGAGCTGGCTGCGCACCCCCGGCCCGGACACCATCACCCCCACCGTCCGCGAGGGGGAGGACGAGTGGGAGCTGACCCTCCACCACGCCGGGGGCCGCCCGCACCTGCTGCGCGTCGGCGCCTACGACACCGCCACCGCCGACCCCGAGCGCGCCGTGGCCCGCGACCAGTACGACATCGAGCTTCCCGGCGACCGCGAGACGGTGAGCGTCACCCGGCCCGGCCCGCGACCGGCCCTGCTCGTCGTCAACGAGGGCGACCTCAGCTATGCCAAGGTGCGGCTCGACGCCGGCTCGTGGGAGACCGCCCGCCGGATCATCTCCACGCTGCCGGACCCCCTGACCCGCGCCGTGGTGTGGAACGCCGCCCGCGACATGGTCCGCGACGGAGAACTCCCGCCCCTCGCCTACGCGGAGATGGCACGCCGCCACCTGCCCGACGAGCCGGACCTCGCCATCCTCGACAACGTCCTCGGGTTCGTCCGTTCCCAGATCGCCGACCAGTACCTGGCGGACCCGGCCCGGGAACAGACGCTGGCGACCGTGCGCGACCTCGCCCGGGAGCTGCTGGACCGCCCCGGCGCCCCCGCCCGGCGGCTGGTCGCGGCGCGCTACCTCATCGGAGCCGCCGCCCACCCCGGTGACCTGCGGGCATGGCTGGACGCGGGCACCCTCCCCGGCGGCCCGCTGCTCGACCCGGAGCTGCGCTGGAAGGTGCTGCACCGGCTCGCCGTCCTCGGGGACCTCACCCCCGAGGAGATCGACGCCGAGGGCGGCGCGGACACCAGCGCCACCGGAGCGGAGGGCGCCGCCCGCTGCCGGGCCGCCCTGCCGACCGCGGACCACAAGGCGGCGGCGTGGGAGGCGCTGTTCCAGCCGGACAGCGAGCTGTCCAACTACCTGTTCATCGCCACCGCGCAGGGCTTCTGGCACCCGGAGCAGCGGGAGCTGCTGGTGCCCTACGCGGAGCGGTACTTCGCCGACGTGGTGCCGCTCGCCGTGCGGCGCGGCCACTCGATCACCGTCTCCGCCAGCCGGTACGCGTTCCCCCGTGGCCTGGGCGACGAGGCGACGCTGCGCCGGGGCGAGGCCGTCCTGTCCGATCCCGCCGTCACGCAGGCCCTCCACCGCGGGCTGACGGACCAGCTGGACGATCTGCGGCGCGCGCTGCGGGTCCGCGGCGACCTTCCGGGCTGATCCACGACGCGGCCGCGGGCGGCGGCCCGCTGCCGCTCCGCTGTCCGCTGTCCGCTGCCCGCTGCCCCGCCGGCCCACCCGGGACCGGCGGGGCGGCGCGCGGGCGACGCCCCCCTGTGAGCTGCGGGCTTCCCGGCAGTGTGATCCGCCTCGCACCCCAGGGGCACCGGAGCGTGCCGTACCCCTTACGGTAAGAGTCCGCCGGGGGGTGAGCCCGGTCGGGCACTGGCTCCCAACTCGCTCAAAGGTCACGGGATATGCGCGGGCGACTCGGCACGTCGAGAACCGGACGCTGCCTGCTGGCCGCCGGACTCGGGCTGCTCGTGCTGGCGGCGGTCGCGGCCCTCGGTCCGCTCACCGACTGGACCCGGCCGACACCACGCGGCTGCCAGAACGACCTGCCGGCCGACCAGCTGGCGGCTGTGGCCGGCGACCGCTCCGTCTACCGGGCGGAGGAGATCACCGACGCCCGCCTCGGCGAGTACGCGTGTGTGCTCTTCGACCGTGAGGACCGGCGACTGCTGACCGTCAGCGCCGTCAGCGACCAGGAGTCGGTCCGATCGGCACTGGTGGGCGACCTCGCCGAACGGGTCGACGAGGAGACCTCGTTGCAGGCGCTCCCCGAGCCGCTGCCCGGCATGGTGACCCTGCACGGATACTTCCACTTCCTGCCGCCCTGCCCCGACCTCGTCCCCAACGGAGGCGGGTTCGACCAGCGCCCGCTGGTCACCGTGCGCGGGCCGTCGGGCGAGATCAGCGAGGCGACCCTGAGACTGGCGGTGTCCGCCGCCGACGTCGCCGGCGAGCGCCTGGGCTGCGGTGCGGAACCCCTGAACTACGACGGCCGTTTCCAGCCCGCCGAACCGGTCGCGGCCGAGCTTCTGGGGGATTCCCCCTGCGAGGCGCTCGCCACCGACACCGTGCCGGCGCCACGCGACGGGCGATGGACCGTCTCCACCGCCGCCGCCGACACCGCCCCCGCCGGCCGGTGCACCCTCCAGAACTCCGACGGGCAGACCGTGCTCGTGCTGACCAGCTGGTACGGGGAGTGGAGCGTTCCCATCCTCGACGCCCAGCACCGCTGGTACGCGGACAGCACACGGCAGGGCCAGCCCAGGGAGCCCTATCTCGGCAGCAACTGGGCCTGGGCCACCGCCATCTGCGACGGCGCCCCCGCCCACTTCGGGCTGCGGCTGACCCGGCCCTGGCGTGAGTTCGACGAACCCGTGCGACACGCGCTGCTCAGCGGCTTCGCCGAGGACCAGGTCGAACGGCGCGACTGCCACGACCTGCGGCTGCCCGCCCCCGAGCCGGCCGGCTGAGCCGGGACGGCGCCGCCGGACGGGGCCGACCACCACCGCCGACGGCGGAGTTGGTTCGAAACGCCGTGGCCGGAAATCCTCTCTTCTGACGAAGATCACGCCGCCGCCTGCCCCAACGAGACATGACGACGCCTAAGTTAGGTACACCTAACCAAGCCCGCGCCGGGCCGTGCGCACCTCACGCGCACCGGCCGACAAACCGCCCGTACCGCACCCGACACCCCCGCCCGACACCCTCCCCGACACCC
>NZ_BHZI01000292.1 GCF_004305975.1 Streptomyces otsuchiensis
CGGCCGCCCCCGCCGACGTGCCGGCCGCCGCCGTACCGGACCCCGATGAGTTGCCGAACCAGCCCTGCGCCGACCAGCGCTGCGCCGAACCAGCCCTGCGCCGACCAGCCCCGTGCCGGACCCCGCGCCCCCCGGCGCCCGCTTTCGGCGCACACCGGGCGGCGCGGCGGTCCGGCACGCGCGGTCACGCGGCGGGGGCGCCCTCGGACAGCACCGCCCGCAGCTGGGAGAGGCCCCAGTCCAGGTCCTCCTTGGAGATCACCAGCGGCGGCGCGATCCGGATCGTGGAGCCGTGGGTGTCCTTCACCAGGACGCCCCGCTCCATCAGCCGTTCGGAGATCTCCCGGCCCGTGCCCACCGCCGGGTCGATGTCGACGCCCGCCCACAGGCCCCGGCCGCGCACCTCGCGGACCGCGCCGGTGTCCGCCATCAGCTCCAGCTCCCGGTGCAGGTGGTCGCCGAGTTCGGCGGCGGCCTGCTGGAAGGTGCCCTCCCGCAGCATGGCCACCACCTCGCGGGCGACCGCGCAGGCCAGCGGGTTGCCGCCGAACGTCGAACCGTGCTCACCGGGCCGGTAGACGCCCAGCACCTCGGCGGAGGAGACGACCGCCGAGACCGGCACCACGCCGCCGCCCAGCGCCTTGCCGAGGACGTAGACGTCCGGCACCACGTCCTCGTGCTGGCAGGCGAAGGTGCGTCCGGTCCGGCCCAGACCGGACTGGATCTCGTCCGCCATGAACAGCACACCGCGCTCCCGGGTCAGCGCCCGCACCCCCGCCAGGTAGCCCGGCGGCGGGACGAGGACACCGGCCTCGCCCTGGATCGGCTCCAGCAGGACGGCGACGGTGTCCTCGTCCACGGCCGCCTCCAGGGCGGACAGGTCGCCGTAGGGAACGATCTCGAACCCCGGGGTGTACGGGCCGAAGTCCCGCCGCGCCTCCTCGTCGGTTGAGAAGCTGATGATCGTGGTGGTCCGGCCGTGGAAGTTGCCGTCGGCGACGACGATCTTCGCCCGGCCGTCCGGGACGCCCTTGACCCGGTAGCCCCACTTGCGGGCCGTCTTCACCGCCGTCTCGACCGCCTCGGCGCCGGTGTTCATCGGCAGCACCATCTCCATGCCGCACAGCTCCGCCAGCTCCGCGCAGAACGCGGCGAAGTGCTCGTGGTGGAAGGCACGGGAGGTCAGCGTCAGCCGGCTGAGCTGGGCCCGCGCCTCGGCCACCAGGCGCGGATGGCCGTGGCCGAAGTTGAGGGCGGAGTACCCGGCGAGCATGTCCAGGTAGCGGCGTCCGTCGACGTCCGTCATCCACGCCCCCTTGCCGGAGGCGATGACGACGGGCAGTGGGTGGTAGTTGTGCGCGCTGTGCTCCTCGGCGGCGGAGATCAGCTCCATCGATGATCTTCCCGTGGCGGCCATGCGGTGCCCTCCTGTCGTGCGGCGGAACAGGCTGTGGTGCGTGGCGGGCCGGTCGGTGAGGTCCAGCGCGGCCGGGCCGGAGCCGGCTCCCCGACTCCTGCCGTCACACGCGTTCCGGACCGAGCGCCCATCTCTATCGTCGGCCGGGCGGAGCGGGAGGAAACCTGCCGTCGGCCCCCACGCCCGCCGGAAGGGTGCCGGGGAACGCCGCGCGCGGGGACGGCGGCTGTGACGCACCGCATCACGCGCGGGGGCCCGATCGGGGGCGGGCGCCCGCGCACGCTCTGCGACAATGAGCCGCATGGCCACTGACCGTCGCCGGGTGCTCTCCGGTATCCAGCCCACCGCCGGCTCGTTCCACCTCGGGAACTACCTCGGTGCCGTCCGCCAGTGGGTGGCGCTCCAGGAGACGCACGACGCGTTCTACGCCGTCGTCGACCTGCACGCCATCACCGTTCCGCAGGACCCGGCCGCGCTGCGCCAGGCGACGAGGCTGGCCGCCGCCCAGCTGCTGGGCGCCGGTCTGGACCCGGAGCGCTGCACCCTGTTCGTGCAGAGCCATATCCCCGAACACACCCAGCTCGCCTGGGTGATGAACTGCTTCACCGGCTTCGGCGAGGCCGGCCGGATGACCCAGTTCAAGGACAAGTCCGCCAAGGTGGGCAGTGAGCACACCTCGGTCGGTCTCTTCACCTACCCGGTGCTCCAGGTCGCGGACATCTTGATCTACCAGGCGGACGAGGTGCCCGTCGGCGAGGACCAGCGGCAGCACATCGAGCTGACCAGGGATGTCGCCGAGCGGTTCAACAGCCGTCTGGGCCAGACCTTCACGGTTCCGGCCGCGCACATCGTCAAGGGCGTCGCCAAGGTCTACGACCTGCAGGACCCGTCGATCAAGATGAGCAAGTCGGCGTCCTCGCCCAAGGGGCTGGTCAACCTGCTCGACCCGGCGAAGACGACGGCCAAGAAGATCCGCGGCGCCGTCACCGACACGGGCACCGAGATCCGCTTCGACCGGGAGAACAAGCCCGGCATCAGCAACCTGCTGACCATCCACTCGGCGTTCAGTGGGATCTCCGTGCCGGAGCTGGAGGAGAAGTTCGCCGGGCAGCTCTACGGGCCGCTGAAGGTGGAGGTCGCCGACATCGTCGTCGAGTGGGCCACCCCCTTCCGCGAGAAGGTCGAGGAGTACATGGCCGACCCGGCCGAGCTGGACCGCCTGCTGGCGGTGGGCGCCGAGAAGGCCCGTCCCGTGGCGGCCGCCACTGTCGCGGACGTCTACGAGAAGGTCGGCTTCCTGCCCCCGCGCTAGCGGGTACCACCGGTCGCGCGTAAGGGGAACGGGCGCCCGCGCGGGCGCCCGTGGCAGGGACCGCGCGGGCGCGGCACGCGCCCCGCGTGCGCCCCGGGGGGCCACAAGCCCCCCGAATGAAGGGCTGAAGACCGCTCGCATAACGCGTCCGTAACGGCCACACTGGCACCGCGCCTCGCTTCCGGCACCGCCGGGCGGAGCGCCCGGCCGCGCCGCGGGCGCGGCACGACGACGAGGAGGGACATGGTGGTGGGCACCGTCACCCTGGGCGTTTCGCTCGCGGTCCCGGAGCCGTACGGCAGCTGGCTGCAGCAGCGCCGCCTCGGTTTCGGTGACGACGCCGCCGCCGGCATCCCGACCCATGTGACGCTGTTGCCGCCGACCGAGGTGGACGCCGCGCTCCGCCCCGAGATCGAGGACCACCTCGCGGCCATCGCCGCCGCGGGCCGCTGCTTCCCCATGCGGCTCTCCGGCACGGGGACGTTCCGTCCGCTGTCCCCGGTCGTCTTCGTCCAGGTCGTCGAGGGCGGGTCGGCCTGCGGCTGGCTCCAGGAGCGGGTGCGGGACGACGCCGGGCCCCTCGGCCGCGAGCTGCACTTCCCGTACCACCCCCATGTCACCGTCGCCCACGGCATCGACGAGCCGTCGATGGACCGGGCGGAGAAGGAACTGGCGGAGTACGAGGCCGCGTGGACCGCCGAGGGCTTCGCCCTCTACGAACAGGGCGCCGACGCGGTCTGGCGCCTGGTCCGGGAGTTCCGCTTCCCGCACGACACCGTGCCCTCGCAGAAGAGCGGGCTGCGTCACCAGTCCGTCTGACGCCCCGGGGCCACGGGCCCCGGGGCCTCCGCCACCCGTGTTTTGCGCGTGTCGGGCGGATGATACGGGCGTGGGGAGCCGTCCCTCCCTACGGTGGACGGCCTGATGGATGAGCAGACGAAACAGAAGCTGAGCGGCCTCCCCTGGATCGGCCCGGCCGTCGGCCGGTTGCTGACCACCCGCGTGTGGCGGGTCTACGAGCACATGGAGGACCGCAACTACGCGCGGCTCGCGGCCTCCATCACCTTCATCAGCTTCCTGGCGCTCTTCCCCGTGCTGGCGCTCGGCGCGGCCATCGGGTTCGCCTTCCTCTCCCAGGACCGGATGACGGACATCGAGGACTGGTTCGCCTCCCAGGTGCCGGGCATCTCCGAGTCCATCGACCTCCAGGCGCTCTTCGACAACGCCGCCACCATCGGTGTGGTCGCGCTGGCCCTGCTGGTGCCCACCGGCGCGGGCTGGGTCAGTGAACTGCGCGGCTGCCTGCGCACGATCTGGGACCTGCCGGAGCCCACCGAGAACTTCCTGCTCCGCAAGGTCAAGGACGTCGGGGTGCTGGCCGGGCTCGGCGGGGTGATGCTGCTCTCGCTGGCCGCCTCCGCGCTCGCGCTCTCCGCGGTGCGGATCGGGGCCCGGTGGCTGGGCGTCACCGGCGGCGCCGGCGGTGTCCTGCTCCAGGTCGCCGCCTACGCGGTGGCGATCGGGGTGACCTCGGTGCTGATGGTCTATCTGCTGGTGTGGCTGCCGGGCGTGCGCCCGCCGCGTGCCGAGGTGATCTTCGCCTGTGTGCTGGGGGCCGTCGGGTTCGAGGTGCTGAAACTGGTGCTGAGCGGCTATCTCACCGGGGTGGCGGCCAAGAGCATGTACGGAGCCTTCGGAGTGCCGATCGCCCTGCTGATCTGGATCAACCTGATGGCGAAGCTGCTCCTGTTCTGCTGCTCCTGGACCGCCACCTCGCTCACCGCGGAGAAGCGCCCCCGGGCGGACGCCCTGGAGACGGGTGACGATGCCCCGGATACGGGCGACGACGCAGCACCAGGTACCCCGCCGCCGCCGTCACCAGCAGACCGAGCGCGCTGACGAGGGTCACCACCGCCGCGCCCCGGCCGTCGGCTCCCGCCGAGGCGACCTCGGCCGCCGCGGGCGGGGCGTCGGCCGCGGCCCGCGCGGCGGCGGCGTCGGGCGCCGCGGCGACCTCGTCGCCGGGGGAGACGAGTTCACCCACCGGCTCGACCTTCCCGGCGGCGGCGAAGCCCCAGTCGAGCAGCGCGGCGGCCTCCCGGTAGACGGTGAGGCCGTCGCCGTCGGTGTCCATGGCGGTGACCAGCAGGGTCCGTCCGTCGCGCTCGGCGGCGCCGGTGAAGGTGTAGCCCGCCTTGGAGGTGTAGCCGTTCTTCACCCCCATGATCCCGTCGTACGGGGAGACGTCGCGGTCGCCGACGATCAGCCGGTTGGTGGACTGGATCTGGTAGCCCTCGCGCTTCTTGCCCTTCCCGGCGCCGGGGAAGGTGAAGCGGTCGGTGCCCGCGTAGGCGCGGAACCGTTCGTCGCTCATCCCGGCGCGGGCGATCAGGGTGAGGTCGTAGGCGGAGGAGACCTGCCCTTCGCCGTCGTAGCCGTCCGGGTTGACGACCTTGGTGTCCAGCGCCTGGAGTTCCCGGGCCCGCTCGTTCATCTCGCGGACGGTCTTCTCCTTGCCGCCGTTCATGGCGGTCAGCGCGTACACCGCGTCGTTGCCGGAGGCGAGGAAGACGCCGTGCCAGAGGTCGTCGACGGTGTAGCTGTACCCGTCGGCGACGCCCACCGCGCTGCTGCCCTCGCCCATGTCGGTGAAGTGCTCGGGCAGCGCCTCGTAGGCGGCGTCGCTCTCGAACTTCGCCATCAGCGTCTCGGCGAAGAGCATCTTCAGGGTGGAGGCGGGGGCCTGCGGGCGGTGGGCGTTGTGGGAGGCCAGCACCTCGCCGCTGTCGGCGTCCGCGACGATCCACGAACGGGCGGTGAGCCTGGGCAGCTTCGGGGCGTCCTTGCCGGGCAGCACCTGGGTCCCGACCCGGCCGAGCAGTTCGCCGCCGATCGTGGAGAGACCGCCCGGGGCGGCGGCGCCCGGCTCGACGCCCTGCGCGGCGGCGGTCTCGTGCTCCGCGGCCGCGCCGGGGTCGTTGTCGTCGGCGTGGGCGGCCGGGGCCGCGCACAGCAGGGCGGGCAGCAGCGCCGCCGAGGCCAGGACCCCCAGCGCTGCGCGATAACGTGACAATCTGTTCATCGACACATCCCGAACGTACCCATGTCCGACCGTTCCCCAGCCACCCGACAGCGCCGAACCGGTGAGACGCGCCGCGCATCCGGCGGAGCCGGGGCGGCATCCGGGCGAGGCCGGGAGGAGCCCCGCCGTCCCCGCGCGGGCCGCCGGGGCCGGAAGGGCCCGAGGGCATCCCCGCCGCCGGGACCGCGGGCATGTCCGGTGATACTGGACGGGCACCGGCAGTTCCGCCTGCCCTCCCCGCAACGGAGACCCCCTGTGAAGCTCGGCCGCGGTACGTCCTGGTTCCTGCTCGCCTTCGGCGTGTGGAGCTGGTTCATCTGGATCAGTTTCCTGCGCAACCTCTACCGGGACGGCAGCGGCCTCGCTTTCGACGCCGACGGGGACCCCACAGGTTACTTCTGGGTGCATCTGGCACTGACCGTGGTGTCGTTTTTGCTTGGTACTGCCATCGGAGTCATCGGTTTCCGCGGCCTGCGCGTCCTCCACCGCGAGGCCGGTGACAGATCCGGTCAGCAAAGGGGTAACTCGTGATGGTCGTGTTCTTCGCCGTGGTGCTCTCCCTCGTGGGAGTCGTCCACTGGTACCTGTGGCGCAGGCTCGTGAGAGACGTGTCCGCGCCCGGTTCGGCCTGGCGCTGGATCGGTACGACACTGCTGGTCCTGCTGCCGCTGGCGGTCGTCGCCTCCCGGACGGGGGACGCGATCGAGGCACCCTTCGCCCTGCGGCAGGCGCTCGCCTGGCCCGGCTACCTCTGGCTGGCCACCCTGCTCTACCTGCTGATGGCGCTGCTCGTCGGAGAGCTGGCCCGTCCGCTGGTGCTGCGCCTGCTGGCCCGCCGCGACGCCGCCGGCCGGGGGCCGGGCCCGGACGGCGCCGACACCGCAGCGGCAACGAACGTGGACGTGGACACGGCCGCGGACGTCGACGGTGGAACGCCCGGCGCGGAGCCGGCGGAGGAGGAGCGGCGTGAGCATGCCGCCCCCGCCCGCGCCCGCCAGCTCTCCGG
>NZ_BHZI01000293.1 GCF_004305975.1 Streptomyces otsuchiensis
CCAGCAGCGGCACGACCGCGACCCGGCGGCGCCCCCGCCGGGTCGCGGTCGTGCCGCTGCTGGACGAGCGCCCGCTGCGCTACCAGGACTGGGTGGCGCGGCGACGCGCGGTGGTGCGGAACCTCAGCGGCGGCCGCTGCGGCTATGTGCACATCCCCGACATGGGCGGCTCGGGCTGGGCGCAGTTCAACCGGGACCTGCGGATGGAGTTCGCGCGCCAGGCGCTCATCGTGGACGTACGGGGAAACGCGGGCGGGCACATCAGCGAACTGGTCGTGGAGAAGCTGTCCCGCACCATCCTGGGCTGGGACCTGACCCGGAACGCGGAGCCGGTCAGCTATGCCTCCAACGCACCGCGCGGACCGGTCGTGGCTCTGGCGGACGAGGCGACCGCCTCCGACGGCGACATGATCACCGCCGCCTTCCGGCTGCTCGGCCTCGGCCCGGTCGTCGGCTGCCGCACCTGGGGCGGGGTGGTGGGGATGACCGGGCGGCACCGGCTGGGGGACGGCAGCGTGATCACCGTGCCGATGAACGCTGCCTGGTTCGACGCCTACGGGTGGGACATCGAGAACCGTGGTGTGGCACCCGACCTGGAGGCCGTCCGCTCGCCCCTCGACTGGGCGGAGGGCCGGCTGGTCGTCCTGGACACGGCCGTGCGGACGGCACTGGAACTGCTGGAACGGCAGCCTGCGGCCTCCCCTCCGGACCGCGCGGATGTGCCGGACCGCAGGCGTCCGCCCCTGCCGCCGCGTCCCGGCCCCTGACGCCCACCCGCCGCGCGTCGGCCGCCGCCCGGCGCCCACCGCCCGCTGGGCCAAGCACGACGGCGGCCACGGGGCTGGCGGACCTCTGCCCGGAGGTTCACCCGCACACCAGGGAGAAAATGCAGACATTTAGCTCATATGCCACGCTGATGATCGGCCAATCAGTACAACCCTCGACAGGAGCAGTGAGCCCACATGGGTATCTCGGACCAGTTCAAGGACAAGGCCCAGGACGCGGCGAAGAAGGCCAAGGAAGCGATGGGCAACGACAAGGACAAGAAGAACGAGCGCTCCTCGTCGGACATGGGCGACAAGGCCCGGGACAAGGCCGGCGAGATGAAGGACAAGGCCAAGGACCGCAAGGACGGCATGCACGACCGCTGACCGGCGGGACGGGCAGTCCCGTCGTTCCCCGAAGGGGCGCGCTCCACCTCCGGAGCGTGCCCCTTCGGCCGTCCCACGGACCGGCGACCCCGCCCGCCCCGCGCGACAGGTGCCCGGCACGCACTCTCAGCCCGGCGCACCACCCCCGTGGGAGGGCCGGCCGCCGGTCCCCCGGGAACGTCCGCGCTCGTCGGCGCTCCCGCCCGCGCCCACCAGTCCGGTGCCGGAGCCCTCGGCGATCCGCGGAGCGAACCGGCGCAACTGCCGCTGCCCGAGCGGACCGCCCAGCAGCGACGGCAGCTGCCCGCGCACCGGCTGCATCCCGCGCAGCCACCACTGCCCGTAGACGTGCGGGGAGCGGCGCCCGATGCCGTCGACCAGCCGCTCAACCGCGGGCTCCAGCGGATAGGTGCGGCTGGCGGGCCACGGCAGTGACCGGCGCATCTCCCGCATCACCGCGTCCTCGTCCGCTCCGCGCACCATGTCGGTGTCGGTCCAGGAGAGGTAGCCGACGCCCACACCGACGCCCCGATAGCCGACCTCCGCCCGCAGACAGTGCGCGAACGCCTCCGCTCCGGACTTCGACGCGCAGTACGCGGTCATCAGCGGCGCCGGGGTGATCGCGGCCAAGGAGGCGACCTGGAGAAAGTAGCCCCGGCTCGCCAGCAGCGCGGGCAGGAACGCACGGCAGGTCACCGAACTGCCGATCAGGTTGACCTCGATCACCCGCCGCCAGGTCTCCGGGTCGGAGTCGGCGAACGGGCCACCGGCGGCCACCCCGGCATTGGCGACGACGATGTCCACCACCCCGAAGCGCTCCTCGACCTCGGCCGCGACCGCGGCCATCGCGGAGGCGTCGGTGACGTCGGCGTGCCAGTGCGCCGACTCCCCCGGAAGCGAGTCGCTCACCCGGCGCAGGGCCTCCGGCTCCAGCCCGACCAGCGCCAGCCGCACCCCGCGCGCCGACAGCGACCTGGCCAGGGCCTCCCCCACGCCCCGGGCGGCGCCCGTCACCACGGCGACCCGGCCGGTCAGCGCTCGTCTGCGGCGGCTGCCGATGACGCTCATCCGCGTTCCTCCTCGTGCGCCGGGTCGTCGACCGGGGCCTCACCGTCAGGCGCCTCGTCCCCCTGCCGGGCGCCCCGCGCGTCGCCCGGCCCCGCGCCGACCGCCACCGGGCCGCGCCCGCCGTCGACGGAGACCGTCAGCCCCGCGGCGGCCACCACGCTCCCGCCGTCCGTCGCAGGCCCGCCCTCGCCGTCTCTCCCGTCGGCGCCCTCGGCGCCTTCGGTGCCCTCGGTGACATGGCGCCGGGCGAGCGCCCGCAGCAGCCCGGCTATCGCGGCCGGGTCCTCCATCGGCGTCATGTGGCCGCGCCCGTGGAGGAGGACCGGCCCTTCGCAGTCCGGGAGCGCGGCCGCCATCCGATGGGCGTGGACCGGCGGTGTCAGCCGGTCGGCCGAGCCGTGGACCACCACGGTCGGCACCGTCAGTTCCGCGAGGCCCTCCGTCAGCGCGAGGTCGTTCAGCACCCGCCCCCACTCCGAGCGGGTACGGCGTGGGCAGGCGTGGACCATCCGGGCGACGCGCTCCCGCAGCCGCGCCGGTGCGCCGGGCCCCAGCGTCACGTAGTGCAGCGCGTGGGCGCCGGCCGGGTTGGCCGGGCCCAGCGGCAGCGGTGAGGACATCAGCGCCCGCTGGAACGGCTCTCTCAGCCGCGCGGACCGGAACGGCATGACCCGGGCCTCTGTCGACAGTCTCCCCATGCCGGTGGAACAGAGCATGGCGGCGGCGACCCGCTCACGGAACGGCTCGCGCCCGGCCGCGGCCACTATCGTCATCCCGCCCATCGAGTGCCCGCCGACCACGACCCGCTCGCCGGGGGCGGTGGTGGCCTCCAGCACGGCGCAGAGGTCGTCGGCCAGTTCCTCGGTGCCGTAGTTGCCCGGGGTGGGCGCGCTGCGGCCGTGGCCGCGCTGGTCGTAGCGGACGACGCGGTGCCCGGCCGCCAGCAGCGCCGTGACCTCGTCCCAGAAGGTGGTGTCGCAGGTCCAGCCGTGTGCCAGCACCACCGTCGGGGCGGGCGCCGGGGCGCCGCTGACGTGGACGTGCAGCCGGGCGCCGCCGGTGGAGACCACGGTGCGGCATTCGGCCGGCGCCGCCTCGGCGGCGGCGGTCGCGCTGTGGGGCGGGGGCGTCATCGCGGTTCTCCTTCGGTCACGGTGGCGGTTCCGGTGGCGGTGGCCGGCCGCGCCGCCGCCCGGACCACCTCGTACTCGGTGAGGTCGACGCTCCGGGTGGCCCGGCGGAACTCGCCGGTGGTACCGGGCCACACGGTGGTGTTCCGGCCCCGGGCGTCCAGGTACCAGCTGTCGCAGCCGCCGGTGTTCCACACCGAGCGGCTGATCCTGCGCTGCAGCCCGTCGTTGTACGCGGCGACCGCCTCCGGCCGGGGGCTGAGGGCGGCCTTCCCCAGCGAGCCGAGCTTGGCCAGGTAGTCGGCGAGGTAGTTCAGCTGGGCCTCGATCATCAGGATCATCGAGCTGTTGCCGAGGCCGGTGTTGGGGCCGATGACGAACAGCAGATTGGGGAATCCGTCCGCGGTCGAGCCCCGCAGCGCCGCCATGCCGTCCTTCCAGTGCTCGGCGAGGGTGACGCCGCCGGCGCCGGTGATCCGCTCAGCGATCGGCAGGTCGGTCACCTGGAACCCGGTGCCGAGAACGATGACGTCGGCCTCCACCTCGGTGCCGTCGGTGGCGACCAGGGTGCTGCCACGGACCTCCTTCAATCCGGCGGAGACCAGGTCCACATGGGGCCGGGTCAGCGTGGGGTACCACTCGTTGGACAGCAGGATGCGCTTGCAGCCGATCCGGTACTCGGGGGTGAGCCGGCGCCGCAGCGCCTTGTCGCGGACCGCGCGCCGCATGTGGAGCAGGGCCGCCCGTTCCACCAGCCGCAGCTGCTCGGGGTGTTTGGCGAAGGCGCCGACCTGGAGTTCCCGCACCCCCCAGAGCAGCTTCCGCCTGGCGGCTCTGGTCAGCGGTATCTTCTCGTGCAGCAGGCGCTCGGCAGAGGTGATGGCGCGGTCCGCGCGCGGCAGGACCCAGGGCGCGGTCCGCTGGAAGACGGTCAGCCGCCGCACCTCGCGCTGGATCGCGGGCACCACCTGGATCGCGGAGGCGCCCGTCCCGATCACGGCGACCCGCTTGCCGCGCAGCGAGTGGTCGTGGTCCCAGCGGGCGGTGTGGAAGACACGTCCCGGGAAGCGGTCCAGCCCGGGGATGTCGGGCAGCCGGGGGTCGGAGAGCGGCCCGCCCGCCGAGACCACGACGTCGGCGGTGAGGGAACCGCGGCTGGTCTCGATCACCCAGTGGAGGCGGTCGGCGTCCCAGCGGGCGGCGGTGACCTCGGTGTCGAAGCGGATGTGCGGGCGGAGGTCGTAGGTGTCGGTGACCCAATCCAGGTAGGCGCGGATCGCGGGCTGCCCGGAGAAGTTCCGCGGCCAGCCGGGGTTGGGGGCGAAGGAGAAGGAGTAGAGGTGTGAGGGGACGTCACAGGCGCACCCCGGATAGGTGTTGTCCCGCCAGGTGCCGCCCACGGAGTCGGCGCGCTCCAGCAGCGTGAAGTCCGTGATGCCGGATCGCCTCAGCCGCACCGCCGCGCCGAGACCGCCGAAGCCCGTACCGATCACCGCCACCCGCACGTGGTCGCGTTCCACCATGCCGCCTCCCCTCTGACCGTGCCAGTGTTCACTGGCACAATCGGAGCGTAGGTCAGTTCGTTACCCATGGGTAGGGGGCGGAAGGGGGAATTATGCTGCACCCCATGAACGGCCGGGAGAAGGAGCCCAACACGGGTGGTGAACGACCGGCGCGCACGCCGGAGCGCGAGTACCGGACCACCGAACTCGCCGAGGCGGCCGGTATCACCGTCCGCACCCTCCGCTTCTACCGCGAGCGGAGACTGCTGCCCCCGCCCCGCCGCGAGGGACGCATCGCCTGGTACTCGGAGCACCACCTGGCACGGCTGCGCACCATCGCCGCGCTGCTGGAACGCGGCCACACCCTCGGCGGCATCGCCGAGCTGATCAGCGCCTTCACCAGCGGCCGGGACACCGGCGGCACCGCCGAACTCCTCGGCCTGACCGAGCGCTACCCGTGGTCGGAGGAGGAGCGGGTGCGGCTGACCCCCGACCAGCTCGCCGCCTACTTCGCCGAGGACATCAGCCCCGAGAACCTCGCCACCGCCCTCGACATCGGCTACATCGCCGTCGACGGCGAAGAGGTGGTGCACGTCAGCCGCAGCCTGCTCGACGCCTCCTCCACCCTGGTGCGCGGCGGGTTGCCCCTGTCGGCGGTACTGGCCGCCGGACGCGCCCTGCGAGAGCACACCGACGCGCTCTCCTCACTCTTCACCGACCTGCTCCGCGAACACCTGGCACCGGGCGTACTGGACGGCGACCGTGACGAGCCGATGCCCGAGGAGGAGCTGCGGCGGCTCACCGAACTGCTCGCCTGGCTCCGCCCGCTGGCCAAACAGGTCGTCAACGCCGAGGTGTCCCTGGCGGTGGACCGCCGGCTGCGCGTCGAACTGGCCCTGGACGGGCACCACTCCGAAAGCCACCGCGCAGAAGGCCACCACACCGACGGCGACCACTCCGACGGCCACCACTCCGAGGGCGGCCAGCGGCCCGAGCCCTCCGCCGATCGCACCGGCGGCGGCTCCGCCGCGCGCTGACGCCGCACCGACGCCGCACCGACGCCGGCGCCTCCCCGCCACGGCACGCACACCCCCGCCCACCGTGCCACCACGGCCCCTTCGCAATTCCGGTGCGCGTGTCGGTGGCAGCGCCTAGGGTCGAGCCATGACGACCGAGACCCACCCAGCACTGCGGCTGGAACCCATCACCCCCGACAACGTCCGCGCCGCCTGCCGGGTGGAAGTGGCCCCGGGCCAGGAGAAGTTCGTCGCCCCGGTGATGTTCTCCCTCGCTGAGGCGTACGCGAACATCGACACGGCCTGGCCGCGACTGGTCTACGACGGCGACCGCCCGGTCGGCTTCGTGATGGTGGGCTTCGACGACAACCCGCCGCACGAGGCGTACCGCTGCGGGATATGGCGGCTCAACATAGCCGCCGACGTCCAGGGCAAGGGGTACGGCAGCTTCGCCGTGCGGGCCGTGCTGGACGAGGCGCGCCGGCGCGGCGAGCGCCGGGTCACCGTCTCCTGGGTCGAGGGCGAGGGCGGCCCGGCGGAGTTCTACCAGAAGCTCGGTTTCCGGGTGACCGGCGAGATCCTGGACGACGAGATCGTCGCCGAGATCTTCGTCGACGGCACCGAGCCGGCCCCCACCGCCGACACCGCGGCCGACAGCGCGGGCCCGAGCGAGGCCTGAGCCGGGTCGACCCGGCCGACACATCCGGGGAACCGCCCGCCGCCGGAGCGCGGCGGGCGGCCCCGGAGCACCCCCGGAGTGACCACGGACCAGGGCAACCCCTGGGCCGCTCCGACGAACCACCCCGGCCGCGACGGTGACGCTCCCGAGAGACGGCCACGGACCACGGTAGAGAGGGGAAGGGCAACGGCCCGCCCCCTTCCCCTCTCTACCGT
>NZ_BHZI01000294.1 GCF_004305975.1 Streptomyces otsuchiensis
GGCTCGGGGGAGCGGCGCCGGGCGGCGGTTCCAGAGGGCGGCGCGGGCCGGGCACGCGCGCGGCACGGGCGGGACCGCCGGACGGCACGTCTCCCCGGTGCTCCGGCGGTGTGCGCGGCGCCGGAACCTGGGCACGCCTGCCCGGGGACGGGCCCGCGCTCTTCTCCGGTGGGCCGTCCGTCGCCTCGGGGTCCGGCCCGTCGTCACCGTCCCCCGCGTCCCCGGCTGCGTCCGGTCCTTCGCCGTCCTCGGCGCCTTCCGGCGCGGGGCGCTCGGGGGACCGCTGGCCGGGAACGCCGTCGGCGGTCTCCGGTCCGGTGCAGCCCTCCTGCGGGCCCGGCGGGAGGCCGTTCCGCTCGGAGGGTTCACCCTCCGCGCCGTCGTCCGCCATCAGGCGCCCTCCGGGGCGGCGTAGCTGCCGGCGGTCGAGAGCAGTTGGAGCCCGAGCCGGAGCCGGCGGCGCGTCTCCTCCTCGGTGATGCCCAGCCGCCGCGCCACGTGGCGGTAGTCCTGGCGTTGCGCCCGGGTCAGTTCCAGGGCGTCGCGCAGCGGCGCGGGCATCGAGGTGACGATGTAGTCGGCCCGGGCGGCCGTGGAGGCGGCGCGCACCCGGTGGGCCAGCTCGGCGGCCGTGGTGGGAGTCGGCGTGGTGCCGGGAGGGTGGCCGGGCCGGTCGGCCGTTCCGGCGTCGCGCAGCCGTTCCACGGCCAGCCGGTGCGACTCGGTCGCGATCCAGCTGCGCAGCGGTCCCCGGGCGGGGTCGAAGGAGTCGGGGGAGGCCCACAGCCGCCCGAAGACCTCGGCGGTCACGTCGGCGGCGGCCGGGTCCTCGTCGAGGATGCGGCGGGCGATGCCGTACGCGAGCGGCGCGAACCGGTCGTACAGCTCGCCCAGGGCGGCCGCCTCGCCGTGGCGCAGCCGCCGGCGCGTTTCCCTGTCCCACTGCGGCGGCGTCTCGTGCGCCATGTCGGGCCCGCCCCTCATCGCGTGGGTCAAATGTAGTGCTACCACCCCCGGGCGGGCACCCGTCGGACTGATTCGCGCTCTCCGCCCGGCGCGGCGGCTGGCGTGAACACCCCTGGCTGGACGGCCGGAGGCGTGGCGCGGCGAAAAGTGGGAAGGGCAGGTGGAAGCCGAGGGCCGGTACGGAATGCCGGACGAACACGGACGGCACACCGGTTGTGCACACACGGTCGGTGGCCGGGGAGGACGGGAGCGGGCATAGAGTAGGCGAGGGGCGAGTCGGTCCCGGTGGTGAGACCGCCGGGCGGACGGGCACCGGAGAGCAGAAGGGGCATCGGGCACGTGTCGTTGAATGTGCTGACCGAGCAGCGGGGGGATTGGGCCGTTCTCCGTGTCCAGGGAGAGCTGGACCTGGTGACGGCGCCGACCGTGCGGCAGCACGTCCACGACGCCGTCGCCGACGGCCGGAAGAACGTCGTGCTGGACCTCGCGGGCGTCCGTTTCTGCGATTCCAGCGGGGTCGGCGTCCTCATCGCGTCCCGCCGGCTGATGCGCTCGTGCGCCGGCCGGCTCCGGCTGATCCTTCCCGCCCAGGGCGCCGAGGACGGCTCCCACGTCAACCGGGTGCTCGCCGCACTCGGGGTGCGACGACTGTTCGACTGCTTCCCCGATCTCGACGCCGCGGCGGACGACGCCGCGCAGCCGCTGCCCGCCTGACCGACGGACGGGCCACGCCCGCCGTGTCGCCGGAGCCGGGCCCCGCCCGTACCGCGCACCTCGCACGGAGCTGCCGCGAGGTCAAGCAGGCTTGATCATGGGCGTGTTCGACTGGGCGCGTGTCGCGTCGCACAGTATGCGGTTCCTTACTCCTTTGCGCCGGAATATGCCCGAAGTGCTTGTTGTCCCCCCGCGCGGTCAATCATGCTGTGCAGACTCGGGATTGCGACGCCCTGTCGCGGTCGGGTCCGCCCAGGCGTGAGGCGTGGTTTCCGCCGGTACGGATGGTGTGAGCGGTGCAGGTGCTGCGCAGGCAGCTGGAGGTCGGACCCGACCCTGCGGAGGTGCGGCGTGCCCGCGAGTGGGTCAGAGCACAGCTGGACGGCGGCGCGGGCCCGGTACCGGAGACACCGGCCGACACCGTGATCCTGCTCGTGTCGGAACTGGTGACCAACGCGGTCGTGCACACCGGCCGGCCGGCCCTTCTGCGGCTGCTGCTGCCCGAGCCCTCCGTCCCGGCCGACGGCGCACGCCGGCCGGAGGAGGGCGGGGCCCACGGCTCACCGTCGACCGCCACCGCTTCCGCGGACCGGGGTGGCGGAGTACAGCGGGCGGGGGGCGACGACGGCCGGGTGCGGCTGCCGGGCCCGGTGCCCGGTACCGCGCCGGTGGTGCCGTTGCGCGGGCTGCTGTGGGTCGCGCCCGCCGGGGGCGGTACCCGGCCGGTGCCCGGTTTCGGCCCCCCGGGTGTCCCCGATGTCGTCGCCGCGCTCTCCGCCGGGGGCGGTGCCTGTGGGGCGGCGGGCGCGGACGGCGCGGCCCCGGGGAGTGCGCAGTCGTCCGGCCGGGCGGTGTGTGGCGGGACCGGTGCCGCCGAGGAGCGGGGCGGGCCGGGTGGCGGCCGTGAGAGTGGCGGCGGCCGTGACAGTGGTGGTCGTGACGGTGACGGTGACGGGCCGGGCTCGTCCGCCGCGTGTGCCGGTGTGCTCGGGGAAGGATGGGTGGTGGAGGAGTGGGCCTCGGCCGAGCCCTCCGGGGTCTGTCCGCTCTCGGGTCCGCCCGCGCTGCGGCTGGAGGTCGTCGACGACAGCAGCCACGCGCCCCGTCGCCGGTCGGCCCGGCGCGACGACACCAGCGGGCGCGGGCTGGAACTGGTGGAGCTGCTCGCCGACCGCTGGGGCTGGCAGCGCGAGGGGCGCGGCAAGCGCATCTGGTGTGAGCTGGATCTGCCCGACTGCCGGTCCGAGACGGGAGCGCGCAAGGTTCAGGCCAGGTATTGACCTGGCCTGGTGGCTTGTTCACTACGGGCGGGGTGGCGCGGCGCGGTCCAGTCGGTTTCCGCCGTGTCCCGTCCGGCAGTCCTGTCCGGTCAGTTCCCGCCGGTCAGTTCCCGCCGGTCAGTCCCGCCCGGCGACCTCGCCGCGTGCGCCGAGCCGGCCCTGCCTACGGCCGGTCTTCCCCTCCACGGCCTGCTTCCGGGCCTTCCCGCCCCTGCGGCCCTTCCGGCGCTTGCCGCCGTCGGCCCCGTCCTCGCCGTGGCCCTCGCGTTCCGCGGCTGCGGCGATCTCGGCGGCCCGGCGCGCCTCCTCCAGCTCGCGCGCTGTCGCGGCCGCCACCCGGGGCGCGTCGCGGGCTATCTCCCGCAGCATCCCGCTGATCGGGTTGGTGTAGCCGGTGAACCGCACGCCCGGGGCGGCGGGGTGGGTGTCGGGGCCGTGCACCAGCGGCATGCCGTCGCCGTCGAGCACGCCGAGGTGCCCGACCAGCTCCTCCAGGCCGCGCCGGTAGCCGGTGGCGGCGATCACCACGTCCGGGCTGATCAGCTCGCCGCCCGCCAGGCGCACCCGGCCGTCCTCGAAGCCGTCCAGGGCGGCGACCGGTTCGACCTTCCCGCGCCGTACCGCCCGGATCAGCCCGGCGTCCTGCACCGGGATGGCGCCCTCGCGCACGCGGGTGTACAGACCGGTCTCGGGGCGGGGGAGTCCGTGCTTGCCGAGGTCGGGCAGCAGCCGGGCGACCGGCCGGGCCATGCGGTCTACCACGGGGACGGGCAACCGGCGGCTCAGCACGCCGCTGGCCTGTGCCGGCCAGCCCAGGGTGGAGCGCCGCACGATGTGCGGCGCCGTCCGTACCGCCAGCCGGACCCGGGAGGCTCCGCCGCCCGCCAGCTCCACGGCGATGTCCGCCCCGGTGTTGCCGATGCCGACGACCAGGACGTCCTGGCCCTCGAACGGTCCGGCGTCGCGGAAGTCGGCGGCGTGCAGCAGCCGGCCGGGGAACTCCTCGCGCCCGGGCCACTCCGGCAGCCGGGGGGTGTGGTTGTAGCCCGTGGCGACCACCACGGCCGAGGCGTACAGCACCCGGCCGCCGTTGGCGGTCAGCCGCCAGCCGCCCTCGTCGGCGCGCTCCACCTTCGAGACCTCGACACCGGCGGCCAGCTCCAGCCGGTGGTGGCGGGTGTACCGCTCCAGGTAGTCGACGAACTCCTCGCGGGGCACCCAGCGCCCGGCGGAGCGCGGTATCGGCAGCCCCGGCAGCGCCGACCAGCGCCGCGTGGTGTGGAGCCGCAGCGTCTCGTAGTGGTTCCGCCAGGAGGTACCGACATCGGCGCCCTTCTCCAGGACGACGGCACGGACCCCGTGTTCCTTGAGCGCGGCGGCGGTGGCGAGCCCGCCAGGCCCGCCCCCTATGACATGCACGGGCGGGGATATGTCGGCTGTCGGCATGGACACGAGGATACGCACGCGTCGTCCGCACCAGCAGAGGGCGTTGGCGGTGCCGGGAGGTGAACGGTGCCGGTCCACGGCGCCGGTGTCGCGCCCTCCCGTGCCGGGATCGCCCCGCGTCGCCCGGTCGCGCCCCGTCGCGCCCCGTCGCGCCCTGTCGCGTGCCGGGATCGCGCCGGATCGAGGCGGGATCGCATGGGATCACGCCGTTCCGCGTCGACGCGCCGGCGGCCACCCGCCGGCGCGCTGCCGTACGACGCCCCCGGTGACAGGGCCGGGCGACGGTCGCCCGGCCGCTACTTGGTGGGCTTGCGGCCCGTCATGCCGAGCTGGAGGAGCATCGCCAGCGTCGGCTTCATGTCCGCCTGCTTGGCCCCGGCCGCCTGCAGGCTCTTGGTCTGCGCCGCCGCCCCGCAGACCATGGTGACCAGCGCCGCGGCGACCGCCACCGCCGGCGGCTCACCGGTGGTCCGTCCCTTGGCGCGGATCTCCTCCAGGGACTCGGCCATCGGCTTGACCAGGGCGCTCTGCACCCGTGCGCGGAGCCGGACGAACCGGCGTTCCCCCTCCGCGGCGCTGATGTCGATGACCCGCAGGATGGCCTCGTGCCGGCGCCAGAAGGACTGGACCCCGTCGACCAGCTCCTCGGCGGTCTGCTTGCCGGCCTTGCCCACCCAGGACCGTCCGGCCACCAGGTCGGACAGCTCGGCGCTCTCCCGGACGGCGTCGGAGGCCAGCTCCAGCACGGCCGCCTCGATGTCGGGGAAGTACTGGTAGAACGTCGCCGGCGAGGTGCCGGCCTGGCGTGCCACATCGATGACCCGGACGTCCCGGTAGGGCGCCGAGCCGAGCATCTTGCCCAGGCGGTCCAGCAGCTTCTGCCGCGTCGCCTGGCCGCGACGCCCGGCCACCCGGCCGTCCACAGTCGTCACATTTCCTGTCATGCCGTCAGCCTAGCTATTTGTCACATTCGCGCCATTCGACAGCATCCGATCAGGTTTGTCCCATGTGTGAGCAGGGGTGCGGGGGCGTCCGAAGGCGCGTGAAGGGGTGCGCGAGGGTGTGATGGGGTGCGGCAGGGCCCCAACCGGTGGCGGGCGCCCCTCGCGGCGCCGGTGCGCCGCCGCCTCCGGCCGCCATACGGGGCGCCCGGTTCGCTCCGCGTGCCCCCGGCGCGCCCCCGCTGCCGCCGTCGCCCACCGGCACCGCTCGGGCGGGGACCGGGAGTCGACCACGGGCCGCGTCCGGGCAGGTGGCCGTGGTCACGCACCCCGGTTCGGGACTGTCGGTACCGCCAGGAAGAATCAGCCCGACCAGGCGGTGACTGGACCGCGACGCCCGACCCGTAGTGAGATGCTTCAGCAGGGCGTGGGCAGACGGACGGGGAGGTGGCAGACATGGTGGACCCGCTGACGCAGCACGATCCGCGGCGGATCGGGCCGTTCGAGGTGCTCGGCCGGCTCGGTTCGGGCGGCATGGGCCTGGTCTACCTCGCCCGGTCGGCTTCCGGCCGCCGGGTGGCGATCAAGACGGTCCGCACCGAACTGGCCGAGGACCAGCTGTTCCGCGTGCGCTTCACGCGCGAGGTCGAGGCCGCGCGCGCCGTCAGCGGCTTCTACACCGCGGCCGTCGTCGACGCCGACCCCCGCGCGGCCGTGCCGTGGCTGGCCACCGCCTACGTGCCCGCCCCCTCCATGGAGGAGATCGTCAACGAGTGCGGCCCGCTGCCCCCGCAGGCCGTGCGCTGGCTTGCGGCGGGCATCGCCGAGGCACTCCAGTCGATCCACAGCGCGGGCCTGGTCCACCGCGACCTCAAGCCGTCCAACGTCCTGGTGGTCGAGGACGGGCCGCGCGTCATCGACTTCGGGATCGCCTCCGGCGTCTCCAACTCCCGGCTGACCATGACCAACGTGGCGGTCGGCACCCCCGCCTACATGTCGCCCGAACAGGCCCGGGACTCCCGGGGGGTCACCGGCGCCAGCGACGTCTTCTCACTCGCCTCCACCCTGGTCTTCGCCGCCACCGGACACCCGCCGTACCACGGCGCCAACCCGGTCGAGACGGTGTTCATGCTGCTCCGGGAGAACCCCGACCTCGACGGCCTCCCCGAGGAACTGCGCCCCCTGATCGAGTCCTGCATGCGGCACGCCGCCGACGAGCGGCCGAGCCCGGCCGACCTCCAGGCGCAGCTCGCCCCGCACCTCTTCTCCTCGGGCGACGACAGCGGCAGCGCCTCCGCCTGGCTGCCCGGCGGCGCGGTGGCCCTCATCGAGCGGCGCCGCGGCGGCCGTTCGAA
>NZ_BHZI01000295.1 GCF_004305975.1 Streptomyces otsuchiensis
GTGGGCGGGGGGGGCGGACGGACGCGTCAGGCGGACTTGCCGTCCTCGCCCGACGGCGCGGCGCGACCCTCCGCCCAGTCCCGCAGGGGCAGGTTGTGCGTGGCCGCCTCGCGCCGCGTCATCGCGGCCAGCAGCTCGCGCAGCGGGGGCAGACCGTCCTCGGCCTCCCGGGCGCGGAAGCTGTACTCGTTGGAGATCTCGGCGTTCCAGCTCATCGTCTGGTGCAGCTCGCCCTTGAGCAGGTCGAGGAAGTCCCCCCGGCTCACGAACGCCTCGGTGTCGTCACGGACGCGGCGGATCTCGGCGAAGGCCAGGTCGATGAGGTCCAGCCACTCCAGGACCGCGCCGGGAGCAGCGCCGGGGCCCGCGACGCCGTAGGCGTTCAGCTGCCGGAACCGGTCGGTGACCGGGGCCAGCGACGGTGGCAGCCGGGTCAGGAAGCGGGCCAGGTACTTGGGGTTCCGGTTGGTGCCGCCGTGGACATGGGTCAGGCCCCGGAAGGTGTCGGTGCCGAGTTTGCGGGCGGCGATCAGGGCGGACTCGTAGTCCTGTTGTGCCCACATCCCCGCCAGGTCACGGAAGTCGGGGTAACTGCCCACCGCGGTCCGGAACGCCGTGTAGGCGACCTCGGCGGGTCTGACCAGGCCGGCGATCTCCTCGTAGGCGGCCCGGCCGGTCAGCGGCACGGCATAGGTGAGGCGGGACAGCAGCCGGAAGTCGACCGCCGAGGTCGCGAACGCGGACGACTTGCGCGCCCGGGTGCGCAGGTAGGCGTAGAGGTCGGCGTGGGCCGCCAGCATGTCGGTGACCTCGTGCACCGTGCGGTACTCGACGTCCACCCCCAGCAGGCTGCCGGGCAGGTAGTCGAAGCTCGCCTTCACCCGGTCACCGCTGGTGTAGTAGCGCATGTGCCGGCCGCGCGGGAAGGTGGCGCGGTGGAAGCGCTCGTCCTTCTCACGGGCCAGGACGCAGAAGTCGAAGTCGGAGGAGGGTGTGCCGGAGCCGTCCACGAGGGACCCGGACAGCAGCAGGATGTCGTCCGGCGCCAGGTGGATGTGGGCGAGCACCTCCTGTTCGTCGAAGTCGTCCGTGCCGGTGACCGCGGCGATGTGGGATCGGAAGGAGAGCACGTCCGCTCTGCCCCTCTCAGTCGGTGGATCCGCAGGATCTGTCGGGTGGTCGCGTCACGGGCCGGTAGCGTGACCCGATGACTCCGGAAACGTCACCGTCCTCGCCTTCCCCGTCGTCCCCGCCGTCCCCGACACCCCCGCCACGGCTGCGCCGGGCGGTGCGCGCGCTGGTCCTCGACGAGGCGGAGCGGCTGCTGCTGTGCCGCTTCCTGCTGACGGACCGCACCGGCCGGCCGTTCGTCCTGTGGGCGGCGCCCGGCGGTGGTGTCGCGGCGGGCGAGACACACCTGGCGGCGCTGCGGCGCGAGCTGCACGAGGAGGTGGGACTCGCCCTGACGGACGATCCGCCGCACGTGTGGCACCAGGAGGTCGTCGACCCCCGGATCGCGACGGGCTACGACGGCGTCGTCAACGACTACTACCTGGTGCGCACCGCCGCGTTCACCCCGGCGGGTGCCCTGGGTGAGGTGGCGCTGGCCGAGGAGAACGTCCACGGCACGCGGTGGTGGCGTCCCGACGACATCGCCGGGTACACCGGCCCGGACCTCTTCTCGCCGCGTGATCTCTGGACGCCGCTGGCCCGGCTGCTCGCCGACGGTCCCCCCGGGCGGCCGGTGCGGCTCGGCCTGTGACGGGCCCGCCGGCTCCGCCGCGACGGCCGGTCCCCGCCCCGTCGCGGCGCGGGGGTGTGCCGCGGTCCTCACGCCGCCGGGATCCGGGCGCGCAGGTGTGCGGCCAGCCGGTCGACCTCGCGGCGGACGTCACGGAAGACGTACCGGAAGCGGAAGGTCGGCAGGGCCGTCAGCGCGTCGCGGGTGCGTCGCAGGGTGTCCGGGTCCGGCTCGTGCCCGAAGATGTTGAGGTGCTTGTTGGGCGTCGCCAGGACGTGCCGGTCGAGCAGCGCCGGCCGCCGGTGGGCGGGGACGGTGGCCAGTTCGGCCTCCTCGGGGGCGTCGGCGAGGCTCAGGTGCACCAGCGCGTCCACCCGTGCGGACTGTCCGACCTTCGTCCGCAGCAGTTCGGCGTACTCCCACGGGTAGATCAGCGCGGTCCCGTGCCGCTCCACCCCGGAGGCCCGCAGGCTGGGCAGGGTGGCGTTGGCCGGATGGGTCAGGCGGTCCTGGAGGGCCTGTGAGCGCTCCGCCCCGAACAGCAGGTCAAGGGTGTCCAGGCGTACCGACACCGACCGCGGCCAGCCGGCGCCGATCGCGCCGCTCCCCGTCGCGTCGGCGGACAGGCTCACGTCGTCGTTGCACACCATGACGCCCTGCCCGTCGAGCACGGCCGCCATCACGAAGGAGGTCTTGCCCGCGCGGCTCCCGCCCACGAGGGCGACGCCCAGGCCGTTCAGCTCGACCAGTCCGGCGTGGAGGAAGAGCATGCCGTCGCGTGCGGCGGCGGATCGGTGGACGGCGCGGGTGGCGCGGAGCAGGGACTGGCAGGCCCAGGCCGCGCCGTCCGGTGCCAGGTGGAACAGCCGGCGTGCCGCGTGGTCGACCGCGTACTCGACGGTGGGCTCGCCGAGCGCGGTGACCGGCTCGGGCACCGCCCCGGGCGACGGCGTCACCCCGGCGCTCAGCTGCCAGTGCCCCGGCCCGGGCGGGCCCGGATCGACTGCCAGGTAGGGGCGCGCCAGCCGGTCGATCTCGGCGGCGACGGACGGCGGGCAGGTCAGGCCGGTTGTCGCGAATCGGGAGTGGACGGTGTACTGGCCCACCGGTTCGGCCGGTCGCATACCGGGTCACCTCCGGGTTCAGGCGGGCCTGCGGGCCGCAGGCCGGTTCACGCCGCGTCGAGCGGTCGCCGCGGCCCCGTTCGCGACGGCGCTGTGTGCGCCGCGCGGAGTCCGGAACCGCTCGGCCGATCATGGCAAGGCCGCGCGGTGTCTGTCCGGGAGGATTCCGTAGGGCGGAACGCCGGTGTGCGGGCCCGGTCAGCGGCGGCCGTGGGCGGTACCCGGTCCGGCCGTGCCCCGCCCGGCTGTGCCCGGTGGCGTGTCCACCCACGGCCCGCGGGTGTCCCAGCCGAGTTCCGAGAGCCCCCGGAAGAACCGCCCGTTGGCGTCGGCGGCGGGCAGGCCGAGCAGCCGGACCAGGTCCTCCGCGGCGGGCCCGGGGGCGTGCGGCGCGTCACCGGTGCCCATGTCGGTGCGAATCCATCCCGGGCAGTAGGCGAAGGCGGCGAGGTCGCCGGCGCCGCCGGTGAAGTGCCTGGCCACCGACAGCACCAGGGAGTTCACGGCCAGCTTGGACGACCGGTAGGCGAAGGAGGCGCCGTCGGTGTCCTGCAGGCGCCCCATGCCCGAGGAGACGCAGACGACCCGGCCCGACCCTCGGGCGAGCATGGGTGGGACGTACTCCCGCACCAGCCGCGCGGTGGCGAACAGGTTGATCTCGTAGGTGTCGCGCAGATCGTCCGCCGACAGGGCGAACAGGTCGCCGTAGCCGCGCCTCGGGTCGTCGAGGTAGACGCCGGCGTTGTTGACCAGGATGTCGACGTCCCGGCCGGCGAACAGCCCTTCGGGCCACGGGGACCGCAGGTCCACGACGCGGTAGTCGTCCAGCGCGTCGTGGCCGGGCTCGGCGGCCAGGCCCACGCCCAGCACGCGGTGGCCGGCGGACTTCAGAGCAGAGCACAGATGCGCTCCCAGACCTCGGGAGACGCCGGTCACCAGAGCAGTCGGCATGCGTGCGAGCGTAGTCTCATCGTCCGCCCGCCGGGCGGATCCGCCGGTGGGTAAGGTGGGTTGACCATCCTGACGTGGGGAGAGTGAACCGTCGCATGGGCGGACACCGGCTGTTGGTCACCGGGCCGAGCGGAGCGGGAAGCACCACCCTGGGGCGTGCCCTGGCGACCGGATGGGCGGTACCGCACGCCGATGTGGACGACTACCTGTGGCTGCCGTCCACCCCGCCGTACGAGCACAAGCGACCGGTCGGGGACCGGCTCGCGCTGATGCGGGCGCTGTTCACGCCGAGACCGGCGTGGGTGCTCTCCGGGACTCTGCGTGGCTGGGGCGACCCCGTCATCGCCGAGGTGGACGCGGTGGTGTTCCTGACGATCGACGGCGCCACCCGGATGCGGCGGCTGCTGGAGCGGGAGGTCGTCCGCTACGGCGAGGCCATCGCGGAGGGCGGCAGCCACAGCGCCGCGCACCACGAGTTCATGGAGTGGGCCCGCGGCTACGAGGACGGCGACGCCCCGGGTCGGCAGACGAAGGACGAGCGCTGGCTCGCGACGCTGCACTGCCCGGTGCTGCGCCTGGACAGCTCCCGGCCGCTGGACGACCTGGTCGCGGCGGTCACCGCGTGGCTGGAGACGCCGCCGGACGCCCCGGGCACACGGTGAGCGGGGGCGCGGCGCCCGACGCCGCACGGTTCGCGGCCCGGATCGCGGCCGGCGCCGCCGAGGAGCTGCCGGGACGGGGGCTCAACGCCTCGTACCGCCTCAGCGAGGCGGGCGCGCGGTACGCGGTGAAGGTCCACTGCCCGGAGCGCTCCCGTGCGGTCGAGGCCCGCCGGATCCGCCATGTCGACACGCTGCTGCGCGGCGAGCCCTGGTATCCGCCGCTCCTGGACCTGGCCGTGGTCAGCGGCGGCGGCCACGACTCGCTGGTCGTGGTGCGCCCGTACGCGCCGGGTACCGCGTCGGAGGACGCGCGCGGCCAGCTGCCCGCGCTGCTGGACGTCCTGGCCGCCCTGGCGAGGGCCGGCGAGGGCACCGACGCCGACAAGGAGCTGATCGGGGACTACGCCACGCCCTGGCTGGAGGAGCCCGAGCGGGAACGGGAGCGGCTGGCGCCGCATCTGACGGGCGCGGCGGGGGCGCTCGCGGAAGCCGTCGACGCCCATCTGCCGCAGGCGCGCGCCGCGGCGACGCGGCTGACCCGTACGGGTACCCCGGCGGTGCACCACGGGGATCTCCACGGCCGGAACCTCATCACGCACGAGCGCGGACGGCTGACCGTCATCGACTGGGACGAGGCCGGTCTCTCACGCCGTCCGGCCGACGCCGCCAAAGCCCTGTGGCTGACCTGCCGTCGGGGCCGCGGCGACTTCGTCCTGGACCCGGCGGCGGTACGCGACTTCCTGCATCGGCTGGAGGAGCGGGCCGGGGTGCCCCGCGTGCTGGCGCCGGAGCTCGCGCGGCTGGGCGCGCTGTGGTTCGTGCCGCGCGCCGAGCACGTGGAGCTGCTGGTACGGCGCGGGGCCGAGCTGGCCCCGTGGTACCTGGAGTGGGTCGGTCGGTTCTGGTCCAGGTTCGCGGAGAACACCGCGCTGGTGGCGGCGGTGGCACGGGAGCCGGGCGCGGCACGCGAAGGCCGCTGAGCGCGGGGCGCGGCGGCCCTCGCGTGCCGCGCCCGGCGGTTCATCTGCGGGCGGCCGCCCGGAAGTCCCCGGCGAGGCGCGTGACGTCGTCGGCGCCGCTCAGCGTGCATCGCAGTACCGGCAGCTTGGCCAGGTGGGCGAGGAAGTCGTCGACGGACGGTGGCTCGGAGCGGCTGCGCACGGGGACGCCCAGCCAGTCCTCGCCGTAGAGGTTGTCCTCCAGGGAGAAGCAGTTGCGCCGGACCACCTCGGCGGTGTGCGCGGGGTCGGCCGGTTCGGACCGGTAGGAGGCCGTGAGGTCGATCCGGGGCAGGATCACGCCGGCGAGCGCGGCCCGCGGCACGACCGGGACGCCGAGGTGGCGGTGCACCTCCCGCGAACTGAGCTTGAGCTTGTCCTCGCCGTGCAGCTGGTCCCAGTCGGACCCGGGCGGGGGGAAGCCCGCACGGACCGGCCAGTCCGCGAAGTCGGCGATTCCCATGACGTCCAGCGAGCCCTTGTTGATGGCCAGCGGGAGCGGGCAGGCGGTCACCGTGTAGTCGTCGGCGGCGCGGTCGAGGTGGATGCGGTCGTTGCCCATCCAGCCGCCGCCGGGCAGGAGGCGGGCCAGGGCGACGGCCGTGGTGGATTTGCCCGCGCCCGAGTCGCCGATGACCAGGTGGGCGCCGTCGTCGTGGACGAACGCCGAGGAGTGCAGCACCAGGGAGCCCTCCGCCTTGGCGACGCGGGTGGCGATGTCCCGGACGACCCGGGTGAGCCAGCGGTCGCCGAGGTCCGTCGGGGGACGGACCAGGGTGACGCGGCCCTCCGTTCGGACGAGCGCGGCGACTTCGTCGACGTTGACGTCGCGGAGGGTGAACACCGTCCAGGAGCCGCCGTCGTGGCGGGCCTGGTGGTAGCCGCGGGTCAGCTCGAAGGAGCCCGCCGTGCCGGTGGCCGCGGCGTCGTCGAGGAGCGCCGCGATGTCCGCGGGCTCACGGACGAGGTCGGTGACGGTGAGGTCGGGGTGAGGGTGACCGTCGGCGGCGCTCACGCCCAGCATTCCCGGTGGCCAGAACGTCTCCGTCACCAGGGCGTCGGACCCGGCGGAGGTGGAGACCAGCCGCAGGTCCAGGGTGCGGGTCCGCAGATCGCGGACGACGGCCCCGGGAGGCTCGGCGGTCAGGGCGTCGGTGACGTGCACGGGCGGCTCCTCGGGAGATGGGGGTGCGGGC
>NZ_BHZI01000296.1 GCF_004305975.1 Streptomyces otsuchiensis
GCCCCTCCCCGGACCCCTCCGGCCGGGGGCCCGGACCCCCACCCCGGGGCCCCGGGGCGCCCCGGAGCGCCCTCCGGCCCGGAATCCATCGGTCGCCACACCGAATTCCCGGCCGCCCGTGCACCACCCGTAAAACCCCGTGCACACCCACAACGAATTAGGCCGGTGAGCGAAAAGCCCACCGGCCGAATTCAACGGTCGGATGCGAATCCGAGGAATTCGGCGCTTAGTCGTGTCGGCTGATGTGCACGGTGTGCAGCGCGCGGCCGGGGATGATGCGGGCATGACCCGGCCCGAGCTGACCCAGCGGGAGGCGGCCGCCGCGTGCGGCGTCTCCGTCTCCACGATCCGCCGACGCCGAACGGACGGCGCCTTCCCCGGCGCGCACCAAGACGAGGCCCGAGGGTGGCTGATCCCGGTCCCGGACCTCCTGGCGGCCGGGCTGCGGCTGAACGCCCCGGCCGGGCCCGACCCGGCGGCTCCCCCGGCCGGGGAGGACGCGGCGGCGCTGCGGGAGCGCCTGGCCGAGGCGGAGCGGGGGCGGGAGCGGGCGGAGGTCGAGGCGGCGCACCTGCGCGAGCTGGTGGCCGCGCAGCGCGAGCACCTGGCCGACTCCCGGCGGGCGCTCCTGGCGCTGACGGCCGGGCCCACGGCGCGGGTGCCGGAGCAGGCGGACGGCCAGGAGGTGGCCGAGCCGACCCCGGCCGGGGCGGAGTCGGCACCGGCACCGGCGGAGGAGTCCCCCCGGCGGCGGTGGCGTCCCTGGCGGTGAACGGCGGCGGCCGGCCCCTGTCGCACGTCTGCTGCGCGCCGTGCGCCGCCTGTACTGCGCGGCCCGCCGGAAACGCGCGCTGACCTGCGTGTACGCCGCTGACAGTGCGGGGTGTGCAGGTGGTGCGGTGGTGTGTGCACCCCCTTGACGAACCTCTTGACGAAATCCGTCAACCGCAGGTCAGGGCGCGGGCGCGGGCTGGTCGGCAAGGGCGCTGAGCTGCTGGACAAGAAGCCTGCGGCGGGGGCTGGCGGGCACTCAGGGACTCCCCGGCCGGACGCGGGCTGTGGGGGTTTCACGAGCGGGTTCACGAGCGGGTTCACGAGCGGTTTCGCCCGGGGTTTCGCCCGGGGTTTCGCCCGGGGTTTCGCAACCGTATTAGTGAGAAATGGCAAGGATTCGGGGAAACCGCAGGTCAGGTGCCCTTTTTGGACGGGACTCCTCGGCTGACACCTCTCTCTGAACAGCTCGACTCTGTGACGTCACCCCCCGGCGCGCGGCCCGGCGGCGCCCCTGCGCCGAACGAGCGAGCACACCCGCACTGTCAGCGGCGCCGCTGCTGGTGGGGCCGCGTGTCGGCCGGTCCGCGCAGTACAGGCGGCGCACGGCGCGCAGCAGGCGCACGACAGGGGGGCGCCCTCCCCCGGGCGGCGGCGCCTGAGGGGCCTCAGGCGCCGCCTGACGGCCTCAGGGGGCCGGGATGGTGGTCTGGGTGCCCCCGAGAGTCTGCGCGCGGCGAGAGGCGGGCAGGCGGCGCGCTGCGTGCTCGGGTCCGGCTACGAGGTCGGGCACGGGGATGCTCCAGTGCCGGGCCAGCCGGTCGAGGTCGGCGACGCTCCACGGCGTGGCCCCGGCCTGGCGGCGCGAGATCTGCGCCTGCCCGAGTCCGATGGCGGCGGCCAGCTCTCGCTGCGTCTCGCCGGTGAGGTAGAGCACCAGGGCGACCGTGGCCATCAGGTCGCGCTCGGTGCTGGTCATCTGCTCATCCATGATGCCTCCGCATGTCTCATGCACTCTGGGCATATCGCGAGGTGGGGGCGGGGGCCGTGCACCGGCCCCCGCCGCCCCGTGCACATCGGTGTGCACGGGGCCTGACCTGCGTAGACGCGCTACAGGCCCATGTCGAGGTAGTCAATCTCGGCGATCTCGACGTCGAGGCCGGCGGCCCGGCGGTCGCCGTCGCGGAAGTACGCCTGGCCGAGCCCGTCGCCCAGGAGCTGCCGGAGGTCGGCCTCCGGCGCGCCCCGGTCGGCCGCCTCCAGCAGCCGCCCGGAGACCCCGGGGCTCAGCCGCTGGGTGATCAGCCGCATCCGGGCATCGTCGGTGGACCCGGGCGCGGCGGTGAACCCGAACCGGGCCCGGGTCTCGATGACGACCCCGGCCTCCGCCGCGCCCCGGATCGCGCGGGCCCGCACCCGCGGCTGCCACACCCGCCGCACCTCCCGGTCGAGGGCGGCGGCCAGCGCCGGGCCCGGCCGCCGGATCTCCCCGGTGAGGTAGCGCTGCACGGTGCGCGACGTCGTGCCGAGCCGGGCGGCGACCGCCCGGCTCGACCCCCGCTCCGCCCTGTGCAGCGCCCGCATCCGGGCCTGTGCGCTCTGCGGAACGGGACGGGTGTGCACGGCGGCCAGCGCCCGGTCCACGGCGTCCTGGATCTCACCCACGGGCGCTCACCCCGTGGTGCAGCGCGAGGTACTCGCGCCGGGCCCGCTCGATCTCCGCCGTGCAGTCCGAGCACAGCGGGACGTCGGGGCGGTCCCCGGCGCCCTTCCGGCCGCAGCCCTCCCCCTCGCACACCCAGGTGCCGACCGGCCGCATCGGAGGCTCGGGGCGCGGCCCGACCCGGCGCGGTTCGGGCAGGCCCGGCATCATCGCGGTCAGCCGCTCCCGCAGAGCGGCGGCCGCCCGCTCCGCCGCCCGCTCTCCGCAGTCGGTGCACTCGGCGCCGGTGGTCAGCAGGACGCCGCGCTCGCACGCCTGCTCCTGGCAGGGCGTGGCGGTCAGCACCTCCACCAGGTAGCCGACCGGCCGCCGGATCGGCTCCAGCGGCCCGGCGTAGCCCGGCGTGGCGCGCTCCCGGCCGCCCGCCTGCTGCCAGCCCTGGTAGAGGCGCTGCGCGGCGTGCTCGGGGCCGCGCGGGTGGAGCGCGAACGTGTCGGCGCCCCCCCCGTGCCCGAGGACCCGGCGGACCGCCTTCCGCAGGGTCGGCGGCCGGACGCCGCGCCGCTGGCCGATCGCCACCAGCTCGGCGTCGAGCATCGCCCAGACCTCCTCCTCGCCGGGGACCGGCGGAGGCGGCGGGGCGAGCTTCCTGGTCTTGGTCTTCGGGGCGGACTTCTTGGTGTCGGCGGCGGAGCCGCCCTTCCCCGGGGCAGGCTTCCCCGCCGCGCTGTCGCTGCCAGCCGCGCGGGCTTCACCACCCGCACTTTGGCCTACGGCCGACACCCCTGCTTCTCCACGACCTTCTTCAAGATCTTCTCCTAGGTCTTTTACCGCCGCATGGGTGCGGCCACCCCTGGCCGCATGGGTGCGGCCACCCCTGGCCGCATGGGTGCGGCCACCCCCTGAGCTGGCTGCTCGCTCCGCTGCGCGCTGCGCGGCCCGCTCGTCCCACAGGTGGTGGTCGAGCAGCTCGTACTCACTCGGCAAATGCCGACGCGGATTGGCTGGGTCGGGCTGCCGGTGGACCAGGAGCAGCCCGAGCCCTTCCAGCCGCCGGGTCGACCGGTCGACGGTGTCGACCGACCGACCGATGCAGCCCGCCAGGCGCCGTCGAGTAGGGACCCACGGGGGCAAGTCGTCCGGGTCCGAGACCTCGGGCGACACCCGCTCGGCCGTGTCGACGAAAGAAGCGATGGCGGCGTAGAGAGCTTTGTCCACCGGATCGACGGCTCCGTCGCGCGCCAGCTCGGCGTCGAACTTCACCCAGTCGAGGGCGACACCCCGCCGTGTGGCGCGGGGCAGGATGGGCTCAGCCACGCAGGTCACCCCCCTGTCGCCCGGCGGGGTGTCGCGCAGCGCTGTGCAGTCGTCGTACGCTCATGGGTGAGCGCACCTCCCAGCATGAGAGTGCTTCACCAGCGTCCCCGGGGTGCGAACTCGGGGCCTGGTCGGGTCGGGCCCCCGCCTTTTCGGCGGGGGCCCGTCTTGCTGTGGTCATGCTGCCGTACGGCCCGCCTCCCCCGAGGGACGCGGGCCGCGCGGCCCTAGAGGTCGTAGTCGTAGACCGACTCCCGGCCGCCACCGCTGATGCTGACGCCGTACTCGATCGCAATGCCGTCCGCGTCCCGCAGGATCGTGCGCGTCACCTTAAGCGCGGCGCCTTCTTCGAGGCCAAGAATTTCTGCCTCTTCGGGAGTGGCATTCCTCTCTGAAATGCGGTCCTGTCCGTGCGTGGCGGCACGGTCTGTCTTTTCTTCGAGATAGCGCCAGCTACCTTCCTTGATCCGCTCTGCTTCCAGCAAAAGCGGAGCAATTGCAGCGAGCGCGCCGTCATACCAAGAAGTCGAAGCGCTTCGAGCGACATTTTCCGCCGTGTACGTGATGCGCACTCGACGGATCGCCGGAGCGCCCTGGTCGATGTCGAGCACCTCGGCCACGTCGGCCGGAGCCGGGGCCAATTCGGCCTTCGTGATCTTCGCGTATTCGCCGGGGCTGTAGATCCGCCCCGCCTTGCGCACCGAGGCGGCGCGGTCCCGGCCGGACCGGTGCAGGCTGTCCGCCGCCACGCGGGTGCCGGACCCCTGCACGGCCTCGATCACGCCCTCGACCTTGAGCACGGTCAGCGCCTTCTGGGCGGTGGCACGTGAGATCGACCAGTCCTCGGCGAGCTGTCGATCGGTGGGGAGCAGGTCCCCCGGGGCCAGCTGGCCGGTCTCGATCTGCTCGCGGATCGAGGCTGTGACCTGCATGTATGGCGGTAGTGACCGCTGGATCTGAGGCATCGCTGCGTCCTTTCTCGTGGTGAGCGTAGAGCCTAGGCTAGCCCACATACTTGACATTGGCCTAGCCGCTAGGCCAATCTTTCTCCTGTCCGGCCCACACGGGGCCGACGCGGCCCCGTGTGGGCCGGACAGGAGAGGGGGTCTCCATGCCGCTCAAATGGCTTTTCCGCAGGTCATGGCGCCGGGTGGAGCCGGTGACGCGGACCGTCCTGCCCGAGTCGGACCGCCGCCAGGAGCAGGGGCCGGCGGCCGCCGCGCCGCCGGTGCCGCCGGTGCCGCCGGAGTTCCGGGGCGCGGCGCCGGCCGCTGACGAGCAGGCGGCCGGGGCGTGGCTCCGGGCGCGCCTGGACGGCGGTGTGCGATGAGCGATCAGGTCATCGAGGGCCGCGTGCTCGGCCCGGAGGAGTCGCTGCCGCCGGGGCTGGTCACGGACCCGGCGCCGGGCGGCACTCCCCCGGGGGAGGGGTCGGAGTCGCGCCGGGAGCGGCGTGCACGGGAGCGTGCACAGGCCCGTGACCAGCGTGCACGCGACCGTGCACAGGAGGAGCGGGGGCCGCGTCGGCGGGTGTGGTTCGGGAAGCCGGGCGACACCCCGCCGGGCGGCGCGCCGGGCCCGGCTGGTCCGCCCGCCGGTCGGCGTCACCCCCCGGCCGCGCCCCCGCCGCCGTCTCCGGCCCGCTCCTCGGCCCCGGCCGCCGGACCGCCGCCCGAGATCCACGTCCACATCACGCTCGGGGACCAGGAGCAGGAGCACGACCGCTGGGCGTGGCTGAAGGCGCGCCTGTGGTGGCCGGGCACGGTCGTGGGCGGCATGGCGGTCCTCGGGCCGCTGCCTGGGATCGGCTACTCGGTCGCCCAGATTTGGGGCTCCCTGTGCTGGTACCTCCGCGATGTCGTCTGGACCCCGCTGGGGTTCGTCGCGGCCGGTGGCCTCGTCCTCCTGGCGCTCCGCGCCGAAGCGCAGCTCCGCCCGCCCTCTCCCGGGTGGGTTCGCGTCGGCCGTGCCCGCGCCCTTCTCTTCACCGCCCTGATTGGCGGCGCCGGGGTGTTCACCCCCTGGGACGCCGTCTCGATCCTGACAGGAGTCACCCCATGACACAGGCCACTCAGCTCACTATTGGCGGCGCGGCCATCGGCCTGATGCTGCTGGGCATCGCCCTGCATCACTGGTGGAAGGGGAAGCGCGACCCGAAGGATTTGATCCCGAGCGCGGAGGGCGTGGCGGCCGGGGTGCTGGCCACCCTGTGCACCGGTGGCCTGATCGGCGGTGCGGCCGGGTGGATCGCGGGCGGCGCGAATGCGGCTGGCGGTTTCGCGATGGGCGCGGCGGCCGGTGCCGAGGATGGGGTGATCGCGGGGGCGGAGATGCCGCCGCTGTCCCCCGGGGGAGCGGTTCTCGTCGTCGTCGGCATCGTGGTGCTGTGCGTCGCGATCAAGGGGGCGCCGAAGGCGCAGCGCCGCCGGATCCTCGGCGGTGTCATCGTCGGCGCGACGCTCGGTCTGACCGCCGGTGCCGCTGCCATCCTCGGCGGGACGCTCGTGCCGATCGTCAATTCGATCGGGGACGCTGGCCTGGGCGTCATCGGCTACGAGGGTGGTGCCTGATGGGACCGCTGCTGCGAGGAGCTGACCGCCTCTGGTACGGGGCGCGCCTGGTCACCATCCGCACTCAGGGATCAGTTCGGGAGTGGGTGCGCGGGCCGGAGGACCGGCCGGTCACCGACCGCGCGCTCCGGCTGGCGACCCTCACCGGCGCCGGGTGGGTGCTGTGGGTCGGCGTCACCTCCGCCCCGCCCGTGATGTGGGGGCTGGCCGCCTGGGGGCTGTGGTCCTCCTGGCGAGTCACCCGGCCGCCCCGGGTTCACCCGGCCAAGGGCAAGACGGAGGGCAAGCCCGCCGCCGCCCCGGCCGGGGCGGCGGCGGGCTTGCCCTCCGTCTTGCCCTTG
>NZ_BHZI01000297.1 GCF_004305975.1 Streptomyces otsuchiensis
GGAGGGATCGCCGGGCCCCGCGGGGCCGGCGCCGGCCGCGGCCTGTCCGGGACGGACACGCGCACCCCGGGGGCCGCAGCGCCGGTCCCGCTGAGCGACACGGGCCTGCCCGGCTGGCTGCGCCCCGTCGCCGAGGCGGCCCGGAAGGTGACCCCCCGTCAGCTGACCACCTATCTGCCACCCGAGACCGGCGGCCGCCCCGCCGCCGTCCTCGTCCTCTTCGGTGACGGTCCGGAGGGCCCCGAACTGCTCCTCACCGAGCGCGCCGGCACCCTGCGGCAGCACGCCGGCCAGCCGTCGTTCCCCGGTGGCCGCCTCGATCCCGAGGACGGCGACCCCGACGCCGACGGCCCGCTCCGCGCCGCCCTGCGCGAGGCCGAGGAGGAGACCGGGGTGGACCCGGACGGCGTGCAGCTGTTCGCGACGCTGCCCCGCCTCTACATCCCCTACAGCGACTTCGTGGTGACACCGGTGCTCGGCTGGTGGCGCACCCCCGCGCCGGTCGCGCCCGTGGACCTCGCGGAGACCGCCCGGGTCTTCACCGTTCCCGTCGACGAACTCACCGATCCGGCCAGCCGCGGCACCGCCGTGCACCCCAGCGGCTACCGGGGACCGTGCTTCCACGTGCGCTCCGCGCTGGTCTGGGGGTTCACTGCCGGAGTCATCGACAGGATCCTGCACTACGCCGGATGGGAGCGTCCCTGGGACCGCGAGCGGCACTACTCCCTCGACGGCGGCGCGTGAACCGCGCCCGCGCCGTCGTGAGACGGTGGCCGTCATGAACGTACTCGACCTCTTCCTGCTGCTGGCCGCCGTCTGGTTCGCGGTCGTCGGCTACCGCCAGGGATTCGTGGTCGGGGTGCTCTCCGTCACCGGCTTCATCGGTGGCGGTCTGATCGCGATCTACCTGCTGCCCATCGTCTGGGAGCAGTTCGGCCAGGAGCGTGACCCCGGGTCGGTCGGGGTCATCGCGGCCGTGGTGATCGTGATCGTGTTCGCCTCCATCGGCCAGGCGTTCACCACCTACTTCGGCAACCGGCTGCGGCAGTACATCACCTGGTCGCCCGCCCGCGCGCTGGACGCAACCGGCGGCGCGCTGGTCAATGTCATGGCCATGCTGCTCGTCGCCTGGCTCATCGGCTCGGCCCTGGCCACCACCACCCTGCCGACGGTCAGATCGGCGGTGCGTGGCTCCCACGTCCTCCAGGGCGTCTCCGGGGTGCTGCCGGACAACGCCGACACCTGGTTCACCGACTTCAGCTCGATCCTCGCGCAGCACGGCTTCCCCCAGGTCTTCTCGCCGTTCACACAGGAGTCGATCACCGATGTCGAGGCGCCCGACCCGGCCCTGGCCAACAGCCCGGTGGTCGAGCAGGCACGGGCCTCCATCGTCAAGGTCGCGGGCACGGCGCCCAGTTGCGGGAAGATACTGGAGGGCACCGGCTTCGTCTTCGACACCGGGCGGGTGATGACCAACGCCCATGTGGTCGGCGGGGTCAGCGAACCGACCGTGCAGGTCGGCGGCGAAGGGCAGCTCTACGACGCCAGCGTCGTCCTCTACGACTGGGAACGCGACGTCGCCGTGCTCGACGTCCCCGACCTCACCGCGCCGCCCCTGCAGTTCGCTGAGGCCCCGGCCACGGGTGGGGACGACGCGATCGTGGCCGGCTTCCCCGAGAGCGGACCGTTCGATGTCCGCTCGGCCCGCATCCGCGAGCGCATGCCCGCCAACGGCCCCGACATCTACCGGCGCGGCACCGTCAACCGCGACGTCTACTCGCTCTACGCCCTCGTCCGGCAGGGCAACTCGGGCGGCCCGCTGCTCACCCCGCAGGGCGAGGTGTACGGCGTGATCTTCGCGAAGTCGCTGGACGACCAGAACACCGGCTACGCACTGACCCACGACGAGGTGCGCGAGGCCATCAGCGAGGGCCGGACCGCCCAGGAGCCCGTGGACAGCCAGAGCTGCGCCATGTGAGCCCCGCGCGTGGGTGGCCGCTGAACCCCCGCGCGTGGTGGCCGCAGAGCGGAGCCGCCCGCCGCGCCGTGCCTCCCGGGGGAGGCGCCGGCGCGGCGGGCGGCATCGCGTCTGTGCAGTGAGGGTTTCTGTGCAGTGAGGGTTGAGGTAGGTAAGCGGGTTGTGTGAATTACTTGCTCAGCTGCGCGGATGACGCAGCTGGGTCGATACCCAGCGCGCCCGGCGGCGGAGGATCTGCGGAAAACCGATGCTCGGCTCCCTCGTCATGCGGCCAGGACCCGCTCGTCTCGCAGCGCTCTGCGCTCTGACGGCGGCTCCGTTGCCGCTCCGTTGTCCTGCCACGTCACGGAAGTCGTGCGTCCAGCCCATACAGCGTCTCTGCCCGGGGCCCCGGCCGGATAACCGTCCCGGATGCCAGGAATTGGCCTATGCGTCAGGCACATACGTACGAGTGGTGGCGGCCCGTGATGAGGTGCATTCGTGTGGTGTTCGGAGAAGTGGTGAAGGCAGCGCGCAGGAGTCATGTGTACCCGGTGCGTGGTCGACGCCACCATGGCGCCACCACGGCGCCGCCGCGGCGCTGAGCCAGTCGCCCGGCGCGCGGAGGCCGCCCGAGGTCGCGCGACGGGAGAGCACGCGCCCCGTGCCCGGCGCGGCAGCGTGGCTCGCACCACCCGCACACACGACCGGCCGGAGCCAGTGCTCCGGCCGGTCATGATCGTGGGTCCGACAGCGCACCCCGCCCGGGTGCCGGCCCGAACGCGCCCCGCCCGTCAGCGGTCCGGTTCCGGGTCCCTCAGCCAGTCGATCAGCTCGGTGGAGAACGCCACCGGGTCCTCCTCCTGCGGGAAGTGCGCCATACCGTCGAACAGCCTCCAGCGGTACGGCGCCTCCACATAGGCGTTGGAGCCGGCCGAACTGCGCGCGCGGATCACCGGGTCCAGCGAACCGTGCAGATGCAGCGTCGGCGACAGCACCGGCCGCTTCATCCGGCGGTTGAACTGGATCCCGTCCGGCCGGGCCATCGACCGCACCAGCCAGCGGTAGGGCTCCACCGAACAGTGGGCGGTCGACGGGATCGCCATCGCCTGCCGGTAGATGTCCACGTCCTCGGCCTCCGGCGCCCGGGGGCCGGACCACTCGCGCATCAGCCGCGCCACCAGCGCGCCGTCGTCCGCCACCAGACGCCGCTCCGGCACCCACGGACGCTGCACGCCCCACACGAAGGAACTCGCAGCCGTCTGCCGGGGATCGCGCAGCAGCGCGGACCGCCAGTTGCGTGGATGCGGCATCGAGGTGACCGCCAGCCGGCGCACCAGCTTCGGCCGCATCACCGCGGCCGTCCACGCCAGGTACCCGCCCAGCCCGTGCCCGACCAGCGCCGCGTCCGGTTCGCCCAGCGACCGGATCACACCGGTGACGTCCAGCGCCATGTTGGCCGGGTCGTAGCCACGCGGCGTCCGGTCACTGCCGCCGACCCCGCGCAGGTCCATCGCCACCGCGCGGTAACCGGCCTCGGCGAGCGCCGGCAGCTGATGCCGCCACGTCCACCAGAACTGCGGGAAGCCGTGCAGCAGCAGGACGAGCGGGCCCTCACCCAGCTCGGCGATGTGGAACCGCGCCCCGTTCGCCGCGACATCGCGATGCGTCCAGGGCCCGGGCTGTTCGACGACCGTCGTGCGGGCCTCGGAATGTTCGGGAGCGGTCATACCTGGAGTCTGTCATCTTCCCCGAGGCGCTCACGCTGCCGCGGCTTGGCGTTGGAGAGTACGGCCGCCGACTCCTTGGCGGAGGTCGCCAGATCCGGCTTGGGCATGCGCTTGAACTCCAGCATCGCGACCAGCCCGGCGATCAGCCCGATCAGCACGTAGATGCCACCCACGATGAGGAACGCGATCGCCAGCGGCAGGTCCCACCAGTTCCGCAGCCAGAAACCGAGTGCCACGGTCAGCGGCAGCGGCGCCAGCAGCAGGAACACGGCCGCGACCGCGCCGGCGACACCGCCCTTCTTCCCGCGCGCCACGTCCTCGCGGAGCTTCGCCTTGGCGAGCGCGATCTCCTCGCGCATCAGCCCGGACACCTGCCCGGACGCCTCGGCCACCAGATTGCCGATGCTGCGGCCCTCGTCGGCTGCGCTCATTGCGTCATCCCTCTCGCTGCGTAACGGAAATCCCGGCCGGAGTCCCCGGCCGGCTGCCACGCCCGCGCCGCCGCGGCCGTCGCGGCGGTGGCGTGTCGCGTACGCCGCGGCGTGGCGCGCCCCGCCGGGCCGAGCCCGGTCCGGCCGGGGCCCAGAACAGGGCGGCCCCGCCGTGGTGCGCCGTGCCGCCGGTGACAGCCGTGGCAGCGACAGTAATGCCGCCGGGCCGGTGCGTCATCCGGACGCGGCGGCCGTTCGGCCGTCCGCCGCGCGGATCACGCTCCGGAGTTCGCGGAGCCCCGCAATCGTATGCGGCGCGGTCCCGGCGGGCGCGCCCGGGACGGCCGCCCGGGTGTGGCTCCGGCCGGCCGTCCGGGCGGGAGTCCGGCCGGCCGCTCCGGTACCGCCCGGGTGGCCGCCTGAGCCGCCGTCCGAGGTGGAACACCGCCGGGCGCGTACCCGCCTGACGGGCCGCCAACCCGGCCGGAGCGCGCGGTCCGGACGCGAGAGCCCTCGCGCGCGAACGGCGATGGGCGGGACGGTGAGCCTCCCGGCTCTCCCGCCCCGCCCGCACGGACCGACTCCACACGGACGCCGTCACCGGCGCCTGTGTGGGGACGTCAGTCGTCGCCGCCCGTGGAGGGCAGCTTCTTCTGGATGAGGTCCATCACCGAGGAGTCGGTGAGCGTGGTGACGTCGCCCAGCTCACGGTGCTCCGCGATGTCCCGCAGCAGCCGCCGCATGATCTTGCCCGAACGCGTCTTCGGCAGCTCCGCCACCGGCATGATCTTCTTCGGCTTGGCGATGGCGCCGAGCTGCTTGGCGACATGCGCCCGCAGCTCCTCCACCAGGCCCTCGTCCTCCGACGCGGTCCCGCGCAGGATGACGAACGCACAGATCGCCTGCGTCGTCTGCGGGTCGGCGGCGCCCACCACGGCGGCCTCGGCGACCTTCGGGTGCGCGACCAGGGCCGACTCCACCTCGGTGGTCGAGATGTTGTGGCCGGAGACGAGCATCACGTCGTCCACCCGGCCCAGCAGCCAGATGTCGCCGTCCTTGTCCTTCTTCGCGCCGTCACCCGCGAAGTAGCGGCCCTCGAACCTCGACCAGTAGGTGTCCAGGAACCGCTGGTCGTCGCCCCAGATGGTGCGCAGCATGGACGGCCACGGCTCGGTGAGGACCAGGTAACCGCCGCCGCCGTTCGGGACCGGGTTGGCGTCGTCGTCGACGACGGTCGCCGCGATACCCGGCAGCGGGATCTGGGCCGAACCGGGCTTGGCCGCGGTGACGCCCGGCAGCGGGCTGATCATCATCGCCCCGGTCTCCGTCTGCCACCAGGTGTCGACCACCGGGGCGCGGTTGCCGCCGATGTGCTCGCGGTACCACATCCACGCCTCGGGGTTGATCGGCTCGCCGACCGACCCGAGCACCCGCAGCGAGGTGAGGTCGAACTTCGCCGGGATCTCGTCGCCCCACTTCATGCAGGCACGGATCGCGGTGGGCGCCGTGTAGAGCAGGGTGACGCCGTACTTCTGGACGATCTCCCACCAGCGGCCGTGGTGCGGGGTGTCCGGGGTGCCCTCGTAGAGCATCTGGGTGGCGCCGTTGGCCAGCGGCCCGTAGACGATGTACGAGTGCCCGGTGACCCAGCCGACGTCGGCGGTGCACCAGTAGACGTCGGTCTCCGGCTTCAGGTCGAAGACCGCGTGGTGGGTGTAGGCGGTCTGCGTGAGGTAGCCACCCGAGGTGTGCAGGATGCCCTTCGGCTTCCCCGTGGTGCCGGAGGTGTAGAGGATGAACAGCGGGTGCTCGGCGTCGAACGCCTCCGGGGTGTGCTCCTCGGGCTGACGGTCCACCACCTCGTGCCACCAGAGGTCCCGGCCCTCGGTCCAGGCGGTCTCCTCGCCGGTGCGGCGGACCACCAGGACGTTGCGGACGTTCTCCGTGCCCGGGCGGGTCAGCGCCTCGTCGACCGCGGGCTTCAGCGCGCTGGGCTTGCCGCGCCGGTAGCCGCCGTCGGAGGTGACGACCACACGGGCGTCGGCGTCCTTGATGCGGGTGGCCAGCGCGTCGGCGGAGAAGCCGCCGAAGACCACCGAGTGCGGGGCACCGATGCGGGCGCAGGCCAGCATCGTGATGACCGCCTCGGGGATCATCGGCAGGTACACCGCGACCCGGTCACCGGTCTCGACCCCGAGTTCGGTCAGCGCGTTGGCCGCCCGGGACACCTCCCGCTGCAGCTCCGCGTAGGTGAGGGAGCGGGAGTCCCCGGGCTCGCCCTCGAAGTGCAGCGCGACCCGGTCGCCGTGGCCCGCCTCGACGTGGCGGTCGACGCAGTTGTACGCCACGTTGAGCCGGCCGTCCGCGAACCACTTCGCGAACGGCGGGTTGGTCCAGTCGAGCGTCTCGGCCGGCTCGGTGGACCACGACAGCCGACGGGCCTGCTCGGCCCAGAAACCGAGCCGGTCCTCGTCGGCGGCCTCGTACGCGCTCGCGGTGACATTGGCCTCGGCGGCCAGGGCGGGAGGGGGCGGGA
>NZ_BHZI01000298.1 GCF_004305975.1 Streptomyces otsuchiensis
GGCGAGCAGGGCGGCGACGGGGCTGAGGCTCGCCCGGACGGTCACGGTGGTCGCGCCGGGGGGCGGCGGGTAGGCGCCCAGTTCCTCGGTCAGCAGCCGGCGGGACGCCTCGTTGTCCACGCCGGTGCGGGCGAGCAGCCGCTTGGCGCCGGACTCACGTGCCAGGTCGAGGAGTTGGCGGATCACGGCGCGCCCGGCGCCGCGGTTCCGGTGGTCGCGCGCGATCCACAGCCCGGCCTCGACGGTGCCCGTCTCGCCCGGCACGGGCGCGAGCCGTGCCGCGCCGGCGACCTCCGCCGTGCCGTCGTCTCCTCCGTCACCCGCTCTGCCGTCGCCCGCTCCGGCGCCGGCCGCTCCACCGCCGCCGATCACGATGGCGTAGGTGCGCTGGGGTGCGCCCGGCGCCAGGGACTGGGCGCGGTGGAACGCGGTGAAGGCGGCCCGGCGCCGGTCGGTCCAGGGCGGCGCTGTGTCGTCGGGCGCCGTGTCGTCACCCGGCGGGCGGGGCATGACCTCGTCCGGTTCGGCCTGGGTGACGGCGACGGTGGTCAGGGATTCCAGCAGCGCGTCGTCGAGCGGTTGGAGGTTGACCTGCATGGGTGGCGGCCCTCGATTCTGATGCCGGTGCGGTGGCGCCCGCGCGCCCCGAAGTGGTCAGTATGGACAGGTCAGCGACGGTTCGTCAGTACGCACCGGCCCTCCTGGGAGTGATCGTTGACGCACCCCGCGCCGGTCAGCGCCGTCGGCGCTCGCAGTTGTCCCGGGCGCCCCATCCGGCGCAGCCGCGGTATGGACTTTTCCTATTTGCAGTTCTACACATGATGGTTACGCCATCGAAATCGGCCCGTGCTCCCTGCCCCCACCTGAGGAGAACGCTGTGACCCCTCGTGTGCCGCGGTCGCGGCGCGCGGTCAGGACGACCCTGACCTGCGTGCTCGCCACCGGACTACTGGCCGTACCGGCCGCCGCGGGCGGACTGCCCGCCCTCGCCCAGGAGGCGCAGGACGACGTCTCCGTCCTGGTGTTCTCCAAGACCGCCGGATTCCGGCACGACTCGATCCCCGCCGGTATCGCGACGATCGAACAGCTCGGCGCCGACAATGGTTTCGAGGTCGTCGCCACCGAGGACGCCGATGTCTTCACCGACTCCGGGCTGGAACCGTACGACGCCGTCGTCTGGCTCTCGACCACCGGTGACGTGCTCAACTCCGGCCAGCAGGAGGCGTTCGAGCGCTACATCCAGGGCGGCGGTGGATACGCGGGCGTGCACGCCGCGTCCGACACCGAGTACGACTGGCCCTGGTACGGCGAACTGGTCGGCTCCTACTTCGCGAGCCACCCCCACAACCAGACCGCCACCATCGATGTCGAGGACCACGACCACCCCTCCACCGAGCACTTGGACGCGGAGTGGGTCCGGTACGACGAGTGGTACAACTTCCAGTCCAACCCGCGCGGTTCGGTCCATGTGCTGGCCTCGCTCGACGAGTCCAGCTACGACCCGGGCAACGGCGCCATGGGTGACCACCCCATCGCCTGGTGCCACGCCCACGACGGCGGCCGGTCCTGGTACACCGGGCTCGGCCACACCCAGGAGTCCTACGGGGAACCGGAGTTCGTCCAGCATCTGCTGGGTGGCATCGAGTACGCCGCCGGTGTCCACGGCGACGACGCGTGCGGCGGCACCTCCGGGGAACCGGCGGGCGCCTACTCGGTGGTGACACTCGACGAGACCACCAGCAACCCCATGGAGCTGGCGGTCACCGACGACGGGCGGGTCGTGTACATCGACCGCGCCGGCGCGGTCCGGCTGGTGCGCGCCAACGGGACGGTGACCACCGCGGGCACCCTCGACGTCTACACGGGCCAGGAGTACGGGCTGATGGGCATCGCCCTGGACCCGGGCTTCGCCGAGAACAACTGGCTCTACCTCTACTACTCGCCCGCGGGCGGCGAGGCCGTGGACCGCGTCTCCCGCTTCACCCTGGACGGGGAGCAGCTGGACGCCGACAGCGAGACCACGCTGCTGGAGATCGAGACCCAGCGCTCGGAGTGCTGCCACGCGGGCGGCGCGATGGAGTTCGACGGCGAGGGCAACCTCTACATCGCGACCGGTGACAACACCAACCCGTTCGCCTCCGACGGCTACAGCCCGATCGACGAACGGCCCGGTCGTTCGCTGTGGGACGCGCAGCGCACCTCGGCCAACTCCGCCAGCCTGAACGGCAAGATCCTGCGCATCACGCCGCAGGCGGACGGGAGTTACACGGTCCCGGACGGCAACATGTTCGAGGCCGGCACCGAGGCGGCCCGGGACGAGATCTACGCGATGGGGTTCCGCAACCCCTTCCGGATCGGGCTCGATCCGCGGACCGACGCCCTGCTCGTCGCCGACTACGGCCCGGACGCTGCCACCGCCAGTGAGACCCGTGGCCCCGACGGGCGCGTGGAGTGGAACATCGTCGACACCCCCGGCTTCTACGGATGGCCGTACTGCGTCGGCGACAACACCCCCTACATCGACTACGACTTCGCCACCGGCGAGTCCGGCGCCGCCTTCGACTGCTCCGCTCCGGTCAACGACTCCCCCAACAACACCGGCGTCACCGAGCTGCCGGCCGCCATCGCCGCCGAGCTGTGGATGGGCGCCTCCTCGACCGGAGTGCCCGAGGTCGGCACCAGCGGCGCGCCGATGACCAGCGGTGTCTACACCTACGACTCCGAGCTGGACTCCGACCGCAAGTGGCCCCTCTCCTGGGACGGCAAGGCCGTTCTCGGCGACTGGAACAACGGCCGGCTGTTCGCCGTCGGCGTCGACGGAGGCGAGGTCTCCGGGGTCGAACGGACTCTGGCGGAACTGTCGTTCAAGCGGCCCCACGCCATGCGGTTCGGACCGGACGGCGCCCTCTACCTGATCGACTGGGGCAGCGGCTTCGGCGGTGACAACAGCGACTCCGGCGTCTACCGCGTCGACCACCGGTCGGCGGGCGGAGCCCCGCCGGTGGCACGGCTGGACACCGACACCACGGCCGGACCGCTGCCGCTGGAGGTCACCTTCTCGGCCGCCCGCTCCCACGACCCGGACGGCTCCGCGCTCGACTACGCCTGGGACTTCGACGGCGACGGCACCACCGACGCCACCGAACCGGAGGTCACCCACACCTACACCGAGGCGGGCGTGTGGTCGGTGACGCTGACCGTGACCGACGAGGACGGTGAACAGGCCGTCGCGGGCGTGGAGATCAACGCGGGCAACACCCCACCGGAGATCACCGTGCACGCGCCGGCCGACGGCGGGCTCTTCAGCTGGGGCGACACCATCGCCTACGAGGTGACGGTCACCGACGCCGAGGACGGCGAGATCGACTGCGAGGACGTCGTCACCCAGCCCGCGCTGGGACACGACGAGCACGCCCACCCGTACGAGCAGTACCGCGGCTGCTCCGGCACCTTCCCGCTGCCCGGCGACGAGGGGCACATCGGCGCGAACATCTTCGGCGTCGTCACCGTCACCTACACCGACCGGGGAGCGCCGGGCACCGCACCGCTCACCACCCAGGAGGTGCTGGTCCTGCACACCAAGGACAAGGAGGCGGAGTTCCACACCTCGACCGGACGGCTCCCGGACGGCGAGGGCACCGACGGACCGGGCGTGGTGACGGAGCCGACCACCGACACCGGCGGCGGCCTGAACGTCGGCCACATCTCGGACGGCGACTGGTTCGCCTACGAGCCGATGGACCTCACCGGTATCGACGCGGTGGAGCTGCGGGTGGCTTCGGGCTCGGACGGCGGCACCGTCGAGATCCGCGCCGGCGCCCCGGACGGTGAACTGGTCGGTTCCGCCGAGGTGTCCCCGACCGGCGGCTGGCAGGAGTGGGAGACGGTGACCGCCGAGATCGCCGATCACGAGCCGGACGGCGGCGTCTGGTTCGTGGTGCGCCGGCCGGACGGCAGCGCCAACACCGGCGGGCTCCTCAACGTCAACTGGCTGCGGTTCCAGGGCCAGGGCGTCACCGAGCCCGTCACCGCCGCCGCCCGCTAGCGGCGGCCCCCGGGCCCGGAGCGACGGCGGGGGCGTGACCGGCTGAGGTCCACGCCCCCGCCGCGTCATGTGCGCGGACCCGCACCGCGCCCGCGCCCGGCGCCAACACGGCACCAGGCGGCGCACGATGACGGCACCGGCGCGTTGTGCGGCACGCGTGCTGCGGAAAGCGCGACGCGCGAGAGGCTGCCGGGAACACCCGGCCGCACCAACACCAAGCGGCCGGGACGCGACGAGCGGCGCGTCCCGGCCTCCGGGTGGCGGCCCCGGCCCGGGGGGTGGAAGGGCCGGGGCCGCCGGCTTCGGGCCCGCGCGAGCCGAGCCAACGGGCGCCGGGGCCACGGGAGCCGGGCCCACGGGAGCCGGGGCCGCTCCCCTGTGGGGGAAGGAGGGAGCGGCCCCGGCGGCGGGAGGGTGGTCAGGCCACGTCGGCCCCGGCGCGTTCCTCCGCTCGCCGGCTGACGCGGGCCCGCCGCAGCCTGGCGGCCAGCGGCACCAGCGCGGCCAGGACCACCAGGACGTACAGCCCGATGGAGATGCTGCTGCCGACCAGGATCGACGGGTCGCCGTCGGAGGCGGCCAGCGCCCGGCGCAGTTCGGTCTCGGCGATCGGGCCGAGCACCACACCGATCAGCGCGGGTGCCACCGGCACCCCGAAGTGCCGCATGCCGAAGGCCAGTACGGCGATGGCCAGCAGCATCACCAGGTGGACCACCGAACCGTTGATGGCGTAGACGGCCAGCACCGAGAACAGCGTGATCCCGGCGTAGAGGTACGGCTTGGGCAGCTTCAGCAGCTTGGCCCACAGCGGTGCGAACGGCAGGTTGATCGCCAGCAGCAGCACGCTGCCGATCAGCAGGGACGCCAGCAGGGTCCACACCAGGTCGCCGTTGCGCTCGAAGAGCACCGGTCCCGGCTGGAGGCCGTACTGCTGGAACGCGGCCAGCATGATCGCGGCGGTCGCGGAGGTCGGCAGGCCGAGGCCGAGCAGCGGCACCAGGGTGCCGGCGGCGCTGGCGTTGTTGGCCGACTCCGGGCCGGCGACGCCCTCGATGGCGCCCTTGCCGAACTCGCTCTTCTCCCCGCCACGCCGCTCGCGACGCTTGGCGAGGCGCCGCTCGGCGCCGAGCGAGATGAAGGTCGGGATCTCGGCGCCGCTGCCGGGGATCGGTCCGAAGGCGGTGCCGATCGCCGTGCCGCGCAGCCACGCCGGGAAGGAGCGGCGCATGTCGCGCTTCTTCAACCACGGCTTGCCGGAGCGGATGCGTCCCAGGTCCGGGGCGTTCCGGCCGCGCGCCGCGACGTAGAGCACCTCGCCGAGGGCGAGCATGCCGACGGTGACGATGATGATGTTGACGCCGTCGAGGAGAACGGCCGAGCCGAAGTCGAAGCGTGGCGCGCCGCTCTGGCTGTCGATGCCGACCAGGCCGATGGCCAGGCCGATGAGCAGCGACGCCATGCCGCGCAGCACCGAGCCGGAGACGACGGCGGCGACCGCGACGAAGGAGAAGATGGTCAGCGCGAAGTACTCGCCGGGGCCGAACTTCAACGCGAACTCGACCATGGTCGGGGCGAACATCGCCACGGCCAGGGTGCCGACGATGCTCGCCACGAAGGAGCCGATCACCGCCGTGCCCAGCGCCTGCGGCGCCCGGCCGGCGAGCGCCATCTTGTGGCCCTCGTACATGGTGGCGATCGACGACGCCTGTCCCGGTGTGTTCAGCAGGATCGACGTCGTGGCGCCGCCGAACATGCCTCCGTAGTAGACGGCGGCGAACAGGATGAACGCGCTGGTGGGGTCCATCTGGAAGGTGACGGGCAGCAGCAGGGCGACCGCCATGGCGGACCCCATGCCCGGCAGCACGCCGACGGCGGTACCGAGCAGGACGCCGCACAGCGCCCACAGCAGGTTGTTCGGGGTCAGCGCGGCGGCGAGTCCGTCCCCGAGGAGATTGAGGGCTTCCATGGTTACAGCACCAACTCCAGAACACCGCCGGGCAGGTTGAGACCCAGCCCGAACGAGAACCCGACCTGCACGACGGCCGACATGGACAGGGAGACGACCGCGTCACGCAGCGGCTCGCGGGCACCGAACGCGTAGGAGACGCCCCAGAACAGCAGGGTCCCGGCGAGCAGCCAGCCGAGCGGCTCCAGCAGGGCGACGTGCACGGCGAGCGCGCCGATCGTCAGGGCGACGGGCGACCACTCGGTGGGTGGCGCGGGCGGGCCGAAGGAGACCCCCTCCCGCAGCGCCCGGGCGACCCGGAGGTTGTCGAACGCCATCTTCGCCGCGACCAGCAGCAGCAGGGCGCCGATCACGCCCGGCACGACGCCGGGCCCGGGTGGCGCGCTGTTGGGCGGCGCCTCGATGGTGAACGCCCCCCACAGGGCGATGACCCCGAAGAGCGCGACCAGGGACGGGAAGACCCAGGCGCCGCGTCCGGTCCAGGGGGCGGACTCCGGGTCGTGGGCCGCTTCGGGCTCCTCGTCGGCGTCCGCCGGGGTGGCGTGTGCCTGGTCGACGGCGTCCCCGTCGGCGTCGGCGCCCCCGGCCCGCGCGGTGGCGGTGGCGGTGGTGGTGGCGGTGGCGGTCGTGGCG
>NZ_BHZI01000299.1 GCF_004305975.1 Streptomyces otsuchiensis
CCCGTGCCGCCTCCCGGCCCCGGGCAGGCGGGCGAGCCCACCGCAGTGCACCCGCCGTCCGCCGACCCGGTGGCGGTCGCACTGGGCAACGCCTCCCTGCTGGGCTTCGGCTACCTGCTGATGGGCCGGCGTCCGCTCGCGGCGGGAACGCTCGCGCTCACCACCGCACTGCTGCTGGTCCTCACCCTGCTCGCGCCGTACTGGTGGTTCCAGCTGGTCGTGGCCCTGTGGTGGGCCGGGTCCGTCGCCCACGGCTGGTACCTGGCGGGCGGCCGGCTGCCCGGCGTCCGCCCCGGCGCGACGGCCGGACCAGCCGGGCCCGAGAACGGCCCCGCCCCGGCTTCACGGCCGGCCGGCCGGCGGCCGCTCGCCCTCGCTCTCGCGCTGCCGGTCGTGCTGGCGGCGGGGCTGCTGCGGCTCGACGCCGCCGCCACCGAGCGGGAAGCGGCCGAAGCCCACGCAGCCGGCGACTGCGCGCGGGCGCTGCCGCTGCTGAACGGCCTCTCGCCCGCCCACCGCGTCGCCGACGCCCCGCTCGCGGAGCGGGCGGCCGAGGAGGCGGAGGCGTGCGAGCTGCTGCTGAACTCCGAGCGGCAGGAGGGCAGCCAGCGGCTGCGGGCGGCCAGCACGCTCCTCGACTACACCGACCACCCCGGCGCACGGTGGGAGGAGGCCGAGCGGCACTGGGCCGGCCTGCTGCTCGCGGAGGCGTCGGACGACCTGGACACCGCCCTCACCGGCGACGTCGAGGCACTGGACTCGGGATTCCGCCATCTGTCGGCGGTCCTCGGGGAGTTCCCCGACGGCGCGGGCGTGGCCGACGACGCCGGCGAGGTCCTCGACGGCTTCCTCGACCGCCTGCCGACCGACGACGCGTGCGCCACCGAGAGGATCGCCGCCTGGCTCGGCGGACGCGAACCGGGGGAGAAGGCGCTGGAGCGCGCGACGGGCATCGTCCCGGAGATCGAGCCGGGCGCCAAGGTCGGATGCGGCGCCGACCTCATGGCGGACCACCAGTGGGCCGAGGCGCTGGGCCGGTACGAGCAGGTGACGGACGAGTACCCCGACCACGAACTCGCCGCGGAGGCACGGACCGGCGCCGACGACGCGAGCGCCGCCATCGAACTCGACGAAGTACGCGACCGCCTGCGGGTCTCCACCGGCTCCGACATCCCCGATTACTGCGGAAACCCGGCGCCCTACCGGAAGGCCGCCCCGTACGAGGGCGACGGTCCGCACCGCGCGCTCGTCTTCGGTGACCCCGACCACAAGGGCGAACTGGCCTCCTCCTGGCTCGCCGACGGCGCCGGCGACGCGGTGCTGGTCATCTGCGCGGAGGAGCCCACCATGGGCGCCACCGTCGAGACGTGCCCCTACGAATCGGGGTTGAGCGCCGGCGGCAACCAGAGCGTCTCGTTCCGCGAGAAGGAGATCCCCGTCCGCGTCTACGAGGTGCGGACCGGCGAGCTGGTCACCGAGAGGAACCTGCGCGTCCGGGGCGCCAGCTGCCCCGAGATGCTGGAGTACGAATACCTCATCACCGACCTGGGACCGCCCTCCGAGGTGTACGTCACACCGTCCCGGGACGACGTGCGCAACGCCTACCGGTCCGTGATCGCCCCATGAGCGGGGCCGCTCAGGCGCCCCACGAGGAGGCTCCATCCGTCCGACTTCCGACCGATTGGTGAACGGACTGAGGGGCGAGCCTCCCGCGCCTCAGCCGTTCGCTGGCGGCGAAGGCTGCCAGGGGCTGTTGCCTGCGACCAGTCGGGTTCGAGGCCGAGGGGTGCGGCTTCCCTTTCAGCCGTCGATGATGACGCTGGTCTCGGGGTCGTAGGCGAGCTGCGTCTGTGCCCGGCTCGACTCACCCCGGGCGACAACCCACGCCGTGGCTTCATTACCCCTCAAGGTCTGGGACAGATTCTCATGGTCGATCCCCGAGAAGCCCTCAGCATCGTTCACCACAAGAGGCTCCTTGAAGGGGACGCGACGGACCACGGCGCCTTCAAGGTCCCTGTACTCGACGCTGAGGTCCACTGTCTCGCCGTGCCGGAATCCCTCCCCACACGCGCTGAGTCCGGAACCGTTTTCCCAGACGTAGGCACCGAGCCGGGTACCGCGGCTGTTCCAGTTGTTGAACGTGAGGATGTCGGCGCAGGATCCGGAACGGGCCTTTTGGTCCACTGCACCGTCGGGCTCTCGCTCGGCTCCTCGGCCCGCTCCTCCCTCAGATCCTCGGCCGGGCTCCGAGTGGGCCCCCGCGTCGGTCTCTGTGGCTTGCGGACGGTCACCTTCCCGGGAGAGTGACGTCGAGTCATTCCCCAAGGTCACAAACAACAGAGTGCCGATCACCCCGCATACCGCTGTGACGATGACGCCGATCATTCCGTACCGCGCAGCTTTGTCTCGTGAATCACCCATGTTGACGTCAACTCCTCCGCTGGAAAAGGTATGACGCCCCTCTGCCGCTCCGAGTTCCCCGAGTGAAGACCGAAAAATGTTTGCGAGTCCTCTGCCGTAGCCACCAGTTGTAATATCTGATCTCTACTGAGGCTAAGGACTCCAGTTGTAGATCGCGATCTCATGTCTGGACGGCTTGTCGCCGATGGTGGCCGGCTCGGGATCGGTCCTGGTGGCGGTGGTGAGCGGCCGCGGTCATGCCCACCGTCGGCCCTCTCCGAGCCGGGCGTGCCGTGAGAGGCTGGCCGGCGTGAACAGCGAGCGTGTCGTCATCGCCGGAGCGGGCCTGGCCGGGGTCCAGACCGCGGCCCAGCTGCGCGAGGCGGGCTGGGACGGGGAGATCGACCTCCTCGGTGCCGAACCCCACCGTCCCTACGACCGGCCACCCCTGTCCAAGGGGCTGCTCGACGGCACCGCCGCGCAGGCGTGGCTGGATACCGACCTCGACGCGCTCGGCGTCCGGCTGCGCACCGGCGTCACCGCCACCGGCCTGCGGACCGCCGACCGGTTGCTCGACACCGACGCCGGACCCGTCGGCTACCGCCACCTCGTCCTGGCGACCGGCGCGCTCGCCCGCCGCCTGCCCGGGACGGACGGGGCCCCCGGAACCCATGTACTGCGCACGCTCGACGACGCCCGCGCGCTCCGCGCCGAACTGGTGCCCGGCGCGCGTCTGGTCGTCGTGGGCGCCGGGTGGATCGGCGCCGAGGTCACCACCGCCGCCCGCGCCGCCGGGTGCGAGGTCACGGTGCTGGAGGCCGCCGACGGGCCACTGCCCGGGGCGCTGCCGCCCGAGGCCGCCGCACCGATGCGCCACTGGTACGCCGAGGCCGGTGCCCGGCTGGTCACGGGGGCCGCGGTCGCCGCGGTCCGCGAGGGAGTGGTGGAACTGGCCGACGGCCGTGCCGAGCCCGCCGACGCCGTCCTGGTCGGGGTCGGGTCACGGCCCGCCACCGACTGGCTGGCGGGCACGGGGGTCGCGCTGGCCCCGGACGGCTCCGTCCTCGCCGACGACCGGCTGCGCACCGCCGCCCCCGAGGTGTGGGCCGTCGGCGACTGCGCCTCCTTCCCCTCGGCCCGCTACCGGCGTCGGCTGCTGGTGCAGCACTGGGACAACGCGCTGCGTGCCCCGGCGACGGTCGCCGCGGGCATCGTGGGCAGGGCTGGGGACGTGCCGCCCTACGACCCGGTGCCGTACTTCTGGTCCGACCAGTTCGGCCGGACCGTGCAGTGTGTGGGGCTGCCGGACCCCGCCGATTCCCTGGTGCGACGGGGCGACCCGGCCGCCGGCGGCGGCTGGACGATGTGCTGGGCGGGTCCGGACGGCGCCCTGACCGCCGTGCTGGCCGTGGACCGGCCGCGCGACCTGTCCCAGGGACGCCGGCTGGTCGAACGCGGCACCCCGGTGGAGCTGGACCGTGCCGCCGACCCGTCCGTACCGCTGAAGAACGCCGCGCGCTGACCGGCCGGGGCGCCCGCGTCGCTGCTCCGGATGCCCTCCTCGGGGGGCTCCCTGATGACGGGTGTCCCCCACGGATGGCAACCTTGTCCATGTGACCGAGATTGATCCGAAGATTGACGCCCTCGTCCCGTCCTGGCTGACCCTGCCCGACATCGCCGAACAGCTCGACGTGGAGGTGACGCGCGTCCGCCAGTGGGTGAAGGACGGACAACTGATCGCCGTCCGCCGCGGCGAGAACCGTGCGCTCCACGTACCCGCCGACTTCATCGGCGAGGACCGCATCGTGAAGGGGCTCACCGGTACCCTCACCCTGCTCCAGGACGACGGCTTCACCGTCGAGGAGATGGTGGAGTGGCTGTTCACCGCCGATGACACGCTGCCCGGTACGCCGGCGCAGGCGCTCCGTGAGAACCGTGGCACCGAGGTGAAGCGCCGCGCCCAGGCGCTCGCCTTCTAGCCCCCCGCGCCGGCCCGCGCCCCGGCCGCCGCCGGGACGGGCCCACCGCCGGGACGAGCCCACCCGCTGACGACCGCCCCGGGACCGGGGCGGTCGTCAGCGCGCCCGGACGCCGCCGGGGCCCGTCGGCGGCCGTCCGCCCCGACCGCTCACCCGCCCACCACGCCACAGCGAGGCAGACCATGACCACCCCCGAGCCGCACCACGCACTCGCCGACGCCCGCCTCTACCTCTGCACCGACGCCCGCCGCGCCCAGGGGGACCTCCCCGAGTTCCTCGACGCGGTCCTGGCGGGCGGCGTCGACATCGTGCAGCTGCGGGACAAGGAGATGGAGGCGGCCGAGGAACTGGAGACGCTGGAGGTATTCGCCGACGCCTGCCGCCGGCACGGCCGACTGCTCGCCGTGAACGACCGCGCCGACGTCGCGCACGCGGCCGGGGCGCCCGTGCTCCACCTCGGGCAGGGCGACCTCCCGGTGCCTGCCGCGCGGGCCGTCGTGGGCGACGCGGTGGTGATCGGCCGCTCCACCCACAGCGAGGCCGAGGTCGACGCGGCCCTCGCCGATCCGGCCACCGGGTACTTCTGCACCGGACCGTGCTGGCCCACCCCCACCAAGCCGGGCCGTCCGGCGCCCGGGCTGCCGCTGGTCCGCTACGCGGCGGCGCACGCCGGGCGCGTGCCGTGGTTCGCGATCGGCGGGATCGACGCCGGCAACCTGGACCAGGTGCTGGAGGCCGGCGCACGCCGGGTGGTCGTGGTGCGGGCGCTGACCGCGGCCGAGGACCCCGGCGCCGCCGCTGCGGCCCTCGCGGCGCGGCTGCGGCGGAACTGACGGTTTCCGGCCGCGTGCGACGTCCATTCCACGGACAGTGATCGTCAGGGGCACACTCGCTCGCTAAGGTCGAGGTATGGCCCTGGGAATCCCGTCGGTGCGACACGACCACGCGCACACCGTCCGCGAACTGCTGGCGGCCGGTGAGCGCTCCTACTCCTTCGAGTTCAACACCCCGCGCAGCGAGCAGGGTGAGCGCGTCCTGTGGGAGGCGATCCGCCGTGTCGAGGCGGTGGCACCCACCTTCGTGTCGGTGACCTACGGAGCCGGTGGCTCGTCCCGGCAGGGCACGATCCGCGCCACCGAGCGCATCACCACCGAGACCACCCTCACCCCGGTCGCCCACCTGACGGCCGTCGACCACTCCGTGGCCGAGCTGCGCAACATCATCGGACGGTACGCCGACGCCGGGATCCGCAACATGCTGGCGCTGCGCGGGGACCCGCCGGGTGATCCGATGGGGGAGTGGGTGCGCCACCCCGAGGGAGTCAGCTACGCTGCCGAACTGGTCGAGCTGATCAAGGAGTCGGGGGACTTCTGCGTCGGCGTGGCCGCGTTCCCGGAGATGCATCCCCGATCCGTCGACTGGGACACCGACATCCGGCATTTCATCAACAAGTGCCGGGCCGGCGCCGATTACGCCATCACCCAGATGTTCTTCGACGCCGACGACTACCTTCGACTGCGGGACCGGGTCGCGGCGGCCGGCTGCGACACCCCCATCATTCCGGAGATCATGCCGGTGACCAGCGTCCGGCAGATCGAACGCTTCTCGCAGCTGAGCAACGCGACCTTCCCCGCGGACCTCCGCGACCGCGTTCACGCGGTACGCGACGACCCGGGCGCTGTACGCTCGTTGGGGATCGAGCACGCCACACGCATGTGTGAACGGCTGATGGACGAGGACATCCCCGGTCTGCACTTCATCACGCTGAACCGTTCGACGGCCACACTGGACATCTACCGGAATCTGGGCTTGCATCGGCGCCCCGGGACGACTGGGGCCGGCGAGCACACGGAGCACTGACGAGAGGGCGGCACATGGGCTGGACAGTCCTCTACCTCGCATTCGGACTGGTCGCCCTCTGGCTCCTCGGAGAGGTGCTGCTGCAGTACAAGGCCCGCCTCCGCTGGCGGGTGCTGGCCTTCTGCGGATTCCTCGGCGTGGTCCTGGGTGTGCTGATCCAGTCCGTCGCGGTGATCGCCCTCGGGGCCGTCGCCTTCGCGACCGGCCAGAGCCTGGTGACGCTCTCCTTCCGCAAGGGCTTCTCCACCGGCTGGGCTATCGGGGGCAAGCCCGGCACCAGCCGGCGCCGCCGCGCGATCCAGCCCATGGACCCGGTCGCCGAGGACGAGTACGACGAGTACGGCAACCCGCC
>NZ_BHZI01000300.1 GCF_004305975.1 Streptomyces otsuchiensis
CCCCCACGACGACGCCCCCGACACCGCCCGGGAGCTGGCGCTGCTGGCCGCGCTCCCCGACGGTCCCGCCCGTGACGTGCTGTGCGGGCGGATCGTGCGCGCCTGGCTGCCGATGGCACGCCGACTCGCCCGCAAGTACCGCGGACGGGGCGAGGACACCGAGGACCTGGAACAGGTGGCGGCGCTGGGACTGACCAAGGCCGTGCTGCGCTACGAACCGGAGCGGGGCAACGCCTTCGAGAGCTACGCGGTACCGATGATCCTCGGGGAGATCAAGCGGCACTTCCGCGACTGCACCTGGGACGTACACGTGCCACGGCGGGTGCAGGAACTGCGCCGGGCGGTCCGGGAGGCCGTCCGGGAGCTGGACACCGGTGCCGGAGAGAGCGTCCCGGACGTCGCCACGCTGGCACGGCACACGGGACTGAGCACCGGGGACGTCCGGCTGGGACTCGCGGCCCTGGAGTGCTACTCGGTGCTCTCCCTTGACGCCGACCCCGCCGACCCCGGGGGCGGTCACACGCTGCTGGCGACCCTGGGCTCGGTGGAGCCGGGTTTCCAGCACGTCGTGCACCGGGAGGCGGTGCGTCCCGGCCTCGGCCGGCTGCCCGAACGCCAGCGCCGCATCCTCTATCTCCGCTTCTACTGCGACATGACCCAGCGCTCCATCGCCGAGCAGCTGCACATCTCGCAGATGCATGTCTCGCGGGTGCTGCGCGAGACCTGCGAGCAGCTGCGCCGGGAGGTGGACGGGGCCGCGGACCTCCGGGGCGGAACGGGCGACGGACCAGCGGGCCGGCACCCGGACGCGGACCGGGCGGCTCCGGCTCCCGGGCGGTCGTCCGGCCGGGCCGCCGGCCCGGTGCCGGCACCGCCCGGCTGACCCGCGGCGCGCCCCTCCGGCGCCGAGGCGCCCGGCCACGGGCGTCCGCTAGCCTGTCGCCCCGGCCACCGGAGGGGGCGTGCGGCCGGCGCCCGGAGAGGGAGCGTCTTGATGACCGGCGGCACCACGGACGGCGACGCGGGGACCACGCGCCGGATCGACACCTCCGTTCCGCACTCGGCACGGATCTGGAACTACTGGCTGGGCGGCAAGGACAACTACCCCGTGGACCGCGAGGCGGGCGACGCGTTCCGCGAGGTCTTCCCCGGCATCGTCGACATCGCGCGCTGCTCGCGCCATCTGCTGGCCCGCGCCGTGCGGCACCTGGTCACCGAGGAGGGCGTACGGCAGTTCCTGGACGTCGGGACCGGCCTGCCCACGGTGGACAACACACATCAGGTGGCACAGCGGGCGGCTCCGGACGCGCGCGTGGTCTACGTCGACAACGACCCGCTGGTCCTGGCGCATGCCCGCGCCCTGCTGACCAGCACCCCGGAGGGCTCGACGACCTACGTCGACGCGGACCTGCGCGAGCCGGAACGGATCGTCGCCGCCGCCGGGCGGTCGCTGGACCTCACCCGCCCGGTGGCGCTGATCCTGATGGGCGTCATCGGGCACGTCGCGGATCACGACGAGGCCCGCTCGATCGTGCGGCGGCTGCTGGCCGGGCTGCCGTCGGGAAGTTTTCTGCTGCTCTACGACGGCACCGACACCAGTGCCTCCTCGGCGCGGGCCCAGGACAGCTACAACGAGGGAGGGGCGCTGCCGTACGTGCTGCGCACCGAGCAGGAGATCGGTGTCTTCTTCGACGGGCTCGACCTGCTGGAACCGGGGCTGGTGCCGTTGCCGCGCTGGCGCCCGGAGATCGCCGGCCTGGAGGGGGCGGACGTGGCGGCCGTCTGCGCGGTCGGACGCAAGCCGTGAGCGGACCGCCGGCGGGGCAGCGGCCGGTTCAGGTGCCGGCCAGGACGGCGCGCACGATCGCGTCGGTCTCCTCCGGCGGGGCGGCCTCCACGGCGAGGTGGTTCACCACGTCCCAGTAGTGTTCGACGTCGGCGCGCCGGTCCAGCTGGCCGCCCATGAGGGGCTGTTCGAGGAACGCGACGTCCGGCAGCAGCCCGCCGGGCAGCCGCACCAGGGTCACCGGGCCGCCGATGCCCGCGTGGCAGCCGACGGCGAAGGGCAGGATCTGGACCGTCACCCCGGGAAGGGCCGCGGCCTCGGCCAGCCTGCGGAGCTGACCGCGCATGGTCTCGGCGCCGCCCACCGGCCGGCGCAGCGCCGCCTCGTCGATGACCGCCCACAGCCTGGTGGCGCCCGGGCCTTCGAGTACACGGCTGCGGCGGTGCTGGAACTCGACGCGCCGGGCCAGTTCGTGCTCGTCCGCGTCGCGGTGGGTCGCGCGGGCGACGGCGCGGGCGTAGTCCGGGGTCTGGAGCAGTGCCGGGACGGTCTGGGAGGTCCAGCATCGGATCAGGGCCGCGGACTGCTCGATGCCGAGGTAGGCCTGGGCCGGATCGGGGAGCAGGTCGGAGTAGGCGTGCCACCAGCCGGGCCGGTTGGCCTGGGCGGCGAGGTCAAGCACGGTGGCCCGGGTGGCGTCCTCGCGCACGCCGTAGAGGGTGAGCAGGTCGGTGATGTCGCGCGCCTTGCATCCCGTGCGGCCCAGTTCGAGCCGGCAGATCTTGGAGTGCGAGGCACGGATGACCGCCCCGGCCTCCTCCTGGGAGATCCCGCGGGCCTCCCGCAGCCGCCGCAGCCGGAGGCCGAGCGCCATCCGGGGCACCACGGGGCCGGCGTGCGCGTCGGGGCGGACGCCCGGCGCGGCGGGCGGGAGCGGCGTGGCGGACGGCGGCTGCGCGGGGGGCGGGAGCGGAGTGGTGGACGGGAGCGACGTGGTGGACGGAAGCGGTGCGTCGCTGGTGCCCATCTCTCACTCCCTGAACCGGTGCGGGTCTTCCGGGGTGCTCCGAGCGCGGGTCGTTCCCGGCTGCCTGCCTCCGCTCGGTACCGGGATCGGGCGGTACGCGCCGCCGATCCACCGGACCCGTCAGCCTATCGGCTCAACTCCCCGCACGCTGCGGGGTGGTGGGCGCCGGGGGCACCGTCCGCGATGCCCTCCCCCAGCGTGCGACCCGCGCTTCGGGGCCGCGAAAAGTCCATGTCATCGGTGCCGGGATCTGGCGCCGAGGGGTGTTTCCAGCAGAAAATCTCCGTATGACGAACGGGGTATATATGTAAGGGCACATGTATAATTCCATGATCGCTCCGGACCGGGAAACCGGCCCGGACCAGCGGATTTCACTCCCCACTGGAGGCGTGCCACACATGTCTGCACACCCCGTTTCGTCCGCCCGGGCGGATTCCGCGAAGGTCGGCGTCTGGATCGTCGGCGCACGCGGCTCGGTCGCCACCACGGTGACCGTCGGCGCCGCCGCCCTCGCCGGCGGGCTGGCCTCCCCCACCGGATGCGTCACCGAACTCCCCCCGTTCCGCGACACCGAGGCGCCCTCCCCCGCCGAACTGGTATTCGGCGGCCACGACATGGTGGGCGTCCCCCTCACCAAGCGCGCCGCGCAGCTCGCCGAGGCGGGCGTCTTCCCGGGCCACCTGCTCGGCCAGGTCGACGACGCGCTCCGCGCCGCCGAGCACGAGATACGCCCCGGCGCCGCTCCGCAGGAGGACGGCGGGGACGGCGAGAGCCAGGCCGGCACCGCCGCCCGTCTCGCCTCGGACATCGAGGAGTTCCGGGGCCGCAACGGCCTGGAGCAGGTCGTGGTCGTCAACCTCGCCTCGACCGAGGCCCCGCCGGAGCCCCACCCGGCCCACGCCTCGCTCCCCGCGCTGCGCGCGGCGCTGGAGGCGGGCGAGGCGGTCCTGCCTCCCAGCTCGCTGTACGCCTACGCCGCGTTCACCGCCGGCTGCGCGTATGTCAACTTCACGCCGTCGGCCGGGGCCTCGCTGCCCGCGCTGGACGAACTCGCCCGCGAGTCCGGCGTCCCCTACGCCGGACGGGACGGCAAGACCGGCGAGACGCTGGTGAAGACCGCGCTGGCCCCGATGTTCCTGCACCGTGCGCTGAAGGTCCGCGCCTGGTCGGGCACCAACCTCCTCGGCGGCGGCGACGGCGCCACCCTCGCCGACCCGGACGCCGCGCGCTCCAAGACGGAGACCAAGGCACGCGCCGTGCAGGAGATCCTCGGCCACCCCGTCGAGGGGCTGGTGCACATCGACAACGTGCCCGAGATGACCGAGTGGAAGACCGCCTGGGACCACGTCCTGTTCGAGGGCTTCCTCGGCAACCGGATGACGCTCCAGTTCACCTGGCAGGGCTGTGACTCGGCGCTGGCCGCGCCGCTGGTGCTCGACCTCGCCCGGCTGGTCGCCCTCGCCCGGCGCCGGGGGGAGAGCGGACTGCTGCCCGCCTTCGGCTTCTTCTTCAAGGAGCCCATGGGCAGCCGGGAGCACGACCTCACCCGGCAGTTCGACGCCCTGGCCAGCTGGGCGGCTGGCGGCGTCGCCGCGACCGGCGACGCGGTGGGCGCGGAGTGAGCGCCCGCCCCGCGATACCCCGGGTCGGGGACCTGGCCGAACTGGTCCGGGCTCCGGCCGCTCTGACGGTTCCCGGCGACATCGTCGCCGGTGCGGCCGCCGCGGGCCGCGCGCTGGACGGCCGGGTGGCGCTGACCGCAGCCGGTTCGGTGTGCCTCTACTGGGCCGGGATGGCGCTCAACGACTGGGCCGACCGGGAGGAGGACGCCCGGGACCGCCCCGGACGCCCGATCCCCTCCGGCCGTGTCTCGCCGTCGGCCGCGCTGGCCACCGCGACCGCGCTGACCGTCGGCGGGCTGACCCTCGCCGCCCTCGGCGGCGGCCGCCGGGCCCTGCTGACCCGGGCACTGCCCCTGGCGGGCGCGGTCTGGGCCTACGACCTGGCCACCAAGCACACCGCGCTCGGGCCGCCCACCATGGCGGCGGCCCGAGCCCTGGACGTCCTGCTCGGCGCGGGCCCCGGCGGCACCCGGCAGGCCCTGCCCGCCGCGGCGCTGACCGCCGGTCACGTCCTCGCCGTGACCCGCCTCAGCCGCACCGAGGTGGCGGGTGCCGACCCGGCCGCGGCCGAGGAGGCGATGGCCGCCACCGCCGCCGTCGGCGCCGTCGCGGCCCTGCCCACCGCGCCCAGGCCCGCCGCGCGGGCGACCGCCGCGGCCGGAGCGGCGGCGTACACCGCGCTGTGCTGGTCCGCGCAGCTGCGGGCCCGGCGCGATCCACGTCCGGAGCGGGTACAGGCGGCGGTCGGAGCCGGCATCCACGCGCTGCTGCCGCTGCAGGCCGCGCTCACCGCGCGGGCCGGGGCGGTGCGGGCGGCGCTGCCCCTGGCCGCCGCCCTGCCACTGGCCCGGCGGCTGTCACGGAAGGTCTCCCCGACATGAGGCGGCTTCCCGGCGTGCCGGCACACCCGGCGCCCGTCCGGCCGGCGGCTCCCGTGGCCATCGTGCGGCGCTCCGCCCGGCGCCGGAGCCCGCGGACGACCGACCGGGGCCGGACCTTATGACCCCGCGCCGCGGCACGCGGCGGGCGGGATCGCACGCCCTCCGCTGACCGCGCGCCACCGGGCACGTGCGGCAACCCTTCCCCACGAGGGGCGCCGTGCCCCGCCTCCCGCGACGACACCACGCACCACGTGCCGCGCCCGTCCCCGGCCGGCACTCATGAGCAGCGCCCCGCCCCCCAACGGGAAGGTCCTCATGCCGCTCCGTCTCGCCTACTCCACCAACGGCTTCGCCGACCACCGGCTGAACGACGCCCTCCAGGTCATCGCCGGACTCGGCTACGACGGCGTCGCCCTCACCCTCGACCACCAGCACCTCGACCCCTACGCGCCCCACCTCCCGGCCCGGGTGGACTCGGTGCGGATGGCGCTGGACGCCGCCGGTCTCGACGTGGCCGTGGAGACCGGCGCCCGCTACCTGCTGGACCCCTGGCACAAGCACCAGCCGACCCTGCTCTCCACAGAGGGCCGGGAACTGCGGCTGGACCTGCTGCGCCGCGCCGTGAACATCACCTCCGACCTCGGTGCCTCGGTGACCCACCTGTGGAGCGGCACCCCGCCGCCCGAGGTCTCCCACGAGGAGGCGTGGGACCGGCTGCTGACCGGGGTGGACGCGCTGCTCCAGGACGCCGAACGTGCCGGTGTGACGCTGGCGTTCGAGCCCGAGCCGGGCATGCTGGTCGCCTCGCTCGCCGACTGGGCACGGCTGCGGGACGCCCTGGGCGCTCCCGACCGGCTGCGGCTGACGCTGGACGTCGGGCACTGCCACTGCCTGGAGGACCGCGGCCCCGAGGAGTGCGTGCGCGCGGTCGCCCCGGAACTGGCGCACGTCCAGATCGAGGACATGCGACGTGGGGTGCACGAGCATCTGCCCTTCGGCGACGGCGAGATGGACTTCCCGCCGCTCCTCGCCGCCTTCGGCGACTCCGGCTATCGCGGCCTGGTGACCGTCGAACTGCCCCGCCACAGCCACGCCGCGACCGCCACGGCACGGCACTCCATCGGCTTTCTGCGCGCCGCGGAGGCGGCCGCCCGCTCCGCGGCCGCCGCCCGGCCCGGGGGAACGGAGGACACCCGCCCATGACCGCCCCTGACCACCGCGGCACCCCCGACC
>NZ_BHZI01000301.1 GCF_004305975.1 Streptomyces otsuchiensis
GCGGCGGAGCGAGGCCCCGGGGCACTGCCGTTCGTGCGTCGCCCACTTGACCGCGCCGGGCTCTCGATCCGCCATCGGACCGCTGTCGGTGCCCGCCACCACCGGATCGCCGCAGGCCGGAACCGGTCCGGCGTCCGGCCGGGCGTGGTTCGCCACCGGCCGCCGGTGCCACCCCGAGGGCGCTTCGACGGCGGTTCGACAGCGGTCCGACAGCGGAAGGGTGGCGCGCCGGGAGCCGCCGCCGGGACGGCCCCCGCGACGGGAGCGGAGCGATGGAGGGCTCGCACACCATGAGCGGGTGGAGCGCGTCCCGGCACCGCCTCGGTGAGAGGGGCACGGGCGGCGGCGACGCTTCGGAACAGCGGCACTCAAGGAGGTACGCTCCATGACCACGACGATCACGGCGACCGTGCCGGGCGCGTCGCCCCGACCGGGTGCGGGACCCGGACGGGAGCTCCCCGGCACGGCTCCGGACAGTGACACCCTGGCCGCCGTCCACCAGTACGCGATGCTGCACGGCGGTGTCTCCACCGCCGCGCTGGACCGGGTGGCGGCCGAGCTGCGGCTCAGCTCCGGGGAGGTCTTCACCGCCGTCGCCCGGCTGGTCGAGATGCACATGCTGCGCAGCGGCGACGAGCCCGGCACCGTGCTGCTCCCGGTCGACGCCCGCTCCGCGGCGGTCGCCGCGCTGTCCCCGATCGAGCGGGCGATCCTCCAGCAGCGCGAGCAGGCCGACCGTCTGCGGGCCCGGATCGACGCGGTGGCCGGTGCCTGCGGGCCGGTGCCCGGACCGCTCGGGGTGATCGACCGGGTGGAGGGCGAGGCGGAGGTCCGCGGGCTGCTGCGGCTGGCCGCGGCCGAGTGCCGGACGGATGTGCTGACGCTCCGTCCGGGCACCGAGGCGCCGGAGATCGGCGCGCTCTTCGACGCCTGCTGCGCCGAACTCGACGGCGGCCAGTCCGTCCGGGTCCTCGCCCCGCACCGGGACCGCGCCGACTTCGCCTCGCGTACCCGCGTCATCCGGCTGGTGGAGCGGGGCGCTGAGCTGCGGACGATCCGCGCGGTACCCCAGGGGGCCATGGTCTTCGACCGCTCGCTGGCGGTCGTGGTCGAGCCGGGCGCCGACGGACTGCCGCCGACGGCGCGCCCGGTCACCGAGGCCACCATGGCGGGCTGCCTGTCCGACATGTTCGAGCTGCTGTGGGAGTCGGCCTCCGCCTTCACCCCGGACGGCGCCGGCTACGACGGCGACATCGCGGACGACTTCCAGCGGTCCATCGCCCAGCTGATGTCCCAGGGGCTCACCGACGAGGCGGTCGCCCGTCGGCTGGGCATGTCGGTGCGGACCTGCCGCCGCCACATCGCCGCGCTGATGCGCAGCCTGGGCTCGGTCAGCCGCTTCCAGGCCGGGGTGCAGCTGGCGCAGCGGCTCGCCACCGGGCAGCCGCCCGGGGCGGAGCTGGGCCAGGTCGCCTGAGCTCCCTCCCGCGCCCGGCGGGCACCCCGGTACGGCACTGAGCGGGCGCGGTTCGGGCCTTCGGCGGGCGGGCGGCCGCACCGTCTCCGGGGAGTCCGGTCGGGGTGTCACCCGCCGAGCGGTGACGTGCACGCGGGCCCCGCCAGGTCGTGGTCCGGACGCGCTGTGTCCGCCGTGTCCGCCGCGCCCGCCGTGTCCGCCGGGCGGAGCCGGGCCGCGAGGGCGGCGAGCGGGCGGACGCCCGCCAGTTCGGCCGGCTCCAGCCCGCTCCAGCCGAGGGCCCACAGCTCCGCGCGGACCCGCGCACCGAGCAGCAGCCGGCCGCCGGCCGCGGTGTAGGACGCCTCGGCGTCCACCGCCGACAGGCCGTTGGCACCTCCCACGGCGCGCAGCAGTGCCTCCCGGGCGGCGGCGCCGGTCGGCGCCGGGGCGGGCGCGCCGGAGCCTCCCGCGTCGTCGTCGGGCTCCGCGCCCGCGTCGACGGTGATCGTGAACCGGTCCGGGCGGCTGACGCCCGGCAACCCGGCGGCGGCGTCCAGCGTCGTCCGCCGCAGCTCCCGCTCCCCGACGGCGGTACGCGCGGTCACCCGGGCCTCCAGCCGCCCGTTCCGGACCGTCACCTCGGCGGCGGCGACCGCCGGATGGGCGCGCAGCGCCGAGGCCACCGCCGCCGGGCGCACCAGATCCTCACCGAGCCGTTCCGGCGCGGGCGCGGCCGGCGGTGCGAAGCCGAACAGCCCGGCCGCCTCGCTCAGCGGCAGGTCCAGGGCCGGGTCCTCCGCGTGGGCGGTGAGCAGCCGCACGCAGCCCTGCAGGAACGCCTCGACGGCCTCGGCGTCCATCACCTCGGCCCGGGCGTCCAGGCCCAGCGCCACCCCGTCGGCCAGCTCCCGGACCCGGAAGTAGCTGTCGGTCCCCGACCTCGCCCAGGCGGCGGGCTCCGCGCCGCGCACGAGCCGGTCCCGGCGGCTGCCGCACCGCTGTGCCGGGGAGCTGAGGAAGTTCACCTCGGACGTCACCCGCAGGGGCCGGCCGCGCCGGAACCCCTCCCGCGCGACCAGTTCGGCGACCTCGTCCCACGGCGCGTAGGCGTGCCGCTGGGCCTGCTCCAGTTGCTCGGCGACGCGCGCGGTCACCTCGGCGAATCCCGGGTCGCCGGCCAGCTCGAAGCGGACCAGAGCGGGGGAGAACATGCAGGTCAGCACGGACATCCGGTCGCCCTCACGATGGCTGGCGAGCCAGCGGTGGGCGACGGTGGTCTCCCCGGTCCAGGCGGCCGTGGCCATCGCGTGAGCGGCGAGATGGACCGCCGAGGGCCAGACCCGCAGCCGTCCGGCGATCTCCCGCACCGCACCGAGCAGTCCGGGGGAGGTCAGGGTGGCGGAGTGCGCCGCCGGCCCGTCGGGGCTGGGGGCGCGGCGGCGGCCGAAGGGGTCGGCGGGCAGGCTCGGCACCAGTGCGCGCCAGTGCTCCAGCGCGGCCTCCCGCCCGGTCCGGCCGAGCGCCGCCTCGGTGGTGGCGAGGTCGGCGGGCTGCCGGGCCACCGGCGGCAGCTGGGCACGGCGGCGGCTGGTCAGGGCGCTGACCAGCTCGCCGAACTCCTTCTGGAACAGGGCCAGTCCCCAGTCGTCGAAGGCGAGATGGTGCAGCACCACCACCAGCCGGCGGGGCGCCCCGCCGGTGGTGACCGCACAGACCCGGATGGGCCATTCGGCCGCCATGTCGAAGGGGCGCTCGGTGAGTGCGGCGATCACCTCGGCCGGGGCGGGGGTCTGGTCTGTCTCGGTGGACGCGGCGTGCAGGGTGAGCGGGCGCGGGGGCTGCACCACCTGCCGGGGCACGGGCCGGGCGTACGGGTCGATGACGGTGCGCAGCCCCTCGTGACGCCGCACCAGATAGTCCAGCACCGTGCGCAACGCGGTGAGGGGTACCCCGTCGGGGACCGGGCAGCCGACCACGATGTGCGCGTCATGCCGATCGGCGGGCGCCGCCTGCTGGTAGCGCAGCCAGTGGTAGCGCTGGCCCCAGCAGAGCTCGGCGTCGCGCACCGCGGGGGGCGTGGGGCCGCCCGCGGCCGGCCGTGTGTCGGGTGGGGGGTGAGCCCCGGTCGGGGTCCGCTGGTGCATCGCCGCCTCCTGTCCCGTGCCGTCCGGGTGCTCCCGTCGGCCCCGGTCCGGCCGTGCGCCGCGTGCGCACGGAGATTCCAGGATCCCCACTCCGGGGAAAAGCGGCAGCATTTCGCGGTGTCCGCTTGATGCCTGTCATTTACTGCCACCGCGGAATGCGGGGAGTGCCCCGGGAAAGGGTTGACGGTGCGTCGCGGATCCGGGAATCTCGTTGTTGTCGGGGAGGAAAACCTCTCCGGCGGACGGCGCCTCTCAGGGGTCGTCAACCCCTCTCTGTGGAAGGTGTGATGCAGAATGTCGCAGCCCGTGAACAAGGCCACCGCCAAGGCTTCCGCCAAGATCGCCGCGAAGTCCGCCGCCGGCAAGTGCACCGCGAAGTCGGCCGCGGCCAAGGCCATCGCCGCGAAGTCGGCTGCTGCCAAGGCGATCGCCGCCAAGTCGGCCGCGGCGAAGAACTCCCTCTGAGTCTTCGTCACGACCTGCTGGCAGCGCCCAGTCGGCAGTACTGCCGTCGGTCCGGGGGCCTAGCCCCCGGGTGATCCGCCGGACCAGGCGCCGGCAGCCCCTCGGGGCTCGCCGGCGCCCGTACCGCCCCCGCCCCGGGGCGGCACGGTACTGCCGCCGCGGCGCGCCGGAGAAACACATTCCGGGAGAACTCCGGGTGACCACCCGTTGGGCCGAGCCGTGCCGCCCGGAAATGATTCAGCGCCGCATTGTCAGGCGTAAAGGAAAGGATTGTTCCAGTGGATCGCGCCGAGATAGTCGAGCACCTGCGTCATTCCCTTTCCGTGATCCTCGACCGGCCGCTCCCCGAATTCAGTGCCGAGACCAGGATCCTGGAAGACCTGGAGCTCGACTCCATGCGTTTCATCGAACTGCTGATGAGCCTGGAGGACACCATCGGGCTCGACGTGGACCCGGAATCCCTCGAACCGGAGGTGTTCGGGACCGCGGGCTCGCTCGCGGACTACATCAGGAACCGGACGGAGCTCGCCGAGGCCGGCTGACCGGCCCGGGGCACTCCGCGAACGGCATCGCCGGACGCCCGTGGGTACGGGCGGCCGGCGCCCTGCCGGCCCGTCACCACGGAGGACGACAGATGAGCGACACGATCGCGGCATGCGAGGCGACCGCCCACGCACAGGGCCTCGCGCCCGGCCTCGCTCTCGCCCTGCGGGAGGCGGGCCCCGGGGCCCCGCCCGGCGGGATCGCGGCCCTGCCCGCGGACGCCGTGCCCGCCGGGGCCACGGTCCTCCCGCACCGGCTCGCCGAGCGGGAAGGGGTGCGGTTCGTCCGCCGGCAGCCCGGACCGTCCGGCACGTCCGGACCATCCGGACCGTCCGGTTGTCCGGGCTTGCACGCACCACCCCACCCGGCCGGCGTCCACGCCGGGTCCGGCCCCGCCGCCTCCTCCTTCGGCGCGCTCCTCGGCGCGGTCCGCGCCGGTCTCGCCCGCCGGCTGCTGGACGACGCCGTCGCCCACCTGTCCGGGCGGACGGCGGGCGGGGAACTCCTCTCCCGCAAGCAGTTGGTGCTCGGCACGGTCGCCGATGTCCACACCGGCCTCGCCGCCGCCGTGCAGCTGCTGCGTGTCGCGGGCGGCAGCGCCGTCGCCGTCGCCGACGCCCACGACCGGATCACCGCCCTGGACTGGGAGGCGGCGAAGCTCCTCGGCGCCTCCGGCTTCCTCGCCGAAGGCCCCGCCCGCGCCGGCTACGTCGGCTGGCTGGTCGCCTCGTCCTGGCTGGCCGAACCCTCCGGTGACGCCCCGGCAGCCCCCGCCGCACACCCGGCCGCCGGGTGGCCCCAGCCCGAGGAGGAACGGCCGTGACCGTACCGGACGCCCCGCTCGACCCGCCGCTGCGCGCCCTGCGTGCCGACTGCCGGACCGCCGGCCGCGCCCTGCGCGCCCACGCCCTGGCCGTCGACGCCGACCCCGGCGGCGAACAGCGCCAGCTCGACTCCCCGGTGCTCGCCCTGATGCGCGCCGCCTCCACCCCCAAGGAGTTCCGCACCCCGGGCATGCCCGACGACCTCGACAGCACCGACGGCTGTCTGCCGCGCGTCGTCGCCACCGTCGAGTTCGCGCGCGGCGACGCCGGCGTGGTCTGCTCCAACTCCGGGCCCTCCCTGGCCGGCGTCGCCGTGGACACCCTCGGCGACGAGGCGCAGCGGGCGCAGTTCTACGACGCCATCGCCGACGGCCGCTCCTGGACCTTCTTCGGGATGACCGAACCCGCGCGCGGCAGCGACGCCGGCGCCATGGAGACCCGGCTGGACGCCCTGCCCGACCCCGCCGACGGCTACGCCCTCACCGGCGCCAAGCGGTATGTCGGCAACGCCTCCCGCGCCACCGTCGGGGTGGTCTTCGCCCGCACCGGCAGCACCGCCCTCTCCATCCGCGGCGCCCTGGTGCCGCTGCCCGCCGAGGGCTTCGTCGCGGAACCGCTGGACATGATGGGCCTGCGCGGCGCACGCATCTGCCAACTCGACCTGGAGGGGGTGCGGGTCCCGCGCGCCCAGCTGCTCGGCGCGCATCTGCCCGCCTCCCGCCGCGGACTGTGGGGCATCGGACGCACCTTCAACGCGATGCGGCTCCAGATCACCGCGCTCGCCCTCGGCACGGCGTGGGCGATCCACGACGGCGTCGCCGAACTGCGCCCCGGCTGGGCCGGACTGGAACCGGTCACCGCCCGGCTGACCGCGGCCTGCGCCCTGCTGTACGACGCCGCGGCCGCCGTCGACCTCGACCCGGACGCGCGCCGTCCCCCGTCCGCCGCGAAGCTGCACGGCACCGACCTGGCGGTGCGCACCGCGCACTGGGCGGCGAACGCCGCCGGACCCGGCGGGCGTCTCATGGACGGTGTCGGTGATGGCGGGTGTGGCGGTGGTCATCGGGGCTCCCAGATCTGCGAGAAGAAGA
>NZ_BHZI01000302.1 GCF_004305975.1 Streptomyces otsuchiensis
GTCCGCCCCTTGCCCCGTCCGCCCCTTGCCTCGTCCGCCCCTGAGCCGTCCGCCACACCCCACGTCGCCCGCCGGGCCGCGCGACACTGGACGAGGAGCCGGTTTGCCGGGCCCGGCCACCGGACAACAGCACAGCACCACCGCACCGCGCGACGACACCCCGCCGACGAGCGGCACCACCCGCCGCGCACGAGGAGAGACATCGTGATCAGGACCGTCCTCAACATCATCTGGCTGGTGCTCTCCGGCCTCTGGCTCGCCCTCGGCTACGCCGTCGCCGGCGTGATCTGCTGCATCCTGATCGTCACCATCCCGTGGGGCATCGCCTGCTTCCGGATCGCCACCTACGCGCTCTGGCCCTTTGGCTACCGCGTCACCCCCCGCCCGGACGCCGGGGTCGCCTCCGGGATCGGCAACGTCATCTGGCTGATCGTGGCCGGCATCTGGATCACCATCGGGCACGTGGTGGCGGGCATCGCCTTCTGCGTGACGATCATCGGAATCCCCTTCGGCTTCGCCCACTTCAAGATGATCCCGGTCTCCCTGATGCCGCTCGGCCGGCAGATCGTCCCGACCGACGCCGTCCCCTCCTACCACTGGTAGGACGTCCGCCCCTCCCGCCGCAGGCCGTTCCTAGGGCCTGACGGCGGTGTTCACCAGGCAGGACCTAGGGCACCCGCCCCATGTGCGGGCGGGTACTCAGCGGCGACGCTGAGCCCATGACCGCCCTCGCCATGCTGAAGGTGCCCGCCTTCCGGCTCTTTCTCGTCGCCTACGCGACCTCCCTGTTCGGGAGCCACATGGCGAGCGTGGCGCTGGTCTTCGCCGTGCTGGAGAGCGGAGGGACCGCCACCGACGTCGGTGTGGTCATGGCCGCGCGCATCCTCCCGCTGACCCTCTGTCTCCTGGCGGGCGGCGTGATCAGCGACCGGCTGCCGCGACGCACGGTGATGCTCGCGGCGGACGGGCTGCGCACCGTCAGCCAGGGCGGTATCGCGGTGCTGTTCGTGGTGGGGGAGCCGGGCCTGGCCCCCGTCCTGGTGCTCGCCGCGCTGACCGGCGTCGGCGAGGCGCTGTTCATGCCCGCCCTCAACGGCATCGTGCCCTCGCTCACCGACCGGAGGCGGTTGCAGGACGCCAACACCCTGCTTTCGATGACCCGTTCGGCGTCGGTCGTGTGCGGCCCCGCGCTGGCCGGGGTGCTCGTCGCCCTGTACGGGCCCGCCACGGTGCTGGTGATCGACACGTTCTGCTACGCGCTGAGCGTCGCGGCGCTGGCGCTGATGCGGGTCACCGAGGTCCCGGCTCCGGCACCGGGGGAGTCCTTCCCGCGACAGCTCGCCGCGGGCTGGCGGATCTTCCGCTCGATGACCTGGCTGTGGCTGTTCACCCTGCACGGAGCGTTCTTCAACTTCCTCGTCTGGGGCCCCTACCTGGTCCTGGGCCCGGTCGCGGCCGACAGCTACTACGACGGCGCCCGCTCCTGGGGTCTGATCATGGCCGGGTTCGGCGTCGGAGCGGTGGTCACCGGGGCGGTGCTGCTGGGGCGCCGCCCGCGCCGCCCGCTGGTGGTGATCACGGTGGCGGCCTTCGCGTGGGCCGCTCCACTGCTCGGCATCGTCACCGGCGCCGGACTGCCGCTGGTCGTCGCCGGGGCCATGGGCGCCGGGGTCGCGGCCGCGGTGATGGAGAGCCTGTTGATGACGACGGTCCAGCAACAGGTGCCCGCGCATGCGCTGTCGCGGGTGATGTCGTACACCACGCTGGGTGCCTTCGTGCTCGGCCCGCTGGGGCTGGTGCTGGCCGGTCCGGCCGCCGAGGCCACCAGCCTGCGGACCGTGCTGACGGTCGGGGTCTGCTGGCAGCTGGTGGCCTGCGCGGTCCTGCTGTGCGTCCCCGCGGTGCGGGCGGTGCGCGCCGACCGCCTCGCCACGCCGGCCCGCCCGGCAGCGGCCGGCGGTGCGGCGGGAGGTGCTGGGGGAGGGGCCGACCGGATGTGAGGAGCCACGCGTCCGCCGGGAGCTCCCGGGCGCGCGGAGAACGGACACGAAAAGGGGCGGGGTGCGCCGCACCCTGGGTCGGGCAACGGGCCGCTCGACCCAGGGTGCTGCGGACCCCGCCCCTTCGGCCGCCTGACCGTGTCGCGCGCGCTGCGTCGCGCTGCGCTGTGCCGAGCGCGTGACGGTGTCGACGGGCCCGGAGGGTCGCCGGGCACGAGGGGTCGGCACCCGGCGTGACGGGTGAATACTCCAGGTGTACCGGGAGAGGCGGAACGGTCCGCCCCTCGATGGATCTGGAGGCCCCATGACCCCCTCACCAGCAGCGGCCACCGACTACCCCGTCGTCCTCATCCACGGCCTGTGGATGACCCCGCACAGCTGGCAGGGCTGGATCGACCGCTACACGGAGCGCGGATACCGGGTGCACGCCCCCGCCTGGCCCGGAGTCTCCGCCCTGGACGAGGAACTGGACCACGACCGGGCACCGGAGGGCATCGGGGTCCAGGAGGTCGCGGACCACCTGGAGCAGTTCGTCGGCGGACTCGACGCACCGCCGCTGATCATCGGGCACTCCTTCGGCGGGCTGCTGACGCAGATCCTGCTGGACCGGGGATACGGACGCGCCGGCGTCGCCCTGCACTCCGCGCCGCCCAGGGGTGTCCTGCGCCTGCCGCCGTCCGTACTGCGCGCCTCCTGGCCCGTCCTGCGCAACCCGGCCAACCGGCACCGGGCGGTGCCGCTCACCGAGGCCGAGTTCCACTACGCCTTCGCCAACACCCGTTCGGCGGAGCGCTCCGCCGAGGTGCGGGCGCGCCTGGCGATCCCCGCGCCCGGCCGGCCGCTGTTCCAGGTGGCCTTCGCCAATGTGACCCCGGCCGCCCGTGCCGCGAGCCACGTCGACTTCCGCAACGGCCGGCGCGCGCCGCTGCTCCTGCTCTCGGGGGAGCAGGACCACATCGTCACGCCGTCGATGGTGCGGGAGAACCACCGCCGGTACCGCCGGTCCGGGGCGGTCACCGACTACCGCGAGTTCCCGGGCCGGGACCACCTCGTGGCGGCGAGCACCGGCTGGGAGGAGATCGCCGACCACGCGCTGAGCTGGGCGGAGCCACATCTGCCGGCCGTCCGGCGGTGAGCTACGGGGCGCGGGCGGTGCCGCGTCACTCCGGGTCCGGCGCGTCGTCCGACCCCCCGCACGCCTCGTCGCCCGGCTCGCCGACGCCGTAGCGGCGCTTGGTGGCGTCGTACTGGGCCAGGCGCCGTAGCGCGACCAGCGCGGTGTCCCCCAGCAGGGTGCCGATGATGACGGTTTCGGCGAGTTGCTCCGGGCCGCCGCTGAGACCGCCGATGTCGGCGGCGGCGATCTGTTCGCTCGCCGCGGCGTAGTCGTCCAGGCCCGCCGGGAAGCCGTGGTGGCCGAGCTGTTCCATCGTCGCCAGGGCGTCGGCGAGGGTCCGCGCGGCCGGGTGGTCCGGGGCGGCGTGCCAGCCGCGTGCGCGCAGCAGCTCCGCCACGCGCTGCGCGGCGCGCTCCCGCGCCTCCGGCGAGACGGTGGCGTCGGTGTGGTGCGATGTCACCGACTTCTGGGCGGCGCCCAGCACCCGGTGCGCGGGGTGTCCGGGGGAGGTCACCGCGTCCAGTACCTCCCGGACCTGTGCCACCGGCAGTCCGCCGACCGAGATCAGCGCCCGGATCAGCCGCAGCCGGCGTTCGTGGCCCTCCCCGTAGCTCGCCTGGTTGGGGCTGGTGAGCTCGCCGGGCGGCAACAGGCCCTCGCGGACGTAGTACTTGATGGTCGCCACCGCGACGCCCGTCCGCCGGCTCAGTTCTCCGATGCGCATGTCGCTCCCGTGCTCGCGTGCTCCGTGGTTCCGCGGCGCCTCGCTCCGCGGCCCGCCGCCTCCCACCCCGTGCCACCTCCGTGCGCGGCGCTTGCTGTGGCACCGCTCATCCTAGATAGTGGGGCCATCGGATAGCAGTGAGTGCTGCTATCCATAACCGGGGAGGGGTTCCCTCATGCTGCCCTCGATCAGTTCGTTCGCCGTGGCCTGGCGTCAATGGCACCGGCCGCTGATGCTCTTCACCGTCGCCATGGCCGCGCTGGCCGTCTTCTCCGCCGCCGGACTGGTGGTCGACGGCCGCACCGTCAACGGCGACCCCGTCTGGCTCAAGCCGCTGAAGTTCGCCCTCTCCTTCGGCGTCTACGGGCTCTCCGCCGCCTGGTTGCTGTCCCTGCTCCCCGCCTCGCGCACCGGACGCCCGGCGGGCGCGCGGACCGGCACCGCCCTCGCGCTCTGCTCCTTCCTGGAAGTGGCCCTGGTCGTCTTTCAGGCGGCACGCGGAACCCGCAGCCACTTCAACGGCGACACCGCCTTCGACGCCGCCGTCTTCAACGCCATGGCCGCACTCGCCGGGGGAATCTGGCTCGCCTCGGCGGCCGTCGCCGTCCTCGTCCTGCGGCACCGGGTCCCCGACCCGGCCCTCACCCTCGCCATCCGCGCCGGTCTGCTCATCGCCCTCGCCGGCATGGCCATAGCCTTCCCGATGGGCGGCGGGGCGCAGCACGACCCGGCCACCGCCTCACTGGGCGCCCACACGGTGGGCGCACCCGACAGCCCCGGCGGGCTCCCCGTCACCGGCTGGTCCCTGGAGGGCGGCGACCTGCGCGTGCCGCACTTCCTCGGAATGCACGCCCTGCAACTGCTGCCCCTGGTGCTGTGGGCGGTGGACGCCGGCGCGGCGCGCCGGCCGCGGCTGGCCCGGCCCGAGGTCCGCTACCGGCTGGTGCGCGCCACCGCGCTCGCGGCCGGCGGCGTCCTCGCCCTGGTCAGCTGGCAGGCCCTGCGCGGCCAGCCGTTCACCGCGCCGGACCTCGCCACCTGGACGGCGCTCGCCGTCCTCGGCCTCTCCGTGGCCGTCGCCACGCTGCACGCGGTCGCCGGGCCGCCACGGCGTCCTGGCGCGTCCGCGCCGCGCGCGGCGGACTCGGGAGAGGACTTGGGGGAGGGCCCGGGAGAGGACCCGGCGGGGGGCTCGGGTGTCCCGGGGGAGGTGCGCGCCGGAGCGCGCGCGGAGGCCGGTCCCGACCGGACGGAGGTGGACGCGTGAGTGAGCCGACCCTCTTCTCGCTGGCGTTCACGCTCGCCGCCCCGGTGTGGGCGCTGATGATCCTGCTGCCCGGGACCCGGCTCACCGACCGGGTCGCGGCCTCACCGCTGACTGTGATCCCGCTGCTGGTCGTCTACGGCGTGCTCGTCGCGCCGGTCCTCCCCGGGCTCTGGGCGGTCTTCTCCCGGCCCGACCTCGGCGGTTTCCAGCAACTCATGACCGAGCCCCGGGCGGCGAGCGCTCTCTGGGCGCAGGTGATCGCCTGGGATCTGCTCATCGGGCAGTGGATGTACCGCGAGGCGCGGAGGCTGCGGATCCACCCCGTGGTGATGGCCCCGGTGCTGGTCCTCGCCGTGTTGTTCTCGCCGGTCGGCTTCGCCCTGTTCCTGGCCGTCCGCGCGGCGCGTTCCCGCTCCCGGGGGCGCGCGGCGACGGCGGAGGAGCCGCGCGGCGGGCGCGGGGTCACGGCGGAGGGGGCGCGTGGCGGAGGCGAGGCGCCCGCGCGGGCCGCCGTCCACCCGCCGGAGTGAGGAAGAGAGGCCGCGCGCGGCGGGCCCGGGACCGGGCCCGCCACGCGGCGACGGCGCGCGGTGCGTGCGTCAGCGGTAGTTGACGAACTGGACCGCGAAGTCGAAGTCCTGCTCCTTGACCAGGCGCTGGACCTCCTGGAGCGCGTCCCGGCTCTTGGAGGTCACCCGCAGCTCGTCACCCTGCACCTGGGCCTTGACGCCCTTCGGGCCCTCGTCCCGGATGACCTTCGCGACCTTCTTGGCGTCGTCCGTGGAGATGCCCTCCTTGATGGTGGAGAACAGCTTGTAGTCCTTGCCGGACGCCTGCGGTTCGCCGGAGTCGAGCGCCTTCAGCGAGATGCCGCGCTTGATCAGCTTGGACTGGAAGATGTCGAGCACCGCGTTGACACGCTCCTCGGCGTTGGCCCGGATCTCGATCCGCTCGCCGGACCAGTCGATGGAGGCGCCGACACCCTTGAAGTCGTACCGCTGCGAGATCTCCTTGGACGCCTGGTTGAGCGCGTTGTCGACCTCCTGCCGGTCGACCTTCGAGACGATGTCGAAACTGGAGTCGGCCATGGTCGGGCTCCTCGTGCGTAGCTCGTGGAAAACGGTTGTCCGGTCGGCAAGCCTAGCCACCCGGTGTGGTCCGGGCCCTGCCGACAACCGGGTGGCGGACCACCCCGGTGCATCGGGTATGGTTTACCCCGTTGCCCAGCGGCGCGAATGCGCCGGGTGACAAACCCCAGGCGGTGTGCCCGAGCGGCCAAAGGGAGCAGACTGTAAATCTGCCGGCTCAGCCTTCCCAGGTTCGAATCCTGGCGCCGCCACACTGGGAACAGCAAGCCCCTGAACTGCGGAAACGCAGTCAGGGGCTTCTGTCGTTCC
>NZ_BHZI01000303.1 GCF_004305975.1 Streptomyces otsuchiensis
CCCCGGCCCCCAGGCGCCGCCCCTGCTCCGGGAGGGCGCGTTCATCCGGCTGTGGACGGCGACCACCGCCTCCGGCCTCGCGACCTGGGCCATGCCGTTCATCCTCGGCCTGGCCGTTCTCGACCGGACGGTGACCGCGGCCACGCTCGGCGTGCTGCTGGCCGCGCGCACCGCGGGGTTCCTCGCGGCCGTCCCGGTCGGCGGGGTGCTGGCGGACCGCCATTCCCGCCGGGCCATCGTCCGGTGGGCGGGCCTGGCGGCGGCGGTCGCCACTCCCGTCCTCGCCTGGGGGGTGGAGCGTTCCGTGCCGCTGGCCGCTGCCGCCGCCGCTGTGGTGGGCGCCGGGCAGGGGGCCTGCCGCCCGGCGTTCCAGGCGCTGACCGCCGAGGTGGTTCCCGCCCACCGGCGGCAACAGGCCAACGCGGCGATCACGCTGGCCGTCCGCGTCACCACCCTGGTCGCCCCCGCGCTCGCCGCCCTGCTGGTGGTGCTGGTGCCGGCGCGGACGCTGCTGCTCGCCACGGCGGCCCTGTGGCTGGTCGCCGCGCTGGCGCCGGGACCCGGCGCCCCGGCGCCGGCGGGCCCGAGCGGCCGGGCGGGCTTCGTGGGCGACTTCCGGGCGGGGGTGTCCGAGGCGCGCCGCCATCCGTGGTTCGTCTCCGGGCTGGGCGCGCTGACGCTGGTGATCTGCCTCGGCTACAGCGCCACCGCCGTGGTGCTGCCCTTGGTCAGCCGCGACCGCTACGACACCGTCGCCGTGCTCGCGCTGGCGACCACCGCGTATGTGGTGGGAGCGCTGGCCGGGGCGCTGCTGATGGCGCGCCGCCAGCCGCCGAGCGCGGGGTGGACGGCGCTGGGCGGGCTCGGGTGCTACGCCTTCGCACCGCTCGCCCTCTGGCTGCCGGTCCCGGCGGCGGCCGTGGTCGCGGCCTATGTGGTGGCCGGGATCGGGATCGAGCTGTTCAACGTGACCTGGTTCACCGCGATCCAGCGGGAGGTCGAGCCCCGGATGCTGGCGCGGGTCTCCTCCCTGGACTTCCTGCTCTCCTACGGCCTGGCGCCGGTCGGCCTGGCGCTGATCGCGCCCGCCGTCGCCACCGTGGGGACGGGCCCGGTGCTGACCGTCTGCGCCGCGGCCTGCCTGCTCGCGCCCCTGGCGGCGGCGTTCACCCCGAGCGCCCGTCACTTCCGGAGTGCCGACGCGAACGCCGGTGGCGCCGGTGACGCCGGACCCGGCGCGGCGGCCGCCCGGTGACCTTCCGTGGCTCGTCACCCGCCCGGGGGCCACCGCCCGCCACCGGTCACTCCGCCGTCCGACCCCAGCCGTACGACGCACCGCCCCGTGACCCCGCTACGACAGGAGAACCTTCCGTGGACCTGACCACCACCGGCCGCACGCTGCTGGAGCAGTTGCCGCCGCCACTGCCGGCCGAGCACATCCTCGCGATCAACCAGCCCAAGGGGGATCTGCACACCACCCGTCACTACACCTGGAACGGCTGGACGTTCGACGTGCCGCCCGGGGTGTTCGTCCCCGGCGGGACCAGCCGCATGATCCACGAGCGTGTCCTGGACGGCCGGATCGAGGTGCGCGGCCGGCGGTACGCCGCCATGGGCGCCGGTCTGGGCGTCGAGGCGGTGGCGGCCGGTCTGCGCGGGGCCCGCGAGATCCACGCGCTCGACGTGCACGGCGCGAGCGTGGCGGCGGCCGAGCGGCACTACCGGCGGATCGTGGGCGAGCGGGAAGGCACCGTCTTCACCGCGCGGGCCGGAGACCTGTTCGACGCGCTGCCGCCCGGGGCCCGCCCGGACGTCGTCACCTTCAACCCGCCGGCCGTCAGCCGTCCGGTCAGCGAGGACCCGGACGTGGTCCGCAACGTCTGCGTGGGCGCCGGGCTCCTCCGCCGGTTCTTCGCGCAGCTCGCCGAGCGGGAGCTGCCGGCCCCCGGCGGCGAGGTCTTCGTCATCGCCTCCAACACCGCGGATCTGCGGGCCATCGTCGGTTCGGCGCTCGACCACCGCTTCGTGCCGCACGTCGCCCACCTGCACGACTGGGATGACGGCGTCCTCACCTTCCTGTTCCGGTTCACCCGGGAGGGGGAGGCGTGAAGGACACCGAGTCGCTGCTGGCCGCCGCCCTGGCCGGGAAGGCGGGGCCGCCGCCCGCAGCCACCGTCGCCACCGCCGTGTTCTGGATCCATCACGGCACCCGGCTCGCCGGGAGCACCACCACCTACCTCAACCAGTACGTGCTCGTCCGGCTCGGCGACGTGTTCGGCGCCTGCGCCTTCGAACCGGGCGAGATCCCCCCGGACATCTGCCGCGAGGCGTCCGGGGCGTCGCTGGAGACCCTGCTGCGGGCGGACTCCCGCCCCCTGCGGATCGCCGCGCTCGACGCCCACCTCGCCGCGTCCCGCCCGCACCGCGAGGCCGACGACGCCGAGGCGGTGACCCTGCCCGCGGGTACCCCCGAGGTACGGGCGGCGGCCCGTGACGCGGCCGTCGCCGGACTCCTGGACATCGCGCCGGGCGCCCGCGTGGCGCTGATCGGCGTGGTCAACCCGCTGGTCGCGGCGATCCGCGAGGCCGGGGGCGTCCCCCTGCCGTGCGACTTCAACCTGACGGCCACCCAGTGGGGCGACCGGGTCACCAGCGACATGGACGAGGTCCTCGCGACGGCGGACGCGGTGGTCGCCACCGGCATGACGCTGGGCAACGGCAGCTTCGACCGGATCCTGACGCACTGCCGCCGGCGCGAGGTGCCGCTGGTGGTCTACGCGCAGAGCGGCAGCGCGGTCGCCCGCGCCTTCCTGGGCCGCGGCGTCACCGCGCTGTCCGCCGAGCCCTTCCCCTTCTCGCAGTTCAGCGCGGACCCCACCGTCCTGTACCGCTACCGCCACCGCGCGCCCTGACCGCCTCCGCGCCGCGCACCGGCCGCCGCACGTGGCCACCACAACGCCCCCTGGGACGAGGACACTTCGCATGGACGAACACATAGCGGAGGCGCTCGGCCGGCCGGACCTGGTCCGGCTGGACGAGCGCCTGATCTGCTGCCGCTTCGAGACCCTGAAGGTCGTCAGCGCGCTCACGGCGGTACGGCACCTGCTGGACACCGGCGCCGTACGCCCCGGCGACACCCTGCTGGACAGTTCCAGCGGCATCTACGCCCACGCGCTGGCGCTGGCCTGCCACCGCTACGGGATGCGCTGCCACATCGTGGGCTCCTCCGCCGTCGACCCCACCCTGCGCACCCAGCTCACCGTGCTCGGCGCGCGGCTGGAACAGATGGAACCCAGCGACGACCTCAAGCTCGACCAGAAGCGGCGGGTGGAGCGCGTCCGGGAGATCCTGCGGGACCACCCGGAGTACCACTGGATGCGCCAGTACCACGACGAGATCCACTACCTGGGCTACCGCGCGGTCGCCGAACGCGTCCGGGCGGAGGTCGACCCCGGCTCACTGACCGTGGTGGGCGGCGTGGGGACCGGCGCCTCCACCGGGGCGCTCGCGCACTACCTGCGCACCGGGTCCGGGGCAGGCCGGTCCGGGTCCGGCGGGGCCGGGCCCGCCGGGCCCCAGCTCGTCGGCGTCCAGCCCTTCGGCAGCGTCACCTTCGGCGCCGAGCACGTGCCCGACCCGGAGATCATCATCGCCGGTATCGGGAGCTCCATCCCGTTCGGCAACGTCTCCCACACGCTCTACGACACCGTGCACTGGGTCTCCTTCGAGGCGGCGCGGGCCGGCAGCGTCGACCTGCTGCGCAGACACGCGGTGTTCGCGGGTCTCTCCGCCGGGGCTGCCTACCTGGCGGCCCGGTGGGAGCGGGACCACGCCCCGCGCCGGACCGTGCTCTTCCTGGCCGCCGACACCGGGCACCGTTACGTCGACTCCGTCTTCGCCCGCGCGGCCGGCGCCCGCCGGGTGGAGGAGCTGGCGCCGTCGCAGGTCACCGACGCGAGCGAACTGGCCCTGCCCTGGGCCCGGATGGAGTGGAATCACGCCCCCGCTCCCGGCGCCGCCCGCCCGGGTGCCCTGCCGGTGGCGGGGCCAGGGGCGCGCTGAGACAAGCCCGCGCCGGGCGGTGGACGCCACGCCACCCGACGCGGGCTTGTGCCCTGCCGGGGCCGGCTCTAGCATGAACTGAACCAATGTTCATGTGATGGCGGGAGACGGCGCACCGTGGCGTACCGCAAGACCGAACGGGAGCTCCAGCGGCTCCAGGAGCGCCGGGAGCGCATCCTGGACAGCGCCTGCGTCCTGGTGCAGCGAGAGGGCTTCGGCGGCGTCAAGGCCCGGGAGGTCGCCGAGGCGGCGGGGGTTAGCGTCGGTTCGCTCTACTCGCACTTCGGGAACGTCGAGGCCCTGCACGCCGAGACGTTCCGGGTGCTCGCCGGCCGCGAGTTCGGGCGGGTCATCGCGCACGTCCACACCGCCGGCAGCGCCACCGCCGCGCTGGCCGCCCTGGTGCGCGGATTCGGCGCCCGCTCCCTCGCCGCGCCCCGCCTCGCGTGGGCGCTGCTGCTGGAGCCGGTCACCTCCACCGTGGAGTACCTGCGGCTCGACTTCCGCCGCGACTACACCGCGCTGGCGGCGGGAATCATCCAGGACGGCGTCGACAGCCGCGAGTTCACCGACCAGCGCGTCGACGTCTCGGCCCCCGCGCTGATCGGCGCCATAGCGGAGTCCCTGGTGCGCCCGCTCGCCCCCGCCGCCGACAGCGGCCCGGGCGAGCGGGACGCCAGGGCGGAGCAGCACGAGTTCATCGAGGAGATCCTGCGCGTGTCGCTGCGCGCCGTGGGAGCGGCGACCGAACGGGAGCCGCGCCGGAACAGCCCGGGAAGGGACGGCCAGAAGTGAGACCCGACGCACAGGTAGCGATGCTCAAGCGCCTGCTGGCGCTGCGGGAGACACGGCGCGACGAGCCCATGCTCGACGAGGTCGTGACGCTCCCGGTCACCAAGTACACCGACACCGCGCTCTTCGAGAGGGAGCTGCGCTCGACCTTCACCCGCTACCCCCTGGTCGTCGGGCACGCCTCGTCACTGAGCGAGCCCGGCTCGTTCGTCACGAGCGACTGGGAGGAGTTCCCCTATGTCGTGGTCCGGGGCGAGGACGGGAAGCTGCGCGGGTTCTACAACCAGTGCCGCCACCGGGGCGCGCAGCTGGTCGCCGAGCGCTGCGGGGCGCTGAAGAACTTCGTCTGCCCGTTCCACGGCTGGGTCTATCAGCTCGACGGGCGGCTGAAGGGCATCACCCGCTCCCATGACTTCCCCGGCGTGGAGAAGAGCGACTACCCGCTGGTCGAACTGCCGGTCGCCGAATCGGGCGGGCTGGTCTGGATCGCCCGCTCCCCCGACACCCGGATGGACATACCGAACTTCCTCGGCGCCTTCCACGAGGACCTCACCAACTTCGACGTCCCCTCCCTGGTGCAGTACAAGAAGACCAAGGTGGTCAAGCAGGCCAACTGGAAGCTCCTCATCAAGACCTACCTGGAGGGCTACCACGTCCCGTACCTGCACCGGGAGACGCTGGCCGCCGCGTTCCGCAAGGGCGTGATCGCGCACGACGAGGACGGACCGCACATCCGGCTCTCCGCCGCGCGCACCAACATCGGGGAGACGCTCGGCAAGCCCGAACAGGACTGGCGCATCCTTGACTTCGCGTCCGTGTACTACACGCTCTTCCCCAACACCTTCTTCATCCTTCACCCGGACTACGTGTCCATCAACACCTTCTGGCCGCTGGCGCCCGATCGCACGGTCTGGACCCACGAGATGCTGTACCGCGCGGACGACTTCCCCGGCTCCCTGGGGCAGAGCGCGCTGGAGAAGCGGTTCCGTTTCACCAACGACACCGTCTTCGACCAGGAGGACTTCGCCATCGCGGAGGACGTCCAGCGCAACCTGACGCGCGGCGGCAGCGACCACCATGTCCTCGGCCTGGCCGAGGGCCTGTTGGCCATGTTCCAGACCAACATCGACCAGCGACTGGCCGTGACCGCTCCCGAGGAGCAGGAGGCATCGTGACGCACGACCTGACGGAGTTCGCCCACTCGATCTTCGACGCCCAGCCGTTCAGCAGGTTCCTGGGCGCCGAACTGACGGCGGTCGGCCCCGACTCGGCCGAGATCCGGATCAAGAACCGGCCCGAACTCCAGCAGCAGCACGGGTATCTGCACGGCGGCGTCGTCAGCTATCTGGCCGACAACGCCCTGACGTTCGCCGGGGGGCTGGCCCTGGGCGGGGACGCGCTGACCGCCGAATACAAGATCAACTACGCCCGCCCGGCGGTGGGCGAGGTGATCATCGCCCGTGCCACGGCAGCCGTCACCACCCGGCGCCAGGCCGTCTGCCAGGTGTCGATCCACGCCGTCAAGGACGACGGCGAGCAGCTGGTGGCGATGGCCCAGGGCACGATCATCGCCGTGGAACGCCGCACCCCGGAGCCCCCGGCCGCCGGATGACCCCGGCCGGGGGCTCCGGGGTGCGGCGTTCCACGGCG
>NZ_BHZI01000304.1 GCF_004305975.1 Streptomyces otsuchiensis
GGGCGGGGGTGGTGTTCGGGGCGCGCTCGGGCAGCAGCTCCGGGTTGCGAAGCTGCTTGGTGATGAACGCGGCGGGGCTACGCGGCAGCCATCCGATGCCGATGCCCTCGAACAGCCGGGTCCACAGCGCCAGCTCGGTGCGGATGGCGTCGGCATCGAGGCCGCAGTCGATGTACGGGCGCAGGGCGTAGGCCAGGCGCCGCAGGCTCTCGCGCTGCGTCCAGCGGACGCGGGGGCGGACCTGCCGGGCGATCTCGATGTCAGCGGCGACCTGGAGGGCCGGGCGGCGCGGCCCGCAGCCGCTCCGGCTGCTGCTGCTCCTGGTGGTGGTTTTCGAGGGGGGGCTGGTCTTTCGACGCGCGGGACGTGTGTCTTTACAACCACCCACCATCTGAGGAGAACCGAGGAGGGAAGGAGGAAGGGAATGGGGCGCACGGCCCGCCGCCGAGGAAGCGCGTCGGGGTCCGCGGCGGCCCCCCCGGCTGGTCTTCGAGCGCTTCGGGGGACGGGACTTGACGCCCCGTCGGCGGGCGTCCTCCCCGGCCTCCCGGATCGCCATCTCCCGCCCGGCCTCGGTGTAGCGGACCACGCGGGCGTCGTAGCCCTGACCGGCCGTCACCAGGCCGTGAGCGGCGTCGTAGGCGGCGGGGATGGTCCCGGCGTAGATCGCGGCCGTCGCGGTGTACAGCCGCCCCGGGATATGCAGGTTGCGGCGCGAACCCTCTCGCACCCACACCAGCAGGCCGAGCTGGCGGAGAATGGCGACGTGCCGCTTGACGGTGGCGCGGTGAACGCCCAACCGGGTAGCGGTGCCGTCCAGGTCGTAGATCGCGTGCCCGGTGTCGAACCCCATCCGGTCCCGGATATCCCGCGCGACGGCGACGGTGCGGGCACCGGCCCGGGGATGGAGGCCGGCCGCGACCGCCCACTCGACAGCCCGCAGCCATGCCCGAGGCTGGCACTTCCGCGCCGAGGTGGTGTGAACCCACTGCTCGTCCACCGCCCGCACCAGACCCCCAGGCACGCCAAAGGGCGCCCCCGGCGAAACCGGGGACGGAACCTGCGACGAAACCTCGGGCGAAACCTGCGGCGACACGGGTGCTACTGCTCCTAACGGAGCCGCACGCACATGGCCTGACCTGCGGAAACGCCGTTGGTAGCGGCGCCCAGTAGCAAAAATGCGCAACTACTGGCATCCTGGTTCCCAGCGCGCGGCCTGGTAAGCCGAGCGCTGGACCACATACGTACAGCTCCTGTTGTGTGACTCCTGATCGCAAGCTGCCAGGCCGGGGATCGAGAGTCATCGGAATCAAGAGGGCCGAACCGGTTGGTAGCCGGGGAGGCCCTTTTGTGCTGTACGGAACTGTTCAGTTGTGTTTCAAAGTGACGTGCCTATGGCTGCGAGTGACCATATCCCAGCGCCACTCGCAGGCGCCACCGTCACGCAAGCGTTGACGGCCAGTCAGTTTGCAACGCGCCTCGGACCATCGACGCTGCATCTGCCGGCGAGTGCCGTTCGGTATCGACCACCAGGTGCCACGGCAGGTCTGGCCCCGTAGCGAGGTCCGCGGCCGTGGCGTCCCAAGCTGCGAGACGGGCAGCGACGTCACGGTCTCCTCGCGCCTGAGCCCTCGCTCGCGTGGTGTCGCGTCGGCACTCAAGCCGCACCGTCATCCACGTGCCGAGGCCCGCAGCTGAGAGGGCGCGGACCCCGTCTAGTTGTCCGAGGTGAACCACCGGAACGGCTTCCGCCAGCGCCTCCTCGATGCCGGATCGGTCGATCACGTACGTAGCGTCGTACCGGCGGTTCAGGTAGAGGACGTCGCCGCGCATTGCGCGGAGCTGGTCCTCCGTGTGCATGCGGTACCCGCAGGTTCGGCCCGGGCCGACCTTGATCCGCTTGAAGAGCTGGAACGGGTACCCGAGGGCCTCGGTGATGCTGTCCTTACCCGAGGCTGGGGGGCCATAGAGGATGATCCCGGTGCTCATGCCGCCACCGCCCCGAGCGCCATGCGCGCCTGGTCGGCGAGGGAGATAGCGGCCCCCATCCGGTTGTCGACCACTAGGTGAGGGACGGCCGGCCGCGTGCTTTCGTCGATTGTGCTGAGGTACTCAGTCCAGCGAGCGAGTTTCCACGAGTCGCGCGCCGCACCTCGGTGCGTGATGTACTCGCGCATTGATTCTGCGTCACATCGCAGCCAAATGGGCACCACGTCCACACCAGCGGCGGCGCATTGATGACTGAGGCGCTGCATCCACTCGGGATCTGCGAGTTCCGAGATGAAGGGAGCGGACACTACCGAGCTGATCTGGCAGCTGGTATTCGCTTTCACGGCTGCCATGAGGCTGGCGTATTCCACTGGCCGCACCTGGGTGCGGTAAAGGTCGGTGTGTCGGTCGTGCGGATCACTGCCCAGAGCGACGAGGAGTGCCTCAACCAGCGGACGGGTGAGCGGGTCCTTGTCCAAGAGCGGCCATCCAGTGAGTTGAGTCAGGAATCGCGCGAACTCGCTCTTACCTGATCCGGCGAAGCCACCAACGAGGATGACCACAGGGCGATGCGGGTCACCTCCGGTGCGGCGCCGCTTCCACGCGTCCAGCACGCGCCGCTGAATTCCGAGGTGGTCGATACCTTCTGCGCCGGGGGCGATCCGTGTCAGAGCGCGCTCGACTGCCAGTACATGCTGCCCATTTCGCTGCTCGGGCAGCGGCGTGAGCTCGAAGCGTGATTCCTCTCCGGGGAGCGCGGTACGAAATCCCAGCTGCGGTTCAGTAGCACCGTAGAGAAGGCAATATGCGCGACGGTACGGAGGGCCGGGGTAGACCTCGCCCTGTTCGTGCTGCCAGAGCGTTTGTGGATTGGCGGCAGGGATTCCCTTCAGTTTTGCCTGTGCCGCTGCTGCGCGCAGGCTTTCGCCTGCCTGCTCCAGCGTCAGGCCGTGGGCCTCGCGCTGCTGTCGCAGACGCTCTGGCCGCCAGCCGAGCCTGCCTTTCATTTCATCCTCCGGTGACATGGTCGCGACCCTAAGGTCAGCGAGCCAAATGACGTGTGTACGCGGATGTTGAAAACCTGTGAAGCGGCTTGCGCATGGAGTTGAGTAGTGCTCTGTGATGGGCCATCAGCCACATCTCGACTGTGATTAGCGTCATGTCAAAGCTTCGGTTCTCTTCGTTCCAGGCGCTCCAGGCGCTCAACCACATCGGCGAGGGTCGCCTCCAGGCGCTGGACCTCTGCCTGAAGGTCACCTGTTGGTGCGGCTACCGGCGCGTCAGCAACGTAGGAGCCCCGCCCCTGGTGGGTGTAGATGAGCCCCTCGCGCCGAAGTTCGGACAACGCGCGCTGCGCGGTCCCGACGGACACGCCATGCGTGGCCGCCAGCTCGCGGGCGGGAGGCAGCTGTGCGTGAGGCGCGAGTCGCTGAGTCCTGATGTCGGTGCGCAGGACGTCCGCGATGGCCTGGTAGGGCTGCGCAGCCCGGTCGATCGTCATGCACGGCATCGTACGGTCCTCCTTCACTGATTGGAATGACTCTACTTACTTGACACGGTGACTGTATCAAGTTACCAATGTAACCGCACACACCGACCGCGTGATGAGGAGACTGTGATGCCCGGTACCACCGCCCGCACCGCCCCCGCCGACCGGCTCGTTGGCTACGTAGCCGGCCTTCTCCCGGTGAGCGATTGGCACCTCGCCCACGGGATCGCCACCGACGTCGCCGCCGCCGCCAGCAGCACCGCGCCGCTCACCCCGGCCGCGATCGACTCCGCCTCCGGCCTCCCCGAGCACGTGGCCGCTGCGGCCCGTGCCGCCGCCCGCGACCACGCGTCGACCCCGTGGCTGCGGGTGGACGAGATGTTCGTTCGCTGCCGCCGCCCGCACGACGGTGACCGCCTCCTGACCGCCGTCCTCCACTCCCTCCACGCCACCGACGGCCCCCCGCCTCCCACCTCCCCGCTGCGCGCGGCGGCCTGACGCTCCGACTCCTTCGGCGGCGCCCTCCACCAGCTGGTGGTCGCCGCAGTGGGAGCCGGGCCCGACGGCCCGTACCCAACCCTCGCCCCCAGAGGCTCTCCCGCACGCGGGATCCAAGGGGAGTAACTGCACCTCACTCAACTCCACAGCGTGATCCACACCCCGACGACGCCGCGACCACACCGGCCGAGGAGTAGTGGAGACCCGTCGCATCTCGGCAGTAGCAGACCTGCTGTCGCGAGAGCTGCGACGCAAAAGAACGCGCATGGCACACCCGCAGACCCCGGAGACCGCGCGTCTCCCTCCGGCCGAGCGGCCCATGCGGAACAGGAGACCGCACCGCAGCGCCTGCGCTGCCCGTCACCACCAACCCCCGGCCCCGGCCGGGTGGTGGTGCTCGGGGGACGCAGGACCCGCGCCCCACCCACCACCACAGGAGCACACATGGACGCCAAGCTCGCCGCCGCCATCGCGAAGGACGACGAATTGGAGGACTGCGGTATGCACGGAGACGACCGCGTGACTTGCTGGCCCCACCAGTGCTGGGTCGCCGATTGCGAAGACCTCCACTAACGGACGCCTGCGCTGCCCGTCACCACCACCCGGCCCCGGCCGGGTGGTGGTGCGCGGGGGACGCAGGACCCGCGCCCCACACAACGAGCAACCCCCGGCAGCTTTGGCGGCACCGGGGGTTGCACACGACTGACCTTGGAGACCGTCGTGACCCACATCCTCCCACAGCCCCTCCCCAACTCCGATGCGGAAGAGGCCCTCCGCCGCGCCCGCCAGGACGACGCCCGCCGCGCCGCAGCGAAGAGCGGCGGTGCCCGATGACGAACCCGTCCGCGCACAGCAGCGTCCCCGCCCCGCCGCACCCCGACTGCTCCGAGACCTGGTCGTGCTCCGGCTGCGGCGTCCGCACCGGCAACCCCGACTACTGCCTCGGCTGCCAGATGCCCCGCCCCCGCTAACGGCGACCACCAGCTGGAGGAACCGATGACCGACCGCCTGCCCCGCCGCACCCTGATCCACCGCCGCATCGCCTACACCGCCGCCGCGCTCCTCTCCACCGCACAGACCATCCTCCTCACCTCGGAGCTGACCGACTCCGGCGCACCACTCCCCCTCGCCCTCGTGGCCGGGGCCTCCCTCGGCACCGTCATCTGGACCGCACTCCGCCCCCACCTGACCGGCATCGGCTACCGCGTCTCCACGGCCCGGTGCCCCGAGCCCGGCTGCACCACCAGCATCCGCAAGCGCCACCCCGCAGACGAGCCCGGCATCCCCGACCACATCCACGCACGCGTCACCACCCACTCCCTCCACACCTGATAGAGGCACACCCGATGACCGAGCACCTCACTCAGGCCGACCTCGACCGCGAGGCCGCCCACTTCGCCCGCGCCGCCGCCCGGTCCGGCGCCGCCGCCACCGACGCCGCCCGAGCCGCCGCCGACCCGACCAACTCCCCCACCACCCGCGCCTGCGCCCCCCGCGCCGGCGAGACCGCCCGCCGCAACGCGGCCGAATACCGGCACATCGCCGCCGAGCTGCGCGCCGGAGAGATCCCCGACGGCGTCGACCTCAGCTGACCCCACCTCACCGCCCGCGCGGCCCGCACCCCGAATCGGGTGCGGGCCGCGCCGGTTCCCCCGACCCCACCACCACCGCCTGGTGGTGGGGCCCGGAGAACCGCCCACCCCGGGACGGCCAACCCCACCCTGGAGCACCCGATGATCCGCATCACCCGCACCCGCACCCTCACCGACCTCACCGCACGCGCCCACCGCGTCCCCGACCTGGAGGAGGCACTGGAGGAGGCCCGGGACCACCTCTCCTACTACCGCGCTCAGCAGGCCGAAGACATCGAGCTGATCACGTCGCTTCAGAACAGCTTCCAGGCGCTCGACCAGACCCACACCGAGACCCGCTTGCAGCTGCGCCGGGCAGAGGAGCAGGTGCTCCTGGACCACGAGGACCGCGTCGTCCTCCGCACCCTGCTGCGCGCCGCCCGCCGGCAGGAGGAGCGCGACCGCGATGCCGTCTATCTTCTGTACCGCCGGGGTGAGCTGCACAGTGTTCACCGCTCCCGCGAGGGAGCCGAGACCGCTGCGGAGAAGGACGGCGCGGTCCCCGGCGGCTGGGCCCCGTGCCCGCCCGGGTCGAAGCCCCCGTCGGACTCCTCGCCTACGGGTTGGCGCATCGAGCCGGTCCGGCTCGCGGCGACCGACTGCTGACCGCGCGGCCCGCCCTGTGCCGGGCGGGCCGCCGGTTCTCCCGCTCCCACTCGCCCGCGGGTGGGCCTCGGAGAGCCGACTTCGGCGCCGCGCACCCCGACTTCGGCAACTGCCGCCTCGACTTCGGCAACACCCCCGATCGCTTCGGCAACGCCCTTCACCGCCCCCTGGAGGCCCCCGTCATGACCATCACCGAGCTGCCGCGCACCCCCGGCCGGCGGGGTCGGGTCGGGGTGCCGGCCGGGGGTGCGCGGCAGCTCGGTGATGGTCATGACGGGGGCCTCCAGGG
>NZ_BHZI01000305.1 GCF_004305975.1 Streptomyces otsuchiensis
GTGAGGTTGCCGAGGTGGACGAGGTAGGCGTGGCGTCGGCAGCCGTCGCAGGGGTCGAGGACGTCGATGTCGTCCAGGCGGACGCCGAGGTCTTTGATGTGGTTGAAGAACTCTCGGGCTGAGTCTTCGAGTTCTTCGCGGTCGGAGTTGGCGAAGCTGATGTCTTCGAACATGGCTGTCTCCAAAGAGATTGCGATACAGGGGTGTTCAGAGCGTGCGCAGGAGGTGCCGGGTGGTGGCGTCGCGGTGGATGGGCCGGGCGGAGAGGGAGTAGAGGACCTCGATGTCCCGGCCCTGGCCGTGGATGCGGTCCGGTCCGCAGGCGTTGGCGCTGATCGGCTGCCCGCTGGCCAGCGCGGCCAGTTGAATGCGCTGGTAGGCGTGGTCGGCGGCCCAGTCCCGGAAGACGTCGGCGGTAGTGCCGAAGGGCGGGGCGTGGCCGAGGGCATCGGCCAGGCGCAGTGCCTGTTCGCGCAGCCAGGCCAGTGCGGCCTCGGGGCTTGGGGTCCGTTGGGCGCTCAGGCGCCAGGTGTCGGCGAGGTCCACTGAGCGGGCGACCGCTTCGCACCAGTAGCCGTCGACGTACCGCCCGTTGCTCACGAGCGGGGCTCCACGAGGTAAGGGATGGAGCTGAGTTCGCGGTACACGGTGTGGCCGGGGTGGTCCTCCCAGTGAAAGACCACCCACATCATCGCCGCGTCACCGGTCTCAGCTCTCGGACCGATCTCCTCGCACACCTCACACTGCGCCCGGAAGACCAGCTGCCCGCTCGTGGGCACGAGGTGGAACCGGGTGAACCGGTAGCCGCCGCTCACCGCTGCCTCAGCGCCTTCAAGTGCGCCTCGATCTTGCGGCCCAGTTCCTCTGAGCGTCGCCGGAGTTCGACCATCGTGATGTCTGGGTCGATGGGGTCGGCAGGGACGGGCGGCGTTGCCGTGCCGTCGTCCTCGGTCCGGCCGTTCACCGGTCGTGCTCCTTCTCGTGACCACAGGGCGGCTGGCCGAACTCCGGTCCCGCGCGGTGGGTTTCTGCCCTCAGGGCTTCGGTGATCCGGGCCGCGACCTCGGGGAGCATCAGGCCGACCTCGACCAAGCGCACCGGCCCACGTGACGCGGAGCCCCACACGTGCGAACTGGCCACCACCGGAAGCGTGATACCCACGGCGGCCAGCGCTTCGCGCAAAGCGTCCGCTGCCCGTTCTGCTTCGAACGCAATTTCGCGCAGGGGGATTTGGCCACCCCCTTTGGTGGCGTGTTCGCCCAGGTGGTGCCAGGTGGTAGGCCGATTTTCAGCACACACGATTGTTCCTCTCCGTAGCGACTCCACTACCAAGCAGAGTCAGCGTGGCCTACAGTCGGTGTGTAATCAACTTGCGCTATCTGTTTGGCAGATGACGGGAACGCTCATGAACCGCAAAGATGTAGACCCCGACTTCTCGGCAGCGGCCGCGTTCGGCGCGCGTCTGCGCAGGTTGAGAGATGAGAAGGGCTGGACCCAAGACGAGCTAGGCACACGGATTGGGTGCACCGGGTCACACATCTCCGCCGTAGAAACAGGCCGTCGCCCACCAACTCAACAGTTCGCGGCAGGTGCTGACAGGGCCCTGGGGACCGGCGACCGCCTTGAACGGCAGAGTCTGACGGTGCGTGAGACGGCACTACTGGAGGGGTTCCCCGAATTCGTCGCACTGGAAGGAAGCGCTGCTGAGATTCGGCTCTTTGAGGTGGGCATTGTCCCGGGGCTGCTCCAGACGCGGGAGTACGCCGAGGCTGTCCTGTCCGGTGCGGTGCGTCGCGGTGCGATCACCGACCAGCAGGCTGATGAATGGTTGGTTCTACTCACCAAGCGACAGGCTTCCTTGGAGCGAACTCCGCCGCCACTGCTCTACGCCGTACTCGACGAAGGCTGTGTGAGGCGTCTGGTGGGGGGCCAGCGGGTCATGGCAGCTCAACTGGACAGGCTTGTCGCGTTCGCCGAGTTGCCATCAGCCGTGCTCCAGGTGGCGCCGTTCGACCTGGGGGAGCGGAGAGCGTTCGATCTGCCGGTGACGCTTCTGACGCTGAGCGACCGATCGAACCTTGCCTATACGGAATCGGCCCAGTCGGGGCGGCTGGAGCGGGACAACCGGCTCGTACAGCCGTTGCTGACCGCCTACCATCATCTGCAGGTTGAGGCCGCGCCGCAGGCGCAGTCTGTAGCCATGATCAACCAGCTGCGAAAGGGTACCCCGTGACGTCCGAGTCCCCCCGTTGGTTCAAGTCCTCATACAGCAGCAACGGTGGCCAGTGCATCGAGGTCGCTGCCAACTTCGCCGCTTCGCGCCGCACGGTCCCTGTCCGCGACTCCAAGAACCCGGCCGGTCCGGCCCTCGCGGTCCCGGCCGTCGCGTTCGCCGCGTTCGTGGACAGCGTCAAGTCGGGTGACATCACCGGCTGACCCGTCCTGCGGAGGCGTACCGGACAGAGCCCCATCGAGCCGCCAGCACCTCGCGGTCCGATGGGGCTCTGCGCTGTCGTCCAGGGGGTGGCCCGACCGCAGGGGCAGGTCGTTCAGCGGGCCGCACCAGCCGCAGCGGGGACGACGCACCACCCAACTCGTTCGCGACATCACCGCTCACTTCTGGTGGACGTGTGCAACTGGCTCCGTCCCGATGCCCCGACCAGCAACGAGCGGCTGTTCTGCCACGTCCACGGACGCGGGTGCCCGCAGCGGGGATCAGTTCGCACCGGGCTGGCCGTACTCCTTCGTCGCCGCTCTGGAGACCGGCCGCACCTCCTGGGTCGCGCTGCTGGACGCCGTGCGCCTGGGGCCCGCCGACGACGCGACCGCCGTCACCGCCGAGCCCCCGGCCGGCCGGGGGCTGGAGTGGCGATCCTCCACTCACGACGACCGCCCTCCCGTGGTCCGGGGCGAAAGCGGTAGTCGCGGTATCCGCACGTGGCGCGACGTGTGCAACCTGGCGTGCCGACGCGCGTCGTGCGGCCCTGCCCTCTTACGTCAGCCCAGCAGATCGGCGTGCTCCGGGCACAGGTGCCTGACCGCGTCCTCCGCGCCGGGGATCTCGCCCTCGTCGACGGCGTCGGCGACGGTCTCCGGGGCGATTCTGGCGAGGTAGGCGATGCGGTCGCATGCCTCCTGGCCCAGCTCCATCACGGCGGCCGGGTCGGTGCCCGTGGGCACCTCCTGGGACTCCAGGTACTTCTCCTCCTCCTCGGTGAACTCCAGCGGGACCTCGGGGACCTTCTCGCCCTCGGCGCCACCGGAGTCCGTGCCGGAGCCCGCGCCCGAGCTGTCGCCCGAGCCGTCACCGGCGCCGTCCGTGTCGCCGGGTGAGTCGTCGCCGTCGGGGTCGTCCTCGTCCCGCGGCTCCTCCCCGCCGTCGTCCGGCTCGGACGACGGCGAGGAGGCGGTGTCGCGGGAGCCCCCGGCGGCGCCGTCCCCGTCACCGTCGTCGGACCCGGAACCACAGCCGCTGAGCAGGGCCAGGGCGAGCAGCGCGGCTGCGACGGCGGCCGCGACCGGGCCGCGCCCGCCGGCACGGCCGCCCATCAGGGCGCCCCGAACGTCAGCAGCAGCTGCGGACGGTTGTCGGCGTTGGAGACTTCCCGCGACCAGAACCACAGGTTGTCGGTGCCGTCACTGGTCACGGCGAGGTTCACCTCCGAGCCGAGCGACCCGGCCAGCGCCGGGGTGCTGAGCGAGACCGAGTAGTGGGTGTTGGGCGCGGTGCCGGCGGGCACGGTGCCGAGCACCGTCGAGCCGTCCACCGTGGGACGGCTGTTCCAGCTGGTGCCGGCCTCGGTCCAGGCGCTCGTCACCGGGACCACGGTGTGGGTGTCCTCCGACCCCGCGTAGTCCTGGCTGCTGGTGCGCACCCGCAGCGCCGCCGCCTTGAGCACCGTGCCGGAGGGGGCGTCGGGCAGTTCGTACCGCAGGTACGTCTGGTAGCCCGAGGTGCCGCGTACGGCGAGCGAGGTGCTGGTGCCGTAGGTGGCGGACGGGGCGCCCTGGTTGACGTAGGTGTCGGCGGTCGGCTGGAGCGTGGTGACGGTGTCCACCGGCGCGCTGGCGGCGTTGTAGTGCGCGGTGACCCGTGCCTGCGTCAGCGCGTGGTGGTAGACGGCCGTCTCGTCCAGCTGTCCGGCGAAGCCGTCGCTGGAGGGCCGGTTGGTCCAGCCGCTGAGGTTGTCCGCGCCGGTCCGCCAGTAGCCCTGGTAGTTCTGGTTGCTGGTCACGGAGTTCTGCGCGACCAGCTGTCCGTTGACGTACAGCCGCATCCCGTTGGTGCCCTGGGTGGCGACCAGGTGGTGCCACTGGCCGTTGTTGTAGCCGGCCGGGCTGGTGACGGTCTGCCGTCCGCTGCCCTGGGTTCCGAAGACCAGCCGGCCGTCGTTGCGCATGTAGACGTGCTTGTCGTAGTTGGTGCTGGTGCGCCAGATGTTCCGGCCGAAGCCGATGATCCGGCCGCCCTGGTTGCTCTCGGTGCGGAACCAGGTCTCCACCGAGAACTGGTTGGGCGAGGCGAAGGCGGTGTCGCTGTAGGTGTAGGTGGTGATACCGCCGGTGTAGCCGATGCCGCGCGCCCCGGGGTAGGGGACGGCGGAGGGGGTGATCCCGCGCGCCGGGTTGCCGCGGTGCACACCGCTGTTGTCGTTGCCGGAGACGTCCGAGGCGTAGAAGCCGGACGGCTCGTCGAAGCGCCAGTAGAGGACCGGGTTGTCGGCCAGCACGGCGTTGGCGTAGGGCTGGGTGCCGGTGGCGGCCGTGACGGCCGCGGGCAGCGACTGCACGCTGGTGTTGCCGGCCCCGTCGGTGGCCGTCACCCGGTAGCTGTAGGACTGCCCGGGCGTCACCGTGGTGTCGGTGAACGACAGCTGCGGCCGGTCCCAGGGCCGGGAGGAGCCCTGCACGGTGTGCAGGGGCGTCGTCGAGCTGTCGCGGTAGACCCGGTAGGTCAGCAGGCTGTCGTCCAGGTCGAGGCTGGAGCGCCAGGTCACCTCGACCTCGCCGCCGGTCAGGCTGTGCGCGTGCACCTCCGGCCGGTCCGGGCTTCCGGTGTCGGGGCCGGAGGCGAAGCGGGTCAGACCCCACTGGGCGGAGCCGTTCACGGCGGTGAAGCCGCCGCCCACCCAGATGAAGTCCCGGTCGTCCTGGGGCAGATCCTCGGCGGTGAGCATGACCCGCGGGCCGATCTGCTCACCGAGGCCGTCGTTGGTGTCGGGGAACCAGCCGAGCAGTTCGGGGTCGTCGACCGACTGCGCGAACAGGTGGAAGCGCGGGCCGTCGGGGAAGGAGCCCATCGAGGAGCAGTCGTGCGCGTGGTGACCGCTGTAGAGGACGCCCTGGTGGACGGTGACGTCCTGGGTCGCGCCCAGGCAGGTGTCCCGCCACCGCTGGTTGAAGGTGTCCAGGTCGAGCGCGATGCGGCCGTCGAACGCCCCGCCGCCGGTGCCCTCGTTGGCCGTGTAGAAGCCGGTCGCGTCGACGGTCAGGCCCTTGACCACGGACCGGTCCTCGATGAAGCCCGGGTAGTTGCGGGTGTTGGCGCCGGTACCGGCGTCGACGACGGCCAGCGCGTGCGAGTTCTGGCCGTTGACGGTGAAGAAGTCACCGCCCAGGATGACGTTCAGGCCGTCGGGGGTCAGCTCGACGGCTCGTCCCGACAGGTCCGCGTTGGCGGTCCAGCTCTGCAGCGCGCCGGTGGTGGAGACCGCGGCGAACCGCTGGCGGCTCTGGCCGCCGACCTGGGTGAAGTCACCGCCGAGGTAGACGCGATCCTCGGAGGCGGCGAGCGCCCGCACGGTGGCGCTCACCGCGATCGAGAACGGCTTGCGCTCACAGGTGGAGGTGTCGAACGCCGCGACGTTGGAGGCGCCGACCCCGTTGACGGAGCCGAAGCTGCCGCCGACGTAGAGGGTCGATCCGTCGGGGGAGACGGTCATCGCCCGGACCGCCGCCGCGGACGAACCCGAGGTGAACCGCAGGTCGCAGTCGGCCACCGGCTCACCCGAAGCGGCGTCCAGCGCGACGAAGTTGGCCGCGGACTCCTCCTGGGTGCCGGGCGCGGCCCCCGGCGGACGCACGGTGGAGAACGTGCCGCCCACGAAGACCGTGCCACCGGCCTCGGCGAGCGACCACACGATGCCGTTGGTCTGCCAGGTCGGCAGTTCGTCGGCGGTGATGCCCACCGGCGCGGTCAGGGCCTGGGCCGGCGGCGCGGACACGGCGTCCGCGGCGGCCAGCAGCCCGGTGGTGAGCGCGAGGACGCCGCTGTACACGACGGCCCTGCGCCACAGTCCCCCTCGGATCGGTTTCATGCTCGTCCCTCTGATTTCGCTGATGTGGGGGGTGGATGGGATCACGGTGGTGCGGTCCTGCGGTGGTGCGTCCCGCTGCGGTGCGGTCTCGCGGGGTTCCGTGGGGGCCGGGCCGGATGGGCCGGTTGGGCCGGGGCGGAG
>NZ_BHZI01000306.1 GCF_004305975.1 Streptomyces otsuchiensis
GGGCCAGGCTGTCCGGGGCTGGGACAACACCCACATCGGTCACTTCCAGGGTTCGTCGTTCCCCGGTGACGACCTCGGCTGGGTCAACGTCGGCAGCGGCTGGTGGACCGTGCCGGTCGTCCTGGGCTGGGGCGCCATTCCGGACCAGCTGGTGCGCGGTTCCGCCGAGGCGCCCATCGGCTCCTCGATCTGCCGTTCCGGCGCCACCACGGGCTGGCACTGCGGCGTGGTCGAGTCCAAGAACGACACCGTCAACTACGACGTCGGCCCGGTCTACGAGATGACCGGCACCACGGTCTGCGCCGAGCCGGGCGACTCCGGTGGCTCGTACCTCACCGGCGACCAGGCGCAGGGCGTCACCTCCGGCGGCTACGGCAACTGCTCCGCCGGCGGCCGCACCTGGTTCCAGCCCGTCAACGAGATCCTCAACCGCTACGGGCTGACCCTGCACACCGCGTGAACGCCCTCCCCGCCGCCCGTTCCGCCGCCCCTCGCGGGCGAGCCGGACGGGCGGCGGGGAACGGCGGGGAACGTGGCGGGAGGCCGGTGCTTCATGGCAGAGTCGGAGACTCCCTCCACCGTTCGTACCGCCGCACCGGAGGTGCCATGACCGCGCCCGATCCGCCCGCAGGCCCGTCGACCGCCGGCCCGTCCGCCGTCCCGGCCGCCGGACCTCCGAGGCAGGCGATCGGCGGTGCGCCGGGCGCCCCGGCGGTCGGGTTCGAGGAACCCGCTCTCCTGCGGGCGGAGTTGAGCGGCACGGCGCCGGCGGTGCCCGGGCTGGGACAGTCGGCGAACCTGACCGACCCGACCGGCCCGGCCGGACCGCCCGCCCCCTCGATCACGGCTCCCGCACCCACGGCGTCCCCCCGCGCCCTCCCCCTCGCCGTCCCCACCTCCGCGACGGGCGCGGCGGACGCGGGCTGGTCGGAACGGACCGACGGGGACACGATGTTCCTCCCGCTGAGCGGCGAACTCCTCCTGCACCTGCGGGACCAGGCCGAACCCGTCCGCCTCGGCGCCGGCGACACCTTCGTGGTCCCCCGCGGCACACCGTTCCGCGCACTGACCGAACGGGAGTGCGAGTACGTGCGGTACGACCCCTGCGGGACGGTCCACACCGAGCGCCTCAGCACCTGAACGCCGGCCCCACGCGCAGCGCATCCCGCGACGACGGAGCACCCCGGGAACGGCGAAGCGGCCCGGCGGTCGAAACCACCGGGCCGCTCCTCGTCACTCGCGCGACGGTCGGCGGCGGCCCGTCCCCACGGGCCGCCCCCACCTCACGCCATGAGCCGGACCAGCAGGTCGTCCAGGCTGATCAGCCCGGCCAGCCGGTCGTCCTCGGTGAGCACCACGGCCAGCGAGGCCCGGTGGTGCCGCAGCTGCTCGACCGCGTGCGCCACGGTGTCCTCGCCGGTGAGGCGGGGAACCGGACGGGCGAGGTCGGCCGCCGTCACCGAGCGGCCCTGCGCACGGGCCACCATGGCGTCCCGCGCGTGGACCGAACCGACGATCTGGTCGCCGTCGCGCACCAGCAGCCGGGTGTGGTCGCTGGCCCCCGCCGCGGACAGGATCCCGTCCACGTCGGCCGTGCCGGAGACCGACACGATGCGGTCGACCGGCACCAGCAGCGAGCGGATCGGCGTCTGCGGCTCGTTCAGCGAACGGGTCAGCAGACCCGAGTCCGCCTCACTGATCAGCCCCATGCGCTGCGACTCCGTCACCAGCTGGCCGAGCTGCTCCCGGCTGTGCACCGAGTTCAGCTCCTCGACCGGGGTGACCCGGAAGGCCCGGACCACACCGTTCGCCGCGTGGTTGAGTATCCGCAACGCCCACCGGAAGACCCGCACGATCCCGCGGAACGGCGGCGACAGCAGCATCGCCGAACGCTCCGGGTGCGAGATCGCCCACGACTTCGGCGCCATCTCGCCGAGCACCATGTGCAGGAAGACCACCACGACCATCGCGAAGACGAACGCGACACCGTAGGAGACCCCGCTGGGCAGCCCCAGCGTGGTCAGCAGCGGCTCCAGCGCGTGCGAGATGGCCGGCTTGGAGATCGAACCCAGCAGCAGGGTGCAGACGGTGATGCCCATCTGGGCACCGGCCAGCATCAGGGAGAGTTCCCTGGTGCCGGCCAGCGCGGAGCGGGCGCCCCGCTTGCCCTCGGCGACGGCCGTCTCCAGCCGGTGGCTGCGCGCCGCGACGAGCGCGAACTCGGCGGCCACGAAGAAACCGCTGCCGATCAGCAGCAGGACGGTCACGAAGAGTGCGGTGGTGATGTCCATCGTCACGCCACCCGTCCCTCGTGCGAGGAGGCGGCGGGCACACGGACCAGCCGCACCTTCTCCGGCACGTGCCGGTCCATCGCGAGTACCTCGATCTCCAGCCGCCCGCCGTCACCCGGCAGGTCCAGGTCCAGCCGGTCCCCGACCGCCGGGAAGGTGCCGAGCCGGTCGACGACCAGGCCGGCCACCGTCTCGAACGTCTCCTCCTCGGGCAGCGGGATGCCGGTGGCGTCCGCCACCTCGTCGACACGGCGGCCCGCGTCCACCAGCCAGCCCCCGGCGCCGTCGGCCACCGCGATCTCCACCACCCGGTCGCTCTCGTCGGCGATCTCGCCGACGAGTTCCTCGGCGATGTCCTCCAGGGTGACGATGCCCGCCAGGCCGCCGTACTCGTCGATGACGACGGCGAACTCCTGGCCGGCCCCCTGCATCTGCTCCACGGCGCGCGGCAGCGGCAGCGTGTCCGGCAGCCGCAGCGGCGGACGGGCGAGGCCGCCCGCGGTCACCGACTCCAGCCGTGCGACGGGCAGCCGTACCAGCTCCCGCACCCCGATCACCCCGACCACGTCGTCGATCCGCTCGGCCACCACCGGGTACCGGGTGTGGCCGCGGTCGGCGATGCGCTCCACGACCTCGGCGGCGGTGGTGTCCGTGCGGACGTAGTCCACGTCCACGCGGGGCACCATCACCTCGCCGAGGGTGCGCTCGGAGAAGTCCAGCGCGTGGTCCAGCAGCTCCGCCGTGGCGTGCGGCAGATGACCGTGCTCGCGGGACTCCAGGATCAGATGGCCCAGCTCCTCGGCCGTCGCACCGCCGTGCAGTTCCTCCACCGGCTCGATCCCGACCATGCGCAGCACGCGGTTGGCCGAGGCGTCGAAGACGTGGATCACCGGACCGGCGATCTTCAGATAGAGGAGCGTGGACGACGCCAGGCTCTTCGCCAGCCGCTCCGGGACGGCGAGCGCGAGGTTCTTCGGACCCAGCTCGCCGACGATCATCTGGATCACGGTCGCCAGCACGAAGGAGACCGTGAGGGCGAGACCGTGCACGGCGGCGTCCGGAACACCCAGGACGCGCAGCGGCGGGGAGATCAGCTCCGCCATGGCGGGTTCGGCCAGGAAGCCGACGATGAGGGTGGTGACGGTGATGCCCAGCTGCGCACCCGAGAGCATGAACGACAGGCGCTGCTGGACCTTGACCGCGCGGGCCGCCTTGCGGTCACCGGCGGCCGCCTCACGGGCGAGCGTCAGCCGGTCGGCCGCCACATAGGCGAACTCCTGCGCGACGAAGTATCCGGTGCCGACCGTCAGCACGACGACGGCGACCAGGGCTAGTGCGGCACTCACCTTGCACCACCTCGCCGCGTGCCGCGATCACGCAAGTGCTGGCGAGGAGGTCGGGGACTGTGGCTGCGTTCAGGTGGGTCCGACGATCTGGCGGACAAGGGTGTCCCTTTCACTGGCTTACAGGTCTGCACAACGTTAGTACCAGACCCCGCCGCTCCGCTGCTCAGTGCGGGTGTTGATTGGGCAACACCACGGCGCCGGGTCACGGCCCGCGCACCGAAGGTCGCGGCGCCCGCGCGCCGGGTGACGGCGGCGGTGCGAGCGGTGAGGGCGGTGCCCCGGAACGTGGCGGCACCCGCGATCGTGGTGCCGTCCCGGACCCCGGCGCGGCCCCCCGAGAACCCCGGCCCGGAACCGGGACACAGCACGGCCCGGGCCTCGGCGGACGGTGCCGTCCGCCGGGACCCGGGCCGTGCCCGGTCCTCGCGTGCCGTTGGCCGGTCAGGCGCGGCCGAGGTCCGCCATCCATGTCTCCACGTCCTCGGCGGTGCGCGGCAGCATCCCCGAGAGGTTCCGGCAACCGTCCTCGGTGACCACGATGTCGTCCTCGATGCGGACGCCGATGCCTCGGTACTCCTCGGGGACCGTCAGGTCGTCGGCCTGGAAGTACAGGCCGGGCTCCACGGTCAGGCACATGCCCGGCTCCAGCGTCCCGTCCGCGTAGCTCTCGCGGCGCGCCGTCGCGCAGTCGTGGACGTCGAGGCCGAGCATGTGGCCGGTGCCGTGCAGGGTCCAGCGGCGCTGGAGGCCCAGCTCCAGCACCCGCTCCACCGGGCCCTCGACCAGGCCCCACGCCACCAGGCGCTCGGCCAGCACCCGCTGGGCCGCCTCGTGGAAGTCGCGGTACTTGGCCCCCGGGCGGACGGCGGCGATCCCGGCCTCCTGGGCGTCGTAGACCGCGTCGTAGATCCGGCGCTGCAGCTCGGTGAACCGGCCGCCGACCGGCAGGGTGCGGGTGACGTCCGCCGTGTACAGCTCGCGGGTCTCCACACCGGCGTCGAGCAGCAGCAGGTCGCCGTCGTTGACCGGGCCGTCGTTGCGGACCCAGTGCAGGGTGGTGGCGTGCGGGCCGGAGGCGCAGATCGAGCCGTAGCCGACGTCGTTGCCCTCGACGCGGGCGCGCAGGAAGAAGGTGCCCTCGATGTACCGCTCGGAGGTGGCCTTGGCACGGTCCAGGACCTTGACGACGTCCTCGAAGCCGCGCGCCGTCGCCTCGCAGGCGAAGGTCAGCTCGGCGATCTCGAACTCGTCCTTGACCAGCCGCATCTCCGAGAGGAAGGTCTGGAACTCGGCGTCGCGCTCGGCGGTGACCTTGTCGGCCAGCGCGGCCTCCACCGTGGCGTCGTGCGAGCGCACCACCCGGACCGGGCCCTTGGCCCCGGACAGCTCGGTGGCGACGGTGCGGACGTCGGCGCAGGGGATGCCGTAGCGCAGCTCGGCCTCGGCCAGGCTCTGCCGGCGGCCCACCCACAGCTCGCCCTGCGCGGAGAGCCAGAACTCGCCGTTGTCGCGGTCCGAGCGCGGCAGCAGGTAGAGCGTGGCGTCGTGGCCGTCGCCGTTCGGCTCCAGCACCAGCACGCCGTTCTCGGTCTGGTCACCGGTCAGGTAGGCGTACTCGACACCGGCCCGGAAGGGGTACTCGGTGTCGTTGGAACGGGTCTTCAGCCGGCCGGCGGGGACCACCAGCCGCTCGCCCGGGAACCGGGCGGAGAGCGCGGCTCGGCGGCGGGCGGTGTGCTCGGCCTGGGCGATCGGTTCGAGGTCGGTGCGCTCGGTGTCGGCCCAGCCGCTCTTCATGTTCTCGGCGAGTTCGTCCGAGACCTTCGGCGCGAGGCCGTTCTTGCGCGGCTTCGGCTTCGCGCTCTCCACGGCCTGTCCTTCACCGGCCTGTCCTTCACCGGCCTGTCCTTCGGCGGCCGGTGCGCCCTCGGCGTCGGCGCTCCCCTCCGCGGTCTCGGCGGATACCGGGTTCTGCTCCTCGGCCACGACGGTGCTCCCTCGCTCGCTGACTCGGCTGGTCGATGACGGTGAGGTGGTGCCAGCACCCCGATCCATCGTATGCGCGGCAGTAAGGCGCGCGACAGGGCCATGCTGCTGAGCGCGGGGGTGACCTGCGATTCCACCGCCGGGAGGGGACCGCGCGGGGGTGCGCCGGGTCGCTCGCCGCGGGTGCTCGCCGCGGGTGGGGGAAAGGGGACCGGAAGGCTCCGGAACCGTCAGCCGTCGAAGCGGGCGGCCAGCAGCACGGTCTCCCGCTCGGCGCCGGGAGCGCCCGGCACGCCCGGCACGCCCGGCACCGTTCCCGGCAGCAGCGCGCGCAGCAGGTGGTCGGCGAGTGCCCCGGGGTCCCGCCGGACATCGGCCGGTGCCTGCGCGGCCACCTCCCGCAGCCGGGTGAAGGCGCGGTCCAGAGGCTCGCCCGTCGCGTGCAGCAGCCCTTCGTTGTACAGCAGGAGCGTTTCGCCTGGGGCGAGCGTCAGTTCGACGCTGGGCGCCTCCCAGCAGGAGAGCATCGCGAGCGGCGCGGAGAGCGTGGTCTCGGCGAACTCCGCCCCGCGTTCACCGATCACCAGCGGCGGCGGATGCCCGGCCGACGCCAGCACCACCCGGCGTGAGGCGGGTTCGGCGTACCCGAAGAGCGCGGTCGCACAGCGGGCCGACTCCGTCACCCGCAGCAGCAGCTCCAGATCGGAGAGGACCGCGACCGGGTCCTCTCCCTCCATCACCGCGTACGCGCGCAGCCCGGCGAGCAGCCGGCCCATGGCCGCCGTCGTCGACGGACCGGAGCCGGTGACGGTCCCGACCGCCAGCCCCAGCG
>NZ_BHZI01000307.1 GCF_004305975.1 Streptomyces otsuchiensis
GCGTGGGGTGAGGGAGTGCGGGCGTGCGAGGATGCGCCGGCGCGAGGCCGCGGGAACGGGGCGCGCCGTCAGCGGGGGAGAACGGGCGGCGGGCGGGTGCGGCTCAGGCCGTCGGGAAGGCGCGGCAGGCGGCGCGGACCAGGTGCAGCACCTGGAACCGGGTGCCCGCCGGGCCGGCGACCGTGCGCACGACCCCGCTGACCAGCAGGTCGCGCATGGTGCGACCGCAGTGGCCCAGTGGTGAGCCGGTGAGGTCCTCCACGTCGTCGAGGCTGAACTCCTCACGTTCCGAGGTGCAGAGCGCGGCCAGCAGCATCCGGTGGTCGTCCGGCAGCCGGGTCACCCGGCTGTGCAGCGCGGCGAGGTAGCGGCCCGCGTTCTCCTGGACGGCGAGGTGGTCCAGGAACGGAGTGGGGTCCTCGGCCAGCCGTCGGCGCAGCGCGGCGAGATCGTAGAGGACCAGCCAGGAGGACGCGGCCAGCAGCGCGGTGGGCAGGCCGTCCAGCCGCCGGCAGATCTCGGTGGCCGCCGCCAGATCGTCCGCGCCGGCCACAGCCCCCGGGCTCACGCGCCGCACATCGTCGAGGAAGACACGGGCCGCCGCACACTCGTGCTCGGCCTCCCCGTCGGCCGTCTCCAGCGGGGTCAGCAGGAAGACCCGTTCGCCCGGCAGCTGCCACGGTTCCTCGGAGGTGACCAGCAGACGCAGCCCGGGGCAGTCGCGCAGCAGCCGGGCCAGCCGCTCGGGACGGGTGGGAGAGCCCGGGGCGCCGTCCACCACGAGGACCGCCGGCTGGTCGCCGAGGTACTCGGCGAGGGTGGGGCCGTCCTCTCCGCAGGGGTCCGCCGGGGACGGGCCGGTGTCGCCGAGCAGACCCGCCACGCAGCGGTGCAGCACCTCGGCCAGGGCGGTCTCGGCGGAGGTCACGTAGTCGCTGCCGCCGCCCTGGGAGGGGAAGGCGAACCACAGTACGGGCAGCCGCTCCTCACGGTGCAGCAGGCCCGCCACCTCCAGTGCCAGCCGCGTCTTGCCCGAACCGGCCAACCCGACGATGTGCAGGAGGCGTTCGCTGCCGGACGCCAACTCCTCGGCGATCACCGCGATCTCACGGTCACGGCCGATGACGGCGTGCAGCGCGGTCGGCGGCGCCGGCGGGACAGCGGTGCCACCGCTCTCCGCCAGCGGGCCGAACCGCCCGTTCCTGGCTGCCTGTTGGAGCGCGTCGCGGGAGCGGGGCCCAAGCCGCAGCGCGTCGGCGATCAGCCGGACCGTTTCCGAGCGCGGTCGTCGGACGCGGTTCTGTTCCAGATCGCGGATGGCGCGGACGCTGATGGTCGAGAGGTCGGCGAGTTCCCGCTGGGTGAGCCCGATCCGGGTGCGGTGCCGGCGGATGAGCGCCCCGAGCTGCGGCAGCTCCTCAGTGGTCGAACCCCTTTGCCCGGCAGTGGAGTCTGAGCCTGTGCCGCTCGCCGGCGTCGTGGAGGACGCTGTCGCGGTGGTCGGTACCGTGGTGGGCGGTCGGTCCGGCCGGGCCGGGGTCGGGGCCGGGGCCGGCGGCGGGCTGACCGGGCTGTGAAGGCCGGAACTCCGGCCCGTCTGGCTGGTGATGGTGCTCGTCTTCACTGGTGCTCCCGCCACTCGTCCGGTCAGGTCACAGAAGATGCCGCCGGGCCGAGAACGGTGGAGTGCCCCGCGGCGTCCTGTCCCCCCTATTCCTCCACGGCGTGCTATCCGCGGGGCATCGCCGCGCCAGCAGCGGTCAGGCGCGTCCTATCACCGCCGGACGGTGGTGGCGGCTCCGCGATAGCGGGGGGATAGGCGCGGGGATAAGCCCGGGATTCCGGTGCTCCTTAGCGTGGTGACCACGAAGAACGAAGCGCACCACCGAAACAGGGAGAACCGAAATGATCAAGGTCGCCGCCTTCCGCACCGCCCTCGCCGCCGCCGCCCTCGCCGCCGCGGTCTCGGTCCTCGGTACGACCGCCGCCCACGCCGGTGAGACCGCCGAGCCGAAGGCGCCCAGCCAGCTCTCGGAGCTGGTCACCAAGCACGGCCTGATCGCCACCACGCAGAACAACCCCTGGGACTGACCCCCGACCGCACGGCAGCGCGGTGCGTCCCGCTCTTCCCCGGACCCGCGCCCACGTACCACCGCCAGTCGCCCGGGCCCCCGTGGCCGACCGCTTCGGCCGCCTCCGGGCACCGCCCGACCGGGCCGAACGTCCCAGCTGCACCTCGCACTTCACGTGACGAAGCCACGCAGGCCACGCACGCCACGTACGCCATGTGCTCCACGCACGCCGATGCCGCCGCCCGTCCGGGTGAGCACCGCGTGACTGTGCATCCCCCCCCGCCGAGCAGCGCCACCCGCGGCCACTGTCCGCCGCCCCTCGCGCCCGCCGCTTCTCGCGCCCCCACCGCGCCCGGCGACCTCGACGCAGAACGAACCCGGTTCGCCGCGCCCGCCCCTCACGTCCGCGCGCCCGCCCGTGCGCGCGGAAGGCCGGGAAGCCGCATCCGCGGCCGCCCGGTACCGCCCTCCGGCGTGGTGTCCGCTCAGCCCCCGATGGGCTCCGCCGGCGCTTCCGGCCGCAGCAGTTCCCGGGCCTCCCGCAGCTCGCTCGCCATCCGGCGGTCCTCGAACGTGGCTGCGGCGGCCTCCAACAGCTCCCGTGCCCGGGCCTGTTCGCCGTTCCGGCCGAGCAACCGCGCCAGGTCGACGCGGACCACCGCGGCGCCGCCGTGGTCCAGCATCCGCTCCCGAACGGCGAGTGCCCGGTCGAAGTAGCCGCGCGCTTTCTCGAAGTGGCCCAGTCCCGTGTGTACTTGGCCGAGGTCGCGCAGCAGGTGCCCCTCGCCGATGACGTCGCCGCCCCGCCGGCAGAGCTGGAGCACCTCGCTGAGCGTGCGCTCCGCCTGCTCGTGCTCGCCCCGCTGCAGCAGTACCTGTCCGACACGGCGCAACGTCCGGGCCTGGCCGCCCTCGTAGCCGGCGACCCGGTAGATCTCCAGCGCCTCGTCGAGCTGTTTCTGCGCCGCGTCGGTCTGCCCGTGGCGCATGCGGATGTGCGCGCTCTGGGTCAGCACGATCGCCCGGCCCACGATGTCGCCCGCCCGGTCGAAGTCGCCGAGCGCGAGCGCGTACAGTCCCAGCGCGGCGTCGTCATTGCCCCGGAACCGCTCCAGCAGGGCGAGGTCGCGCCGGCACAGTGCCAGCCCCTCGGGGTCGTCGAGTTCGGCGAAGATGGCCAGGGCGGAGCGCAGCGACTCGTGGCTCTCCTCGTGCTGGCGGCGGTTGAGATAGAGCGAACCGAGGGAACTCAGCACGGCCGCGCTGCCCCGGCGGTTGCCGGCGGCCTGTACGGCGGCCAGCGCCCGGCGGTGGGTGGACTCCCAGTGGTCGAGATAGCCGCGCACCTCGAAGAGGGTGACCAGCCCGGTCGCGAGGTCCCAGCACACCTCGTCCATCTGCTCGTCGGCGGCGTGGTCCACCGCCTGCGTCAGATTGGGGAGTTCGCTGTCCAGCCACTCCATCGGGTCGCCCAGCAACTCGTCGACGTGGTGCGCCGGCGGGTGCCAGCGCGGCGCCGTGCCGCGCAGGACGGTGTAGTCCCCGCCGTAGACCCGGCGGTGTGCCTGCTCCACCAGGGAGAGCCAGCCGCCCATCATGCGGGCCTGCGCGCCAAAACGTTCCTGCGGGTCGTCGTGGATCGCGAGACGCTCCCGTGCGAAGACCCGGATGATGTCGTGGAAGCCGTAGCGGAAACCACCGCTGGACTCCACCCCGACCACGTCCAGCATCTGCATGTCGACCAGCGGTTCCAGCAGGTCCGACGGGTACGGGCGGTCGTCGTCCAGCAGCGCGCCCGCCAGCCAGCCGGGGAGCGTCGGGCCCTGGGCCAGGCTCAGCAGCCGCATCAGCCGCTGCTCGGCCGCCCCGAGCCCGTCGTGGGTGAGGGAGAGGCTGGCCCGGATGGTCATCTCGCCGTGGGTCAGTTCGTCCAGCCGGTGCCGCTCGTTGGCGAGGCGATGCACCATCGAAGCCAGCGACCAGTGCGGACGGGCGGCCAGCCGGGCGGCGACGATGCGCAGCGCCAGCGGCAGACCGCCGACCGTGTGGATCAGGGCGAGCGCGGCCTCGCGCTCCGCGCCGACGCGCTCCGCACCGATGACGCGGCCCAGCAGCTCCAGCGCCTGTTCGCCGCCGAGCACCGGCAGTTCGACGCGATGGGCGCCCGGCAGTCCGGTCAGCCGGGCGCGGCTGGTGACCAGCACGGCGCAGGTGCGGCTGCCCGGCAGCAGCGGCCGGACCTGGCTCTCGCCGGCCGCGTCGTCCAGCACCACGAGGATGCGACGGGTGGCCAGTAAAGTCCTGTACATCTCAGCTCGTTCATCCAGGCTGTCCGGGATCATCGGGCCGGGGATGCCGAGCGCGCGCAGGAACCGGCCCAGCACCTCGGCGGGGCTGGCCGGAACGGGCCCGGCGCTGCGCAGATCGCAGTAGAGCTGTCCGTCGGGGAAGAAGCGGTCGCTGAGCCGGTGGGCCACATGGGTGGCCAGCGTGGACTTGCCGATACCGGGCTTGCCGACGATCACCGCTACTCCGACCGCCTGCCGTGCCTTGCCCCCGACCAGCACGTTCGAGATGTCCTGCACCATCTCCTCGTCACCGACGAAGTCGGAGGTGTCGGCGGGCAGTTGATGAGGGGTCTCGGTGCGGAACGCGCCGGCCGGCTCGGCGGCTGCGTCCGCCGGGGCCGCCTCCTCGCCGCTGGGCACGCCGGAGCCGCTGACGCCGCCGTGGCCGGCTGCCGAACCGGAGCCGGAACCGGAACCGGTCGGCACGGCCGACTCGGTTACGGCGCCCCGCGTCTCATTCGCTGAGATGGACGAAGCGGTCGCCATGGCGGGCGCGGCCACCGGCGGGGCGGCGGGTGAGGGCAGGGTCCGGTGGGTGGGCTCCGCGCGTAGACTCGCGTCGCCCGCGAGGATGCGCGCTTCCAGTTCCCGCAGGTCGTCGCCCGGTTCCAGGCCCAGCTCCTCGATGAGCAGCTCGCGGCCCTCACGGTAGCTGTCGAGCGCCTCGGCCTGACGTCCCGAGCGGTAGAGCGCCAGCATCAGCTGGGCGCGCAGGTCCTCCCGCATGGCGTGCTGCTGCACCAGGCGGCGGAGTTCACCGACGAGTTGGTGATGCCGGCCCAGGTCCAGCTCCAGCCGAAGCCGCGACTCCAGCGCGGTGAGCCGGTCCTCGTCCAACTGGAGTGCCTGGTTGCGCAGTTGCTCGCTGGTCACGCCACTCAAGCAGGCGCCCTGCCAGAGCTGGTCTGCGGTCCGGAACAGTTCGGCCGCCTCGCCCAGTCGCCCCTCCCGGGACAGAGTCCGGGCCTCCGCGACCTGCCGGGTGAAGACGGCGCGGTCCACCGTGTCGGGGTCGGTGTTGAGGAGGTAACCGGGCGGTCTGGTGGCGATCAGCGCGTCGATCCGCGCCGAGCTCAGGATCTTCCGCAGCCGGGAGACGCAGATCTGCACCTGGGTGCGGGCGGTGCCGGGCGGGTCGTTCTCCCAGAGCAGGTCGACCAGGAAGTCCGTGCTGACGACCCGGTTCACCTCCAGCAACAGGGCGGCCAGGATGATCTCCTGACGGCCCGGAGGTACGCGCACCGGTCCGTCCGGTCCGGTGACCTGGAGGGGGCCGAGAATCCGGAACACCTGCCGGTCTTGGCCAGAGGCCCCCGGACTCGGTGCATCTGCCATGTGTCCCCCGGTGTGCGCAATGGTGGTGAGGTCGGTGCCGACGGGTAAGCCGTAAGTCTCACCGAACGCGTGCTGCTCTGTCCATGCCAGGTGAAGATTGGGTGGCGATAGCACGGTGATAGCGCGGAGTTGTGGCGCCGCACCACGCTGTTCCCAGCCGGCGTCGCGCGCCGCCCGCGTCGGCTCTGATCAGCCGGTATCGCCTCCCGAAGACGGGGAGCGGCCGGTCACGCCGGGAGGGGAAGCCGAATGAACATCTCAGGGGATGTGCGCCCTGCGCGAAGTACGGTCGTCACCGCGGTAGGGGCGGACCATGTCCGGCTTTCGTACCACTATCTCGACATCGGGGATGTCGAGGGCTACGGCTCGCTGCTCGACGAGAACATCGAGATCGCGCAGCCCGGATCGCTCCACGGCAACGGGCGCGCGGAGGTGCTCCGCTCGCACGGAGCGCCCGACCGTCCCGCCGTGCGCCACCGGATTCACAAAATCGTCGCCGACGGTGACAGTGTGGTCGCGCTGGGGCGGCTGGTGCGGGGCACGGGTGCGCGCGTGGAGCTGGACTTCGTCGACCACTTCACCATCTCGGCGGAGGGGATGCTGCTGAGCTGTCGCAGGTACTTCCACACCGAACCCCGGTGATCGCCTCCCGGTGACGCGCTTGGGGGTGCCGGTGGGGGTGCG
>NZ_BHZI01000308.1 GCF_004305975.1 Streptomyces otsuchiensis
AAACGGCCCCGCCCCCGGGCCCGAAGCCGACCCGGCACCGGTTCGGGTTCGGGTTCCGGTTCGGGCTCCAGGCCCGGTGCCGGACCCGGAGCCCGAGCCGGAACCCGATGAGGACCGGCAGCCGGGCGAGGAGCGCGGACCTCGCCACCCGCTCGACCCGCTGGGGCTCGGCGACGGTCTGCGCGACCTCGGCAACGGCATCATCGATCTGCTGACCCCGCGTGAACGCCGCGAGGCCGCCGAGGCCGAAGCCGACGCCGACGCCGACGCGGAGGCCGGGGCCGCGGCCGAGGGCGACGCGGCGTCGGACGATGCCGAGGAGGCCGAGTCCGGCAGCGCGGCCACCGACCGTCGCGCCGGCGCCGACGCTCAGCGGGGTGCCGCGAGCGGCCCCGACGCCGGGGACACGCCCCCCGCGACGGAGGAGGAGGCCACCGAGAGCGGGGAGAGCGCCACCGAGACCGACGCCGACACCGAGTCCGAAGCCGAAGCCGACGCCGACACCGAGTCCGACGCCGAGCCCGACAGCGACGACGCCGACCCCGGGGCACCCGCCGATCCGTTCGCCCCCGACGCCGACGGCAGGATTCCCTTCCCCTGCCCCGAGGAGCGCGCCGTCGCGGGCTCGGCCGAGGACACCGCCGCCGTCCTCGCCAACGACCCCTGGCTGCTGGAGGCTAGCTACCTGACCCTGGCCGGGCTGAAGTACCACGGCGTCGTCAACGTCACCACCGACAACGGTTCGGTGAAGCAGGCGCTGAAGTTCACCGCCGCCCGGCTCGACATCGGCGACCTGCACCAGATCGTCGACGGCGGGAGCGGGCTGCGCCACCACGTCCAGGCGGCCCACGGCTCCAACTCAACCTTCCGGGACGGCACGGTGACGATGTACACCGAGCGGCTGGAGGGCAAGCTGTTCGGGCTGATCCCGGTGGTCTTCGACCCGCGCCACGAGCCGCCGCTGGACCTGCCGATCGCCCACTTCACCGATGTGCTGGTGACGCAGGCGGCCCAGTTCGGAGGCACGCTGACCATGCCCGGGATGCGGCAGTACATGACCTACGGGTGATATCCCCGGCCCTGCCGCATCCGACGTTGACGGTCAGGCATGACCGCCGCCGTCGCGGGCAGGGAGGACGGGGACGGCGTGGTGCCGCCGCCACCCACGATCTCCCCCTCGTCGTGGGACGGCGGCGGGCACACGACCGGACGGCCGACGGGCCGGAGCGTCACGCTCCGGCCCGTCGGCCGTTCTCCGTCTCGCGTGGTGCGACGGCCTCCTCGGCCGCCGCACCGGGATCAGCTGTCGCTGCCCAGCCGCAGGATGCGCACCATGTTGGTGGTGCCGACGACGCCGGGCGGGGAGCCGGCGGTCATGATCATCAGGTCGTCCTCGTGGAAGCGGTTGAGCCGCAGCAGCTCGGAGTCCACCAGGCGGACCATCTCGTCGGTGTGGTCGACGTGCGGCGCGACGAACGTCTCCACACCCCAGCTCAGGGTCAGCTGGCTCCGGGTGGACGCCTCCGTGGTGAAGGCCAGGATCGGCTGCGAGGCGCGGTAGCGGGAGAGACGGCGGGCGGTGTCACCGGACTTGGTGAAGGCCACCAGGGCCTTGCCGTCCAGGAAGTCGGCCATCTCGCACGCGGCGCGGGCCACCGCACCGCCCTGGGTGCGGGGCTTCTTGCCCGGCACCAGGGGCTGGAGGCCACGGCTGAGGAGTTCCTCCTCGGCCGCCATCACGATCTTCGACATGGTCTTGACGGTCTCGATCGGGTACTGGCCTACCGAGGACTCCGCCGAGAGCATCACGGCGTCGGTGCCGTCGAGGATGGCGTTGGCGACGTCGGACGCCTCGGCGCGGGTCGGGCGGGAGTTGGTGATCATCGACTCCATCATCTGGGTCGCCACGATCACCGGCTTGGCGTTGCGGCGGCACAGCTCGATGAGCCGCTTCTGCACCATCGGCACCTTCTCCAGCGGGTACTCCACCGCCAGGTCACCGCGGGCCACCATCACCCCGTCGAAGGCGAGGACGATCTCCTCCATGTTCTCGACCGCCTGCGGCTTCTCGACCTTGGCGATCACCGGGACCCGTCGGCCGACCCGGTCCATCACCTCGTGCACGTCACGCACGTCGTCGGCGTTGCGCACGAAGGAGAGGGCGACCATGTCGGCGCCCAGGCGGAGCGCGAACTCCAGGTCCTCGACATCCTTCTCGGACAGGGCGGGCACGTTGACCGCGACGCCCGGGAGGTTGATGCCCTTGTGGTCGGAGATCACCCCGCCCTCGATCACGATGGTGTGGACGCGGGGGCCGGAGACCTCGGTGACCTGGAGACAGACGTTGCCGTCGTTGATCAGGATGGTCTCGCCCTTGCCGACATCGCCGGGCAGGCCCTTGTAGGTGGTGCCGCAGATGGTGCGGTCACCGGCCACGTCCTCGGTGGTGATGGTGAACTGGTCGCCACGGGCGAGCTCGACGGGCCCGTCGGCGAAGGTCTCCAGCCGGATCTTCGGGCCCTGGAGGTCCGCCAGGACGCCCACCGCGCGGCCCGTCTCCTCACTGGCCTTGCGCAGGCGCTGGTAGCGCTCCTCGTGCTCCGTCTGGGTTCCGTGGCTCATGTTGAAGCGGGCCACGTTCATACCGGCTTCGATCAGGTTCTTCAGCTGCTCGTAGGAGTCGACGGCGGGACCCAGGGTGCAGACGATTTTGGAACGGCGCATGCCAACGATCCTATCGGTTTGTTCAGCGGCGGAATAATCGCGGTGGCCGGGGGCGGTGCCGCCGGGCCGGAACGGGCCCGTGGCGCCGGTGCGGCGCGGGCTCTCACGTGCCTCCGGTGGCCGTCCCCGGCTCGCCCGCGACGAGGCGGTACGTCTGGGCGGCGATCTCCAGCTCCTCGTCGGTGGGGACCACGGCGACCGCCGTCCGAGCGTACTCCGGCGACACCACGCGTGGCTCCCGCGAGCGGGCGGCGTTCAGCGCCGGGTCGATCTCCAGCCCCAGCTGTTCCAGTCCGCCGATCGCCGCCGCCCGCACCTCCGCGGAGTTCTCGCCGACCCCGGCCGTGAACGCCACGGCGTCCACCCGTCCCAGGACGGCGCAGTAGGCGCCGATGTACTTGCGCAGCCGGTGCGTGTACGCGTCGAAGGCCAGCCGCGCCCGCGCCGCGTCCTCACCGCCGCGGTCGACGGCGCCCGGTGCCTCCCCGGCGTCGATCCGCCGGCGGATCTCCCGCATGTCGTTGTCGCCGCACAGCCCCACCAGGCCCGACCGCTTGTTCAGCAGCTCGTCGATGGCGTCGATGTCCATCCCCGCGACGCGGTGCAGGTGCAGGATGACCGCCGGGTCCAGATCGCCGGACCGGGTGCCCATCACCAGCCCCTCCAGCGGCGTCAGCCCCATCGAGGTCTCCACGCACCGCCCGCCCGCCACCGCCGAGGCGGAGGCCCCGTTGCCCAGGTGCAGCACGATCACGTTGACGTCCTCCGGCTCCCGCCCCAGCAACCTGGCCGTGCGGCGGGAGACATAGGCGTGCGAGGTGCCGTGGAAGCCGTAGCGGCGGACCTGGTGGCGGTCCGCGGTCTCCACGTCGACGGCGTAGCGCGCCGCGTACTCCGGCACCGTGGTGTGGAACGCCGTGTCGAAGACCGCCACCTGCGGCAGCCCCGGGTTGAGCGCCCGCGCGGTGCGGATGCCGGTGAGGTTGGCCGGATTGTGCAGCGGGGCCAGCGGCACCAGCCGTTCGATCTCGGCCAGCACCTCCTCGTCCACGACCGTCGGGTCGGTGAATCGCCGGCCGCCGTGCACCACCCGGTGCCCGATGGCGGCCAGTTGGGGCGAGTCCAGTCCGGTTCCGTCGGCGGCGAGTTCGTCGGCGACCGCGGTGAGCGCCTCACCGTGGTCCGTGAACGGCCGCTCCACCGTGCGGGGTTCTCCGTCGGCCGGGGTGTGGTGCAGCGAGGAGGTGCGCTCGCCGATCCGCTCGACCAGCCCGGCGGCCGGACGGCTGCCGTCGGTCATGTCGATGAGCTGGTACTTCACCGACGAGGAACCGGAGTTGAGGACGAGAACCCGGCTCGCGCCGCCGTCCCTCCCGGCCGTGGTCCCGTCCCGCTGGGGGGTCATGCGTCGTTGCTCCGCTTCTGCTGCTGCGCCTGGATGGCCGTGATGGCCACGGTGTTGACGATGTCCTGCACCAGCGCGCCGCGCGAGAGGTCGTTGACCGGCTTGCGCAGCCCCTGGAGCACCGGCCCGACGGCCACCGCGCCCGCGGAGCGCTGGACCGCCTTGTAGGTGTTGTTGCCGGTGTTGAGGTCGGGGAAGACCAGCACGCTGGCCCGGCCCGCGACGGAGGAGTCCGGCAGCTTGGTCGCGGCGACCGAGGGCTCGACCGCGGCGTCGTACTGGATCGGCCCCTCGACCAGCAGCTCGGGCCGCCGCTCGCGCACCAGCGCGGTGGCCTCCCGGACCTTGTCCACGTCGGCGCCCGAACCGGAGGTCCCGGTGGAGTAGGAGAGCATCGCGACCCTCGGCTCCACCCCGAACTGGGCGGCGGTGACGGCGGCCTGGACCGCGATGTCCGCCAGCTGCGCGGCGTCCGGGTCCGGGTTGACGGCGCAGTCGCCGTAGACCAGCACCCGGTCGGCCAGGCACATGAAGAACACCGAGGAGACGATGTCCGCATCCGGGCTGGTGCGGATCACCTCGAACGCCGGGCGGATGGTCGCCGCCGTGGAGTGCGCCGCGCCGGAGACCATGCCGTCGACCAGCCCCTCGCGCACCATCAGCGTCCCGAAGTAGGAGACGTCCCGGACCACATCGTGGGCGAGGTCGTAGTCGACGCCCCGGTGTGCGCGCAGCGCCGCGTAGACCTCGGCGAACCGTTCCCGCAGCGGCGAGGTGTCGGGGTCGACCACCCGCGCGTGGGCGGCGCCGTCCTCCGCGACCTCGTCGGCGGCCAGCAGCCGCAGGTCGATGCCGAGTTCGGCGGCGCGCTTCCTGACCACGCCCTCCGGGCCCAGCAGGGTCAGGTCGCAGACGTTGCGGCGCAGCAGCACCTCGGCCGCGCGCAGGACCCGCTCCTCGGTGCCCTCCGGCAGCACCACGTGCCGCCGGTCGGCGCGGGCGCGCTCGATCAGCTCGTGCTCGAACATCATCGGGGTGACGCGGTCGCTGCGGGCCACCGACAGCCGGCCGGTCAGCGCTGCGGTGTCGACATGGGTCTCGAAGAGCCCGAGCGCGATCTCCGCCTTGCGGGGCGTGGCGGCGGTCAGCTTGCCCTCCAGCCCGAGCAGCGCGGCGGCCGTCGGGAACGAGCCGCCGGGCACGGCCAGCACGGGCGTGCCCGGCGCCAGCCGGTCGGCCAGCGCCATCGTCTCGTCGCCGGGACGCTGGTCCAGCGTGAGCAGCACACCGGCGACCGGCGGGGACCCGGCGGCGTGCGCGGCCAGCGCCCCGATCACCAGGTCGGCCCGGTCCCCGGGGGTCACCACGAGGCTGCCCTCGGTCAGCGCGGGCAGGAAGGCCGGCAGCATGGCGCCGCCGAAGACGAAGCCGCGCACGTCCCGGGCCAGCCCCGTGTGGTCGCCCAGCAGCACCTCGGCGCCGACGGCCCGCGCCACCTGCGCGACGGTCGGGGCGGCCAGCGCCGGCTCCTCCGGCAGCACGAACACCGGCTCCGGCAGATGCCGGTCCAGCTCGCGGGCGGCCTCCCGGGCCTCGCCGTCCCGGACCCGGTTGGCGACGGTCGCCAGGACCTCGCAGCCCAGCGAGGTGTAGGCGTGGTGCGCGTTGCGGACCTCGGCGACGATCGTCGAGGCGTCCCGGTCGCGGCCGGCGACCACGGGAAGCACGGCCGCGCCGAACTCGTTGGCCAGCCGGGCGTTGAGCGCCAGCTCGGCCGGCAGGCCGGTGTCGGCGTAGTCGGTGCCCAGCACCAGCACGGCCTCGGACTCGCGGGCCACCGCGTGGTAGCGGTCCACCAGCGCCGCCACCAGCTCGTCGGTGCCGCGCGCTGCCTGCAGCGCCGCGGCCTCCTCGTAGGTCATGCCGGTGGCCTCGGCGGTCGGCCGGGCCAGCCGGTAGCGGCTGCGCAGCAGCTCCATCACCGGGTCGCGGTCGTCGTGGGCCAGCGGCCGGAAGACGCCGACCCGGTCCACCAGGCGGGTCAGGAGCTCCATGACCCCCAGTTCGATCACCTGGCGGCCGTCACCGCGGCCGATCCCGCTCACGTACACGCTGCGCGTCACGTGCGCTCTCCTCCACTGTCTGCCGTCGCTCGCCCGGCCGGTGGGCGGGGCGGTGGGTGTGCGGACCGGACTGCCGTCCGGGAGGTCACCCGATCCGCTCTTCCCGCTGTCCGACCGGCGTGGACCGGCGGGCTCCGGGTACGGTCGGACAGCGGGAAGAGCGGATCGGGTGACCTCCCGGAC
>NZ_BHZI01000309.1 GCF_004305975.1 Streptomyces otsuchiensis
GACCAGGGCGGACCGGACCGGGGGTGGGCGGGTCAGGCGCCCGGACGCAGCGCCTGCTCGATCGTGCGCATCACGTCGGCGAGCGGGGCGTCGGTGGACGCCACCGTCACCAGGACCTGACCGGCGCCGGACGGCACGGCCTGCGGCCGCGCCCGCTCCGGCGCCCGCCCGGTGAACGCCGGCAGCGTGCCGAAGGTGCGCCGCACGATGGCGAAGGCGTGGTCCAGCTCCGCCTCGACGTCACCCTGCCCGCCGCTCCGCAGCCAGCGCCGCAGCACGTGGTTGTGGGCGGTCACCACCGAGGAGGCGGCCACCTCGGCGAGCAGCGGCTCGTCGCCGTTGTAGGAGTGCTCGTCGAACCGGCTCAGCAGGTACCGGGTGAACAGCCGCTCGTACCGGGCCACCGAGGCGATCTCCCGCTCGCGCAGCGCCGGGACCTCACGGGTGAGGCGGTAGCGCTCCACCGAGACCGACGGGGAGGCGGCGTACATCCGCATGACCTCCTTGATGCCGCGGCAGATCGTGTCCACCGGGTTCTCACCCGGGGTCGCCGCGTCCAGGACGGCCTTGGCCCGCTCCAGGGTGTCGTCGTGGTCGGGGAAGATCGCCTCCTCCTTGGACCGGAAGTGCCGGAAGAAGGTGCGGCGGGCGACGCCCGCCGCGGCGGCGATCTCGTCGACCGTCGTGGCCTCGTAACCCTTGGTGGCGAACAGCTCCATGGCGGCCGCCGCGAGCCGGCGGCGCACCTTCAGACGCTGGGCTGCGGGCTGCGGACGGGTTGACTTCACCGGATGGGCCATGGAGCGAACGTACTGTATCGACGGCCGGGCCCGTGGTGGTGTTCGGCCGGTGCGCGTCGGCTCAGGCCGGCAGCGGCAGCCGGTACCGGAGTTCGGTCACCTCGGTCCCCTCCACCGTGAAGGAACCGGAGCGGCCGTCGGCGCGGAAGCCCACCCGCTCGTAGTAGCCGCGGCCGGCCGCGTTCGCCGCCACCACCCACACCAGCAGCCCGGCGTCGGGCGCGTCGGCCGCCTTCGCGTTGGCGCGGCGCAGCACCTCCCGCGTCAGCGCGCCGCCCACTCCCGTGCCGATCCGCTCCGGCAGCGCGTAGAGGGCGTACAGCTCCGTGTCACCGGGCCCGGCGTCGGCGTCACCCGGCGCGCCCAGGCACGCCCAGCCGACGACCGCACCCCCGTCCTCGGCCACCAGATGTGTCCGGGCGGGGCCGTCCCGCAGCCAGGAACGGGCCGTCCTCTCCGGGTCCAGGCCGTCCAGGAACGACTGCGGCACGAGATCCCGGTAGGTGTTGCGCCAGCCCGCGGTGCGTACCCGCGCGGCCGCCTCCATGTCCGCCAGGTCGGTCCGCATCTCGCGCACCCGCATGTCGGTTCTTCCTCTCCGCGACATGGCCCCCAACCGGGGCCGCTCCGCAACGCACGGTAGAGGGTGGCCGGGGCGCTGACGGGCGGTTTTCCGCGGGGCGGGGGCGGCGGGTAGATTTGCCCGGCCGGACCGGACGGCCGGCGGCACGGCCCCAGTGCCCTCGCAGGGGCGGATACGGCGGAGTGGTGAGTTCTCGGACAACGGCGGCCCAAGAGGCCGCGCGGCGGCGGACGTTCGCGGTGATCTCGCATCCGGACGCGGGAAAGTCCACCCTCACCGAGGCGCTGGCGCTGCACGCCCGGGCGATCACCTCGGCGGGCGCGGTGCACGGAAAGGGCGACCGCCGAAGCGTCACTTCGGACTGGATGGCGATGGAGCAGGCCCGGGGCATCTCGGTGACCTCCGCGGTGCTCCAGTTCGACTACCGCGAGCAGATGCTCAACCTGCTGGACACCCCCGGCCACGCGGACTTCTCCGAGGACACCTACCGGGTGCTGGCCGCCGTGGACTGCGCGGTGATGCTGATCGACGCGGCCAAGGGGCTGGAGGAGCAGACCCGCAAGCTCTTCGACGTCTGCCGGCACCGCGGCATCCCCGTCATCACCTTCGTCAACAAGTGGGACCGCCCGGGTCGCGAGGCTCTGGAGCTGATGGACGAGATCGAGACCGAGTTCCGGCTGCGTCCCACCCCGGTGACCTGGCCGGTCGGCATCGCGGGTGAGCTGCGCGGGCTGCTCGACACCCGGGAGCCGGACGCGATGCTGCGCTACACCCGCGCGCCCGGTGGTGAGAAGGCCGCCCACGAGGAGCGGCTGGACGCGGACCAGGCGCTGGAGGCTTTCGGCGAGGACTACGCGCGGGCCGCCGAGGAGCTGGAGCTGCTCCAGGAGACCGGTGGCGGCCACGACCCGGAGGACTTCCTCGCCGGGAAGTCCACTCCGGTGTTCTTCGGGGCCGCGCTCTCCAACATCGGGGTGCGGCTGCTGCTGGACGCGGTGGTGGACCTCGCCCCCGCGCCCGCGCCGCGCCCGCTCGCCGACGGCGGTGACCGCCCGGTCGACGCCGAGTTCTCCGGTCTGGTCTTCAAGATGCAGGCCAACATGGACCCCTCGCACCGGGACCGGATCGCCTTCCTGCGGGTCTGCTCCGGCGTCTTCGAACGCGGCATGACCGTCACCCGTGCCGCGTCGGGCCGTCCGTTCGCGACCAAGTACGCGCACAGCGTCTTCGGCCAGGACCGGTCGTCGGTCGAACTCGCCTACCCGGGCGACGTGGTGGGCCTGGTCAACGCGGCGCAGCTGCGCGTCGGCGACACCCTGTACACCGGCAAGCGGGTGGAGTTCCCGCCGATGCCGACGTTCGCCCCCGAGCACTTCGCCATCGCCCGGCCCGCCGACATCGGCAAGTCCAAGCAGTTCCGGCGCGGTATCGCACAGCTCGACGAGGAGGGCGTGGTCCAGGTGCTGGTCTCCGACGCCCGCGGCGAGCAGGCCCCGGTGCTCGCGGCCGTCGGGCCGATGCAGTTCGACGTGGTGCGGCACCGGATGGAGCACGAGTTCTCCTCGCAGGTACGGCTGGAGATGCTGCCCTACCACCTGGCGCGCGCCACGGACGCGGCGGGCGGTCTCGCGCTCAACCGGTCGCGGCTGGTGCACGGCGAGGCGATGACGCGGGTCAAGGACGGGGTGACGCTCGCGCTCTTCCCCAGCCGCTGGCATGTGGGTTCCTTCGAGCGGGAGTTCCCCGACCTGCCGCTGGAGCCGCTGATCGCCGCCCACGAGCAGGACTGACCGCCCGGTATCCGCCGGGCCCCGGGCCCGAGCCGATCCCCGTGACCACCGCCGCGCCGGCGGCGGCGGTCACGGGGATCACTCAGCTCAGTGGCGCGGCGGGAGGGGCCGGTCAGCCGCGTCGGGTCACCGGTGTCCGGTCACCAGAGTTCGCCGCCGCGCCAGTCGCAGGTGAGCGCGCCGGTCAGGTCGAGCTTCGCGGTGACCGGCAGCACGTGGACGGCGTCGTCCTCGTCGGGGGTGCGCTCGACGCCGTCCGGGGTCAGCGCGGAGGTGGGGCCCTGCCACAGCTGCCAGCCGCGCGCCGCGTAGAAGGGCAGCGCCATCTCGGTGGAGCACAGCGCCCCCACCTCGTAGCCACCGCGGATCAGCCGCTCGGCCTCGGCGAGCAGCGTCGCGCCGTGACCGTGGCCGCGCTCGTCGGCACGGACGGCCACGCCCTCGACGTAGCCGGTGCGCAGCGCGTGCCCGTCGTGCAGCAGCCGGCGCAGCACCACCGCGGTGTGCCCGATCAGCTGACCGTCGCGGTACAGCAGGATGTGGGTGCCGCCCAGGCAGTGCTCCCAGTCCGAGCCGTCCTGGGCCTCCTCGTAGACGGTCGCGAGCAGGGTGCGGGCGGCCTCCAGCTCCCCGGCGGACAGGTCGGCGGTGGGCGCGGTGCGCAGTGTGGGTGCGGACATGTCGACATCATCGCAGGGGAGCCCGGCGCGCGCCGGGGCGGGCGTCCGTGCGGCCGCGCTCCCGGTCAGGGGGAGAGCGGTGAGATCAGGTCCGCCACCACGGCGAGGTGGTCGGAGGGCCAGACGCCGTCCACCGGCCCGTCGCCCGCCAGCCGCACCGACCGGACACCGAAGGGGCCGGGGGCACCCAGGGGGCGCATGCCGACGTGGATGTAGTCGATGCGGGTGTCCACGTCCATCGGGTGCCGGATGTAGGGGTTGGCCGCGCTCCAGGTCGCCCACGGCTGCCCCGGGTCGGCGTGCCGCCAGACGTCCACCATCGCCTGGTGGGGCACCACGGGGGCGGTCTTCACCCCGCCGAAGAGCCGCAGCTCGTCGGAGTCCGGCTCGGCGTTGAAGTCACCGGTGACCACGGCCGGGAAGTCGCCGCGCCCGCGCACCTCGGAGACGAAGCGGGCGAGTTCGGAGACCTGTGCCACGCGCACGGCGGATCCGGTGGGCACCGCGTGCAGGTGGGTCGTCAGCAGCGGCACCCGTGCGGCGCCGGCGTCGATCAGTGTGTAGAGGGCGACCCGCCCCTCGGCGGGCCCCCCGGCGTCCGGCAGGGCCCGTACCTCGCTCTCGGCGATGGGCCAGCGGCTGAGGACGGCGTTGCCGACACCGACCGAGGGGTCGGTGTGGCCGTGCCAGTGCGGTGGGACTCCGGCGGGCGCGAAGACGCACTCCAGTTCCAGCTCGTCGGCGAGGAGCGCCGCGAGGTTGTCCGGTCCCGCCGACCAGACCTCCTGGAGCGCGATCACGTCCGGCCGGACCTCGCGCAGCACGGCGAGGATCGCCTTCCGACGCTCCTCCCAGGGCCCGAACCGCCACCACAGATTCCACGTCAGAATGCGCACGGGGACGATGGTACGGGCGTCGCGACCCTCCCGGTGGCCGGGGGCGTCCGCGCCGTCACAGCAGGGTCAGCTGGGTGCCGGCCGGCGGGGGAGGGGAGCCGTCGGCGGGTCCGTCGTTCCGCTCGGGAACCGCTCGGTGGGCGCCGGGCGGTACCGGGCCGATGCCGTACTCGGCGGCCAGCTCGTGGACCTGCCCGGTGATGCGGCGCTGGTACCAGCGGGGCGCGTACGCGCCGTCGGCGTACAGCCCGCGGTAGGAGGAGGTCAGACCCGGATGGTGCCGGTCCAGCCAGCTGAGGAACCACTCCCGGGCGCCGGGCCGCAGATGGAGCGCCAGGGGGGTGACCGAGGTGGCCCCGGCGGCGGCTATCGCCCGGACCGTGGCGCGCAGTTGGGCGGGGGAGTCGCCGAGGAAGGGGATCACCGGTGCCATCAGCACGCCGACGGGGATGCCGCGCGCGCTGAGCGTGCGCACCACGTCGAGGCGGCGTTCGGGCGCGGGCGTCCCCGGCTCGACCGAGCGCCACAGTGTCTCGTCGACGAAGCCCACCGAGACGGAGACGCCGACGTCCGCGCGGCGGGCGGCCTCGGCCAGGGCGTCCGCGTCCCGCAGGATCAGGGTGCCCTTGGTGAGGATGGAGAAGGGGTTGGCGCGTTCGGTGAGCGCCTCGATGATGCCGGGCATCAGGCGGTAGCGGCCCTCGGCGCGCTGGTAGCAGTCGACGTTGGTGCCCATGGCGATGTGCTCGCCGTGCCAGCGGCCGCTCGCCAGCTCCCGGCGCAGCAGCTCCGGGGCGTTGATCTTGACCACGATCTGGCTGTCGAACCCGGTGCCGGTGTCGAGGTCCAGGTACGCGTGGGTCTTGCGCGCGAAGCAGTAGACACAAGCGTGCGAACAGCCGCGATAGGGATTGACGGTCCATTCGAACGGCATCCGGGAGGCACCGGGGACCCGGTTGACCAGGGAGCGGGCCCGCACCTCGTGGAAGGTGATGCCCCGGAACTCCGGGGTGTCGATGGTCCGGGTCACCACGTCGGTGCCGAAGAGGGCGGGGGCGGCGGCGCGGTCGTCGTCGCTCAGGTTGTTCCAGCGCATGTGACCTCCTCCTGTACGGCCACCAGAATAGAACACGTGTTCGGTGTATGGCGAACGATTGATCCGGACTGTGTTCCCGCTCGCACCTCCGGGGTGGCCCGGCGAGGGAGCGTTCGCCCCACGTTGCTCCGGACGGGGAGGGGGTCGCTGCGGCCGTTCGGGTGGTCTCCCGCCGTATGCGCCGGGGTCCGTGCGCCCGCGCGATCAGGGCGGAACCGTTGCGGGAGGCGGCCCCGCGCGCCGGGCCCGGCTCCGGACCCCGGGGCGCCCCGCCCGGCACGCGACCGCGCCGGCTTGCCCCAATCCGCCCCGGATGCCAGTAATGGGCGCCCACAGGTGATGTCGCGCGCGCACGCCGCGCGCGAGGAGGGATGACGGATGAGCGGCACCACCCGGTTCCGTGACCAGCGGCCGCCCGGCCCCGCCGCCGGTGGCCCGAGCGCCTGGGTCGACCTGGTGGTCACCGGGCCGGCCGTGCCCGCGCCCCGGTCCGCCTCCGCCACCGAGCGCGCTCCCTCCACCTCCGGGCGGCGGCCGGGCGACCGGCCCGGTCCGTCCGGGCCCGCACGGGCCTCTCTCGTTC